>JBOGOE010000297.1:0-7364 GCA_050747445.1 Candidatus Polarisedimenticolia bacterium | reverse complement strand
GCCCCCACCTGACCAGCAGCCGCTCCGAGGGACCATAGCTCCAGTCCTGGGCGAGATCGAGGACGTCGAAGGCGCGCCGATCGTGCACCACCGCCGAGAACTCCGCCCCCTCGTCGATCCGGCCGTCCCGCCGGCTCTGGATGCGGCCGAAGGAGACCATGGTGCGCGAGTAGAGGTGCTGTGACCAGAGCGATTTGAGGGTCAGCCAGGCGTACCGGTTGCCGGAGCCGGCGTTGACCGCCTCCTCGCCGTCCGGGTCGATGAATTCGACCTCGTCGCCCGAGGCGAGCAGGTTCGCCGCCAGGACCGTGCGCTCGCCGACCGGGATCTGGACCTTCCCCATCAGGTCGTAGTACGACGGCGCGAAACCCTCGCCTTCCCGGTCCACGGTCCGGACGACGGAATCGGGGTGCCACGCCCGGGCCGAGACCAGCCAGTTGCCGGCGCCCTCCCGGAAGGTGCCTTCCGTCATGAACCGCGAGTTGATGAAGCTGCTCCCCACCGAGGTCCGTCCGGGGGCGGTCGGGTTGGAGGACGAGAGGTCGAGGACGCCGCCCATCCGGTCGCCGTACTGGACCGGGTAGTCGCAGGCGTAATACTCGGCGCCGCCGACCGACAGCGCGTCGATGATCCCGGAGAAGCGCTGGAAGGTCCTGAGATGGAACGGATCGTGGAGCTCGAGGCCATCGAGCAGGATCAGCACCTCGCCCGGCTCGCCGCCGTGCACGCCGACCTGGGCCGAGAGGTCCGCCGAGACGATCCCGGGCTGCGCCGCCAGGGCGCGAAAGAGGTCGTCCCCGACCGCCGCCGTCCGCTCGAACGCCCCGCCTTCGATGCTCCTCGCCGAGTCGGGCCGCCGGTCGATCGACGGGTTTCGCCCGGGGGTGACCACGATGCGCTCCAGGAGGGCGGGCACGGCCTTCAGGCCGAGCGTCACTTCCGCGGGCCCGTCCGCTCCGGCCACCACACCCTCGAAACGCTCCAGGCGCAGGCCGGGCGCCTGCACGATCAGGGTGTACGTGCCCGCCGGCAGGCCAGCGATAAGGAACCGGCCGTCCTCGGCCGTGAGGGCCTGCAGCCCGGTCCCCTCGGCGAGCACCCTGGCGGCGGCAACGGGCCGGTGCCCCCGGCGGGTCCGCACCACTCCGACGATTGCCCCCGTCGCCCGGGTGGCCTCCCGCCTCACGACCAGGAGCGTCCCACCCGGGCCCTCCCGGGACTCCAGACCATGCGGGGCGAGCAGCGCGTCCAGGACCTCGCGCGGATCGCGGCCCGGGGGCTCCTGCTTGACGAGCATCGCCGCCGTCACGACGTCGCTGCTGTAGACCAGCCTCAGGCCCCCGGCCTGCAGGTGCTGGAGCGCTTCGATCAGCGGCCGGCCCGCCCAGGCCCGGCCGGAAGCCTCCCGGGCACCCGCCCCCCCGGCCACGGCCAGGACCAGGAGGATGGCCAGAGGCCCCGGACGGCCTTCCCGACGGGTGATTCTCTGCAAGGGGCGCACCCCCCAGGGACGACGGATGATCCCGATAGTACGCCAGGAGAGGCCGAATCGTGCCCGTGGCCCGTCCGCCGGGTCCGCTCCCGCGGGGGCCGGTCGAAACTCCAGGAACGGACGGACGGCGACCGTCGTAGGATCGTGCCGGGCAACCTCGATGCGCACCGACCTCTTCGTCCAGGACCTTCGTGTCGGGCTTCGCGTTCTCCTCCGGGAGAAAGACTTCTGCGCGATGGCCGTCACGGTCCTGGCCCTCGGCATCTGCGGCGTCACCACGACGTTCAGCGTGGTGAACGGCGTGATGCTCCGCGGGTTCTCGTTCCCGAACGCCGCCCGGCTGGTCAGCGTGAATTTCGTCGATCCGACCAGCCGGAACTTCTTCGGCGCGAATGGCCAGGTGACGGCGATGGACTTCGAGGAGCTGCGACCGCAGCAGCGGTTCTTCGAGCTGATGGCCGCCTAGCTGAACGGCTCCACCGTCAAGACGCGTTGATTCAGATCGCGCAGCCCGTGAACAGGTTCCCCGAGTTGGTCGGCTACCTTGTCCATCGGCTGAAGACCCTCTGCCCCGCCATGGGGAGGGTCAAAATCGCCCAGATCCTCGCGCGCGCGGGTCTTCACCTCGCCCCGACGACGGTACGCCGGACACTGCGCGAAGCCAGGCCACGGCCACGACCGGCCGCGACTCCGGGGGCCGCCTCTCGCACGATCACCGCCCGGAAGCCGAACGACCTCTGGCATGTCGATCTGACCACCGTGCCCACCGCGCTCGGGTTCTGGATCCCGTGGCTTCCCTTCGCCCTGCCTCAGGTGTGGCCATTCTCCTGGTGGGTGGCCATTGCCGTCGACCACTCCTCACGTCGCGTCATGGGGTCGGCGGTCTTCCGTCGCCAGCCCGCGTCGGTCGCCGTTCGCGGTTTCCTCAAGCGGCTCTTCCGGGAGGTGGGTCACAAGCCTCGGCATCTCGTCACCGACCAGGGCCGGCAGTTCACCGCGAGATAGTTCAAACTCTGGTGCCGCCGACGATCGATTCGGCAGCGCTTCGGCGCCATCGGCAGGTACGGCAGCCTCGCGGTGATCGAGCGCTGCATCCGGACGTTCAAGAACGAGTGCACCCGGCGGCTGGTGTCTGTCCCGTATAGACTCGCCACCTTCGAGAATGAGGTGACACTCTACTTCTCCTGGTACAACGGCCACCGGCCCCACTCGCGAGTCCGAGGCGCTACTCCCGACGAGGTCTACCACCATCGGCGGCCGGCCCAGAGGGCGCCACAGTTCGAGCCGCGCCCGCGATGGCCACGGCGTTCCCGCTGCGCCACTCCACAGGCCCTCATCCGCGGGCAGCCGGGCGTGAACCTCGATCTGCTGGTCAGGTATCACGCAGGGCGTCAAGCGCTGCCGATCGTAACGCTACTGCGTGCGGCGTAAACCCTGCCTTGCGGAGCGATCTCCGAGGCCAGCGTCGCGTCCCTGTGCGCTCGCCACCGCATGACCGTATGGACGCGCACCCAGTCGTCCTTCGCACCTAACGCCGACGTGACCGTGACGGCGTTCGCGGCCACGGAGGACAGCCTTCGCGTCCGGACGTCCACAGGAAAGCGGCAGCACCTTTCGGTGGACAACTACACCGGCTCACTCAGAGTGGATACGGGGCCAGCTCGGCGAGCCGCGTCGTGAGCGCCGTCATGTCATGGTACGCCCCGTCCAGACGCCCCTGCGGATCGATCAGGTAGGCGGCGCTCGCCGCCCTCACCTGGTACTTGCGGCCGATTGGATCCTCCCAGGGATAACGTCCGGAGAACGACGTCGGCCAGGTCAGGCCGAGCCTGCTCCGAAATGCTTCGAGCGCCGCCCGATCGGTGTCGAACGAGACTCCCAAGATCACGGGACCGGCCGGGTCGCGCCGATCGTGGAGCGCCTGCAGCGCCTCGGCGTGGCGGGCGGCGGCGCCGCACCAGGAGGCGTGAAAGAACAGGATGACGAATCGGCCGCGGTAGTCCGCCAGGCGCACTTCGCGGCCCGACAGATCGCGGAAGGAGAATGCCGGAGCGGGCTCCCCCGGTTTCGGCGGCGCGAGCGGCTCGGCTCGTCCCAGCCGGCGCAGGGAGAGCGACCTCCCCTGGAGATCGATTTGCTGGAGCTCGTAGATTCGCGTCCCCATCTGGAACGGCACCGACAGCGGGGCGAATTCCGCCGAGATCTCGTCCACGACCAGGCGCGCGTCGTCGTCGAGATCGACGAAGAGGCCGTCGGCCGGATCGCGCGTGTAGATCCCGTCTCCGTTGCCGTCGAACAGGAAGGAACGATGCGACTTGCCCTCGAGCGTGACGCGGCCTTGCATGACGTGGACCATCTGAAGCCGGTGCAGCGGCCCGTGGTCGGCGTCCTCCATCGGCTCGAGGACCACGCGGACCGTCCAGTCGACCGGGAACTCGCCGGCGGCCTCCCGCACGGTCCAGCGCAGGCCCGCCAGAAAGGCGCGCGCGCCGGGAATCCCCGGGTAGTTCCAGAGCCTGGCGGGAGCCTCGTCGGCCAGGTCGCCGTCGAGATCGGCGTCGTACCAGGCGCGCTGCGGCTGGCCCAGGAAGTACTCGGCGAGGACGGGGACATAGTGGGCGCTGTCCAGGAGTGTTTCGCCTCGCACGCGGCGCATGATGGAGCCGTACCACAGATCTCCCGAGGCGCCGTCCGGGAGGTGGATTCCTTCCGGCCTCCGGGACATTTCGACGACGGCGTACTCGATGTTCCCGACGCGGCGCTCGAACGAAGCCTTCACGACGTCCGGCGCGCCGGTGCCGATCGAGGCGGACGACGCTCCGGCGCCGAGCGCGCCGAGCGTCACGAGGAACGGGACGACGAGTCTCTGCATGGCGCGGGTGGCCGCTCGTCGGGCGCCCGGGGGCCCGTAGACGCATTGCAGGCCCCCGGACGTCGACGGAACGGTCCTACGGACGGTAGCAGTCGAACGAGCCCTTGCAGTGCATGCAGACGCAGCCGTTGTCGTTGCAGGCGAATCCGGTCGGCCTGCCGGGACAGCTCCGGCCGGCGAGGATCCGGCAGCGTTCGCACGTCTTCGCCACCGTCTCCAGATCTCCCGCTCCATAGAAGGGATCGGCCTCGAGCGACGCCGCCTCCGGACTGGCCGGCGCCGGGCCCGGCGCGGCCGTGATGTTTTCGAGCGTCTTCGCCGGGCCCGCGGTGTCCGGCGCCGGACCGGCGATCACGACCGCCAGACCCAGCGCCGTGACGACGACCAGAGCCATGAGGACTGAACGAGCCTTCATCGTTCACCTCCCGATTGGAAGAGGCGGATGGGCGGGCGCATCGGCGCCCGACACGCCTCGGTCTCGCCGCTCCATGCGGTGATCCGTTCGTCTAGACTCTTGTGGATTCCCGACACGCAGTTCCCGCGCAGTAAGAAAGAAGCGGCGTCCGGCCGCCGGCTTACGGCAGGATCTCGAAGGGCACTTGAGACAAAAGCGGCTCCGCGGCGCCGCTCGAGGGCCGGACCCTCAGCCGGTAGCGACATGGCGGCAGATCCGTCGCCGCGACCGCGAGGGTCACGACCTCCGCCGATCGGAGCTGCTGCTCGATCCAGTCGGTTCGGACGTCGACATCCCAGACGACGCGGCTGCCCGCACCCACGATCTCGAAGCGGAACAAGTCGTCGGGCGCGGCGTTCACGGGGACCGCCGGACGAGTGGCGATGACGATCCACGGCGCGCTCGTGGAGACCCGGTGTTCCGGGACATCGGCTTCGCCGCGCAGAGGCTCATTCAAGACGAGCAGTTGCACCGGCCCGCCCCACCCGGAGGCGGGACTCGGCGGCGCCGGCGTGACCGTGTCGCGCGCCGCGCGGTGCAGGAGTGCCGGGATCGCCAGGCCGATCAGGACTCCCGCGGCCAGGGCGCCTCCGACAGACCGCCAGGGCCGTCGGCGGATCCCCGTGGCGGGCGCGCCCGTCGAGGCCGTCGAGGAGCCGGACCCGACCCGCGCGCCCCCGGCCCTCCAGACAGAAACTTCCAGCGCGCAGGCGGGGCAGCTCTCCAGATGGCGGACCACAGACGCCGACTCCTCCACGCGGACACCCGCCGCGTGCCGGCGGAGGCACGAAGGAGCGGGGTGCGGGCCGAACAGACTATCGTCGCTCTGGCGGATACCGGCGGCGACGGCCTGCCACGTGGTGGCGACGTCCGCGCACTCTTGACATGCAGCCAGGTGCGCCTCGAGATTTTTCCGCGCTCCCTCGTCCAGACGCCCCGCTGCGTGGGCGGCGATTTCCTCCTGGTACTCATCGTGACCGGGCATTCTCCCTCCCCCTCACGGGCTCTCCATCCTGTGTCTTGTTTCGAGCCTCCCCTCCAGTTCCACATCGTGGACGTCGTGACGGTCCTGTCCGCGGGTTCGACCCCCGGCTACGGGCCGCCGTCGCGGGAAACCAGCGCGCGGTGGATCGCCGCAAGACAGCGCGACAGGCGCGACTTGACCGTCCCGATCGGGACCTTCAGGCTCTCGGCGATCTCGGCGTAGCTCTTCTGCCGCCGCGCGCGTCGGCGCCGCCCGCCGGCGCCAGGCGGAGCGGCTGGCGGGAACCGGGGTCGGCACCAACGCCGCGCTCACACCGGAGCTGCTGCGCCGGCATGCGGCACCGGGCCGCGCCGGACGGCGCCTCCTCGAACAGGCGGCGCGACGCCTGCAGCTGTCGGCGCGCGCCTATGACGCCATCCTTCGGGTCGGCCGGACCATCGCCGATCTCGAGGGGAGCGCCGAGGTCCGGGACGGGGACCTCGCCCAGGCGGTGCAACTCCGACTGCTCGACCGCGGGCCGCGCCCGGAGTGACCGGACGCGTCCCGACGGCATCGCCCCATCCCACCATCCGGAGCGGCCGTCGGGGCGCGCGCAACGCCCGCGCATCGCGGACGCGCCCCGTAAAACAGCGGCGCGAATGGGACCGACCCGCGGCGCGGGGCGGTCCGGGTGGTCGTAGAATCCGTCCCTCGCGCCTGGTTCCATCCCCATGGAGGCCGCATGCCCGCACCGCCCTACGACGCCATCGTGATCGGCGGCGGTCACAACGGACTGATCGCCGCCGCCTACCTCGGGAAATACGGCAAGCGGGTCGTGGTCCTCGAAGCGCGCCACAAGACCGGCGGCGCCTCCGACACCTCGCAGCCGTGGCCCGAGGCCCCCGAATTCAAGGTCACCACGCTGTCGTACACCATGAGCCTGATGCCTCCGTACATCGTCGACGACCTCGGTCTGCGGCGACACGGCTACAAGATCAACCCGCTCGGGATGGGGTACCTGCCGCACCCCGACGGCCGCTCGATCATAGGACCGGCACGCGGTGCCCGGGATGGTGGTGTCGATCCAGACTTCTGGGGATCTGGCGAACTGGCAGCCGCATCTGCACGCGCTGGTGACGGCCGGTGTGGTCGATGGCGCGGGCGAGTTCAGCCCGCTGGCGCTGCCGCCGGCCGGCGTGGCGGAGGAGCTGTTCCGGCGCCGGGTGATCACGATGTTGCGCCAGCGTGGTCGGCTGGAGGACGAGGCGGCCTCGGGGCTGCTGTCCTGGCGGCACTCGGGATGCTCGGTGCACAGCGCGATCCGCGTGGATCCCTGGGACGCGGAGGGTGTCGAGCGGCGGTGCCGCTACCTGGTGCATCCGCCCATCGCTCTGGGGCGCCTGCGATATGACGGGACCAGGGCGACCTACCGCGGCCGGCGAGTGCATCCGACGCGCAGCGAGGAGAGCGTCACGCTCGACCCGCTGGAGATGCTGGCGCGGCGGTGCCAGCACCTCCCGCCGCCGGGGCTGCATCTCACAAGACGGTCCGGAACATCCTCCCGCATCGGCCGCGGCCCGAG
>JBOGOE010000296.1:0-4469 GCA_050747445.1 Candidatus Polarisedimenticolia bacterium | reverse complement strand
CCGCTGTTCACGCCGGTGAGCGTCAACGGCACCCTGACCATCCGGCAGGGGTTGTCGATCCTGGCCGTCCTGCCGGCGGCCAACGGGCCGATCAGCATCGTGCCGTTCGCCAGCGCCGCCCCGGCCGGCGCCAACAGCAGCCTCAACTTCAACTGGAGCTCCCCCGCCAGCGGCACGGTGACCATGGAGCTCGACCTGAGCAGCCCGACCGCCGGCATCACGGCGATCGATCCGGCGGGGCAGAACTTCACCTTCGTCCACAACAAGCGGTTCCGCGTGCAGGGGGTCCGGCTGCAGTACGACCATGACGGCAACCCGTTCACGCCGCCGACCAAGACCCCCAATCCGTCCCTGGTGAGCAGCGGCCTCGACTGGTTCCGGAAGAGCGGTCCGCTGGCCCCCTGCAAGCTCTCCTACTGGGTCAACCCGACGCCGCTCCAGACGACGTTCGATCTGTCGAGCATGATCGATCCCGGCCCGGTGCGGGCGACGCTGGCGGGAATGAAGGTGCTCGGTTCGGTGACCTACGACCAGGTGTACGGCTGGTGGCAGGGGGGGGTGAGCGGCAACGGCTACTCGATGCTCCCCGGCACCTGCGCCTCCCCCGCCGCGTCCGGGGCCTACGGCAACACCGACCCGACCCGGTACGTGCGGACCTTCACCCACGAGGTCTATCACAACTACCACCAGGTCCATTACGCCGACGGCGGCGCCAACTGGGTCTGCGACGCCCACCCCGGGTCGGATTTCGGCAGCGGGCAGATCGGCCTGGTCGGCTGGGACACCGCGCTCCACGCGCCGGTCCCCTCCAGCAAGCTGGACGTCATGGTCCCCGGCCAGCTCACCAGCGCCGCCTGGCAGGATGCCGCGCGCTACTCCTACTTCTGGAACCTGTGGGACGACCCGTCGCCGGAGCCGATCCTCGACCCGTGCCACTTCAACTGGTGGCAGCTGTACCCGTTCGAGTTCTTCGTCCCCTACGGCCCGCTGCTGCCGGAAGAGGAGGAGCTGCCGCCGATCGACGTCCTGGTGGTGAGCGGTCTCATCGACCCGTCCGGGTTCGCGGAGATCCTGCCGGCCTGGAGACTGATGCGCGCCACCCCCGCCGTGCCTCCCAGCCCGATCCGCGAGGAGCCGTACCGGCTCCAGCTCATCGACCGGCAGGGACAGGTCATCGAAGAGCACCCGATCGAGGTCGATTTTCACGGCGACGCGGTCTGCCGGGCTGACGGGCGCGGGGCGTACGGTCGCGGCGACTCCCCCGAGCCCTCGCCCGAGGCGTTCAGCTTCACGCTCAAGACTCCGGTGACCGCGACCGGGGAACTGGACCTCTCGGAGATCCGCCTGCTCCACGACGGCGTCCTCGCCGGCCTGCGGCGTGTGAGCCCGGGAGTGCCGGCGGTGCAGATCCTGGCCCCCGATCCGCGCGCCATGCCGGACCTCGACCAGCCGTTCGAGATCCGCTGGGCGGCCACCGACCCGGACGGCGACCCGCTCTACTATTCCGTGCAGTACAGCCCCGACAACGGCCTGCATTACCTGGCGCTCGTCGCCGGCCTGATGCAGCCCGTCTACGTCGGCAATCCGGACGAGCTGCCGGGCGGCACGCAGGTCCTGCTGCGGGTCACCGCGACCGACGGCGTCAATACCGCCGAGACCGAGATGGGACCGTTCCGGCTGCCGCGCAAGGGGCCGGAAGTGATCATCGAGTCACCGGAGATGAGTCCGCCTCCCGATGACAGCGTCCCGGTGTTCGCCGAGTGCCGCGATCCGTTCCTCGCCGGCTCGGGGATGAGCCCCGACGACGGCGTCCTCCCCGGCGACATGCTGGAGTGGTTCTCGGATCTCCAGGGATCGCTGGGCACCGGCTACGCTCCGCCCAATCCCTGCCTGCGCGCGGGGGAGCACGTCATCACGCTGGTCGGCACCGACAAGGCGGGGGAACGGGCCACGGATCAGATCCGGCTGCGGGTGGTCCCGGAAGGGCAGGACGGCGACGCCGACGGGACGCCCGATTACGCCGACGTCTGCGAAACCAACCCCGGCCCCCCGGGCCACGACGGCTGCCCCTACGATCCGGAGAACCTGCCGCTCGAGGTCAAGGTCGAGGTCGTCGACGCCATGGGGATGCCGCGGCCGCCCCCCTTCACCGCCGATTCGTTCTTCGACGTCTTCTTCGACGTCGTGGTACACAACCCCCGGCCGACCGACGTCCGGATCGAGGCCATCAACGTCCTCCTCCACTCCGGCACCATCGGAGACATCCGGACGGTGATCAGCGGCAACGTCCACCTGGTGCCGGCCGGCGGCGCGCTCATGCTGCCGCGGGTGTCGTTCTTCGATGTCTCTACCGCGGTCGCCGTGGCGCCGGGCCCTCCGGAGTACGGCGAGTACGCCATCGTCTTCGAGCTGCTCGAAGGACCGAACATGCCGGCGGGTCGCGGCGGCGCATCGTTCCTGGTGGCGCCGACTCTCGGCGACGGCTGCCGTCCGATCCAGGTGGGCGGCCCGTCAGGTTGGACGGCAAAGTCGCCGATGCCGGACGCCCGCGAGGGGGCGACAGGAGTGATCATCGGCAAGAAGATTTTCGTGACCCACGGCGAGGCGGCCGGCGTCCCCGACACCTCGACCAATTATGTCTACGAGATCCCCACCGACTCGTGGGGCGCGGCGGCGCCGGCGTTCATCCGGCGCGCCGAGCTGGCGGGGGTCTGCATCGAGGACCGGGAGGGGAGGGGGCAGCTGTTCGCGGCCGGCGGGCGGCAGCAGGCGAGCGGCGCCGTCCTCGCCGACACCGAGCTGTACGATCCGGCGACCGATACGTGGAGCCCGCTGCCGCCGATGCCGACGGCGCGGCGCGGCGCCGGCGCCGCCTTCGTCCCCGGCAACGGGGTGGCCAACGGGCGGCTGGGAAGCGTCTATGTGATCGGCGGAAGCGATGGTCCCGGCCCGCACGCCGGCACGCCCTTCGACGCCAACGAGGCGTTCGACGTCGAGGTCGGGGTCTGGGTGAGGCGGGCGCCGATGCCACGGCCCGAGATGGACGTCTACTCGACTCTCTGGTTCCCCGGCAACGGCATGATCTACGTCTTCGGCGGCTATAACGGCGGCGGCGTCGATGACCTGGTGCAGGTCTACGACCCGGTCGGGGATTCCTGGTCGCTGGCGACTCCGATGCCGACGCGGCGGTCCAACCTGATCGCCGGAATCTGCGGCGGCCGCGTCCACGTCCTCGGCGGCTTCGACGGGGCGGCGATCACCGGCCTCAACGAGTTCTACAATCCGCTGTCCGACACCTGGGCCCCCGCACCCGGACCGGCGAAGCCGACGCCGGCCGCGGAGCTGGCGTCGCAATTCATCTACACCGGAACCGACATCTTCGCCATCGGCGGCATCGCGCCGGGTGGCGCGGGCCCGACCCCGGCCAACGAAGTCTTCACCTGCGGAGCGACCCCGCCGTTCTGCCACTCGGACGCGGAGTGCGACGACCGCCAGTTCTGCAACGGGCGCGAGACCAGCGACCTGGGGAGCGGGCAATGCCTGCCCGGGACCCCCCCCACCTGCGACGACGGGGACCTCTGCACCGACGACCGCTGCGAGCCGACCGCCAACGCCTGTCTCAATGTGCCGCTGCCGGACAGCGACGGGGACGGTCTGTGCGATCCGATCGACTGCGCCCCCCAGATCCCCGGCACGCCGATTCCCGGCCCGATCGGCAACACGGCCGCGGCCAAACCCGGGGCGAGCCCGGGGGAGGTGGTCATCCTCTGGTCGTCGATCCCGGTGGCGTCGCACTACAACACCTATCGCGGCACCATCCCGGCTGCGCTGCTCGGGAGCCGGCTGCCGATGCCCCCCTACGATCACGCCTGCTTCGAAAGCGCCGACGCCCAGATGAACGGTCCGACGGAGACGCTGGACGGCGAGGTGCCGCGTCCCGGGACGGCCTACTACTACGAGATGACGGGCGAGAACGGCTGCGGCGAAGGTCCGCTCGGGCAGGCCAGCAGCGGCGTCGTCCGACCCAACCCGTTCCCGTGCCCGACGCCACCGTAGCGGGCGCCTGCCGCGGTGCGCGGGCGGATCAGGGCAGGGCCGGCGAGTCGGTCACGTTGTTGGCCTCGTCGGTTTCCGCCTCGGTCCCCGCCGGGTCGATCAGGATCCGGTAGAAGAACGGCTCGTCCGGGAGCGCCGGCAGGGTGAGATCCACGACCGCCGCCGCGCCCGGCGGCAGGCCGTCGCCGGCGGCCGAGGCGACCTCGCCGTGGTCGCCGCTCGCGGTGCCGATCAGACGGACCGAGTAGGCCACGGGCCCGGAGGGGCAGGGCCCGCGGTTGACTCTCTCGAAGCCGAGCCGGACGGTCGCCAGGTCGATCGGCGCGATGGTGACGGCGCCGGCCGTCAGGTCGGCGCCGATGCCGTGCCGCGCCGCGGCGCCCGCGACCGCGGCCCGGTGCGCCCCCCCGTAG
>JBOGOE010000295.1:0-9519 GCA_050747445.1 Candidatus Polarisedimenticolia bacterium | reverse complement strand
CCCCCCGGGCCGGGGCCCGCATGGGGCTTGACTTTTCCCCCTCGGGTCCGTATCGTTATGCTTCGCAGGACGTAAGGTTCTTGGCTGGACTCTTCAAAGGCCCCAGGGACGAACGACCCCTGGGGCTTTTTTAATGTCCCGAAGAGGAACCACCGGCCCTGCCCCGGGAGCACGACGCCCCGGAGTACTTTCCTCTCCCAAGGAGAGGTGGAGGTTGGCAAGTGTCGAATGGTCGCGTGAAGTGGTTCAACAACAGCAAGGGGTATGGCTTCATCGAGGTCGAGGGGGGGAAGGACGTTTTCGTCCACTTCTCGGCCATCGCGGGGTCCGGATACCGCTCGCTGGAGGAAGGGCAGGCCGTGGAGTTCGAGGTCCAGCAGGGCGCCAAAGGCCCGCAGGCCGCGAACGTCAAGGTGGTCTAACCCGCCTCGCGTGTGGTTCCGGCCCATCGCGGCCGTGACCACTTGGGCCCTGGAGGACGACCTCCTCCGGGGCCTTTTTTCCGCCCGGAGCCTGGTTCAGAGGCTGTTGAGGTAGGCGACCAGCCGCTTGCGGTCCTCGGGCTCCATCCGGACGAACTCCAGGGCGACCTCGTAGCGGCGCGTCTCGGGGGCCCGGGGGTTCTCCTTGCAGCGCAGGACCAGGGCTTCGGCGTCCACCGCCGCAGGCTGGCGCAGATCGCCGCCGACCATCGTGAACGTGAGCTGCAGCCGCGTCTGGGCGTCGAGGGGCCGGTTGACGGCGCATCGGGCGCCTCCGGCCGCGATGTCGATGGTCGAAAGACGCAGGTCGCCCGGAATCCTCTCCCCCGGCAGCACCCGGACTTCCAGAAGGGCCATGAAACGGTGGAAGCGCCGCTTCTCGAGGTCGTCACGCACGTCGTCACCTCCGCCCGCACATTGTACGGCAGCGCCGATAAAAAAGGAGCCGGGACGGACGTCCCGGCTCCCCGTCGTGCCGAACGCGAAGGCGATCAGTTCTTCGCCATCTCGTGCGATTCCCTGGCGTGCCGGTCGATCATCTCGGCGATCACCGCGTCCGGGATCTTCACGAGGGTCGCCTTGACCGAGAGAGTCTCGCTCCCCCGCTTCACGTCGTAGGTGGCGGTCGCGCCGATCGTCAGGTGCGTCTTTTTCATCGCCTTGAGCTTTCCCTTGTTCTCCTCGGTGAAGGCGATGCCGTTGACGGCGGTCAGCTCGTCGCCCGGGCGCAGTCCGGCCTGCTCGGCCGGGCTGCCCGGTACGACGGTGAGGACCTTGAGCGCGCCACTTTCGGTGGGATCGGCCTCGATGCCGAGCCACCCCTTGCTCTGAGACGACTCCTTGATGTGGGCGGCGCAGTCCGCGCTCGACTTGGTGCACTTCCCGCCGTGCCCGGCGAGCGCCATGCCGCCGAATGCGACTGCCGCCACGACCAGACCGACGACACTCTTCACGATGCCGGAATGTCTCATCGTGACCTCCTCCTTCCACCGGCCCCGGGGGCCGGGAAAACGGTTAGATGGAAGGTCCGCGGGCAGCAGGACCAGGAACGGCCGGCATCCTACCACGCGGTCCCCGGCCCGGCGAACCGGCGGAGGCGGCGCCCGGGGTTCGGGGAGGGGGCGGCGGGCGGCGGGTCAGCGGGAGAAGTGGAACGGGACGCTGGTGACCACGACGCCCGGCCTGAACAGGAGCGCCCCCTTGATCAGGAAGGCGGACTGGTTGTGGAACAGGCCTTCCCACCAGTGGGCGGTGACGAACTCGGGAAGGACCACGGTCACCATCTCGTTGCGCCGCCGGCCGTGCATCAGGTCGTCGATGTGATCGACGAGCGGCCGGATGACCGACCGGTACGGGGAGTCCAGGACGCGGAGCGGCACCCCGCCCCCCCAGGTCTTCCACTGCTCCCGGACGTTCTGGGTCACCGTCGCGTCGATGGCGATGTGGACCGCCTCGACCTCGTGGGCGATCGACTTGGCGTAGCGCACCGCGTAGATGGTGGCGCGGTTGACGGCCGAAATCGGCACGATGGCGGTGTGCCGGATCGGGCGCTCGGGCTCGATCTCGCGGAGCGACAGCTGCTGGCGCACGTAGAAGTAGTGCCGGTGGGTCTTCAGGAACGCCATCACGAAGATCGGGATCAGGACGATTACGATCCAGGCGCCGTGGCTGAACTTGGTGACGCCGATCACCAGGAGCATGGCGCCGGTCGCAACGGCGCCGGCGGCGCTGATGGCCGCGTGCAGCCGCCGCCGCGGCTCGTGGGATCGAAGCTGCCGGACGACCATCCCCGCCTGGGAGAGGGTGAACGCCAGAAACACCCCCACCGCGTACAGAGGGATCAGACCGTGGGTGTCGCCGCCGAACACGATGATCAGGAGCCCCGCCGACCCCGCGAGGACCACGATCCCGTTGCTGAACACCAGGCGGTCCCCGAGGTTGGCGAGCTGCCGGGGCACGAACCGGCCCCGCGCCAGGATCGACGAAAGACGCGGAAAGTCGGCGAAGGCGGTGTTCGCCGCCAGGTAGAGGATGGCCGCGGTCGAGAACTGCAGGAAGTAGTAGAGCGGGCCGGTCCCGAACACCGCGCGCCCCAGCTGCGACATGACGGTCTGTCCCTCCGCCGGCACGACGCCGTAGTGGTGGGCCAGATACGAGGTGCCAAGGAAGAAGAAGGCCAGGATCCCCGCCATGATCCCCAGGGTCCGGGCGGCGTTGCGCGACACCGGCGGCCGGAAGGCGGTGATCCCGTCGCTGACCGCCTCGATCCCGGTGAGCGCCGCGCAACCGGATGAAAAGGCCCGCATCAGGAGAAACAGCGTCAGGGCGCTGGTCGGCTCCGCGAGGATCCCGGCGGGGGCCTCGACCGGCGGCAGCCCGCGCAGCGATCGGTACACCCCCGACAGGATCATCACGCCCATGGCGGCGATGAACATGTAGGTCGGCCCCGAGAAGATGGCGCCCGACTGGCGGACGCCGCGCAGGTTGCCGACCATCACCACGAACAGGAAGAAGAGCGCCACCGCGACACGGTGGTCGTGAAGGAACGGCACGGCGGAGGTGACCGCGGCGGCCCCGGCGGCCGTCGACACGGCGACGGTCAGGACGTAATCGATCAGGAGTGCCGCGGCGGCGACCAGGCCCGGCAGGGTCCCCAGGTTCTCGCGCGCCACGATGAACGACCCGCCCCCCTCCGGGTAGGCGTGCACCGTCTGCCGGTAGGAAAAGATGACGATGGCGAGGAGCAGGACGATCAGCCCGGAAATCGGCACCGAGCGGTGCAGCGCCAGCGCCCCTGCGGTGCTCAGGACCAGCAGGATCTCCTCGGTGGCGTAGGCGACCGACGACAGGGCGTCGGAGGAGAACACCGCGAGGGCGACCGGGACCCCCAGCCGTTCCTCCGCCGCCCGGTCGGTCTCGAGCGGCGTCCCCAGGAGCCAGCGCTTCCAGCTCACGTCAGCTCCCGGCGAGCAGGATGAGGGGGGCGATCACGATCCGGTACCACCCGAACGGCCGCAGCGTATAGCGTCCCAGCATCGCCACGAACATCCGCATCGCGGCCCAGGCCGAGACGAAGGCCACGAGAAATCCGATCGCGAACGGCAGCGCGTCGGCCGGCGCCAGGACCCCGGCGCTCTTCCACAGGTCGTAGAGGGTGGCGGCCGCCATGACCGGGACCGCCGCCAGGAAGGAATAGCTCGCCGCCGCCCGGCGTTCGACGCCCCCCAGCAACGCCCCGACGATGGTGGCGCCGGAGCGGGAGACGCCGGGCACCAGCGACAGGCACTGGAACAGGCCGATCTGGAGGGCCTGGCGGTAGTCGATTCCGTCGAGGCTCCCGATGCGGGGGACGGGGCGGAAGCGCTCGACCAGGATCAGGACCGCCCCCCCGAGCCCGAGGGCCCAGGCGACGGTCGCCGGCCGGAAAAGGACCTCCTTGATCGTGCCGTGGAACAGGGCCCCCAGCACCAGCGCCGGCAGGCTCGTGGTCAGCAGCAGGAGACAGCCTCGCAGACCGGCGAACCCCGAGCGCCCTGCGGGGCGGACCAGGTCCAGCACCCGCCGTCGCTCCAGGGCGACGACGGCCAGGATGGCCCCGAGCTGGATGAAGATTTCGAAGGTGGCCGCCCGCGGTCCCTCGAACCCCAGCAGGTGGCCCGCGACGATCAGGTGGCCGGTGGAGGAGACCGGGATGAACTCGGTGATTCCCTCGACCAGACCGAGGAGGATCGCGATCCAGAGGTAATCCATGGCGGCGGAGGGTACACGCGAGGCGGGGGCCCCCGCAAGGCGGTGGGCGCCGGGCGGGGGCCCGGCCGGGGTCTCAGTGCTGCTGCATCCTCTTGAGTCCGGTGATCTCCACCAGGACGCCGTGCCAGGCGACCGGGTCGCCGGCCGGATCGCGCACCAGCACCGCCTCGTCGCGGAACCAGCGGACCTCGCCCTGCTGATCCATCAGACGGTACTCCAGGGACGAGAACCCCTTCTTCTGATCGCGCCGCGTGGCGCTGGCGACGCGGCTGGCGTCATCAGGATGGATGATCTTCATGAACACCGACTCGGCGTCGTCGATCCAGCGATCCGCGGGGATCCCGAGGATCGTCTCGACCTGCGGGCTGAGGTACTGCGCCCGGTAGGGAGGGTTGACGTCGCAGACGTAGACGATGGCCGGGATGTGCTCGACGATGTTGCGCAGCCGCGATTCGGTCTCCGCGAGCCGGGACATGAGGCGGGTGTTCTCCAGGGCGACCGACGCCAGGCTGGCGAAGTTCGCGGCGAGGTCGAGATCCTCGGCGGTCCAGACGTGCGGCCGGCGGGTCACCAGGATCAGCAGCCCGAAGCACTGCTCGCCGCTCAGGAGCGGCAGGTACGCGATGCCCCGGATGCCCATCAGCTCGCGGGCGCGGGGGTTGACCCGCACGTCGTCCTCCGCCCGGTCGATGGCCACCGGACGGCAGGTCTTGATCGCCTCCTGGGCGGCGTAGGCGTGGGAGAGCTGCAGCTTGAGCCGGGGAGCGTTCTGCGGATGGCGGCCGGAGGAGACGACGCCGAACAGCGCCTCTTCCTTCTTGTCGACCAGCGCGAGGTGCGCCCCCTGCACCGTGAGCAGGGAGGCCGCCGTGTCCACGACCTTCTGGAGGGTTTCCCGCTCGTCGCCGAGCCGCGCGATCTCGGAGGTCAGGCGGCAGAGACGCGACAGCTTGCGGTTGTAGAGCCGGAGATCTTCGAGCCGCCGGTCCGCCCCACGCTCCATCCCACCTTCCTCCCCCGACGGTGTGGACCCCTTATTTAGGATGCGATTGCCTCCCTGTCAACAGGGTTTTCCGCCCGGTGACCGGTGAGGTGAACAGCCCTCCTGTTGACAGGAACCGGCCCGACGCCCTATACGGGGGCGCCATGAGCGCTGCCTTCGCCTGCGTCCTGTCGATCGGCGCCGTTCTCGCCCTCGGGATCGCCTCGGGTTCCACAACGCGGACCCGCGACGCAGGCCGCACGCCGCCGACCTTCGAGCGGATCGCGCGGTTTCCTCCTCCCGGGCTCCGGATCCCCGCGTCGTTCCGGTTCACGCGGGACGGGAGGCATCTCTACTACCTCGACTTCGAGGGAGAGGGGGCCGCGCGGGTCCTGGTCCGCGAGGAGACCGGGAGCGGCCGCCGGGAGGTGGTCGGGCGCCCGCCGCGCGGGGCGGCGGGAGAGGAACGTCTGTCGCGGGAGGAAGTCCTGCGCCGCGAGCGGCAGAGGATCCAGGACCGGGGCATCACCCTCTACTCCCTCGCCCGGGACGCCGATGTCGTGGTGTTCGCCTGGGGGGGCGACCTGTTCCTGGCGCGTCCCGGGTCGGAGCCACTCCGTCTGACCCGGACCGACGCGGCCGAGGTCGATCCGCGGGTGTCGCCCGACGGCACCCGGGTCGCCTTCGTCCGCGACGGGGACCTCCACGTCATGGATCTGCGCACCCGCGAAGAACGCCGTCTCACCGAGGGAGCCCGGGAGGGAGTCACGCACGGTCTCGCGGAGTACATCGCCCAGGAGGAGATGGACCGCGCCGAGGGATTCTGGTGGTCGCCCGACGGCGCCTCCCTGGCCTATGCCGAGGTCGACGAAACCGGGATCCCGCGATTCCCGATCATCCACCCGTCGCGATGGCCGCCGGAAATCGAATGGCACCGCTACCCGTTCGCCGGCGGGCCGAATGCCCGCGTCCGGTTGGGACTGCTCCCCGCCACAGGAGGGGCGACCCGCTGGCTCGACTTCGCGGCGGGCGGCGGCGAGTTCTATCTGGCCCGGGTCGCCTGGGATCCCGCCGGGTCGCTCCTGGTCCAGGCGCAATCGCGCGACCAGTCGCTGCTGCGGCTTTTCCGCTTCGACCCCGCCGATGGCGCCGCGATCCCCTTGATCGAGGATCGATCGGAGACCTGGATCAACCTGCACGACGATCTGCGGGTCCTCGGCGACGGAGGTTTCCTCTGGTCCAGCGAGTCGGGCGGGTTCCGCCACCTCGAGCTCCGCGACCACGACGGCCGCCTGCGGCGCCGTCTCGCGGAGGGGGACTGGGCCGTCGATCGGCTCGAGGGGGTGGACGAGCGGGGCGGGTTCGTCTCTTTCACCGCCGCGAAGGACGGTCCGCTGGAGAAACCGGTGTACCGGGTCCGACTCGGGGGTGGCAAGGCGGACCGGCCGCCGGCGGCACCGGAGCCCGAGCGGCTGACGCCGGAGCGCGGCACCCACCAGGCGACCTTCTCGCCGGACGGCCGGTGGTTCGTGGACGTGCATCATGCCGCCGCCACCCCGCCGCGCGTGCTGCTGCGCGACGCCGGCGGGCGCATCGTGCGGACCATCGCCACCGGCGACGACGAAGAGGTCAGGTCACTCGGGCTCAGGCCCCCCGAGCTCGTCACCCTGACGGGACCGGACGGCACGCTCCTGCACGGCGCGATCTACAGCCCGCGGCGCGTCCCGGGGAAGAGGTATCCGGCCATCGTGCGCGTCTACGGCGGCCCCACGGCGCAGAGCGTCGCCGATTCCTGGGATCTGACGGCGGATCTGCGGGCCCAGCTCCTGGCGGACCGCGGCTACGTCGTCTTCCGGCTCGACAACAGGGGGACGCCGCGCCGCGGCCGGCGCTTCGAAACCGCGCTCCACCGCCGGCTCGGCGGCGTCGAGGTGGAGGACCAGGCCGCCGGGGCCCGCTGGCTGGCGCGGCTCCCCTACGTGGACGGGGGCCGCATCGGGATCTACGGTTGGTCGTATGGCGGGTACCTGGCGGCGCTGTGCGTCCTGCGCCACCCGGACCTGTTCCGCGCCGCGGTCATCGGCGCGCCGGTCGCCGACTGGGACGGGTACGACACCCACTACACCGAGCGGTACATGGGGACGCCGGCCGGCAACCCCGAGGGGTACCGGAGCGCGTCCGTGCTGCCGCTGGCCCCGCGGCTGCGGAGCGCCGTGCTGATCCTGCACGGGATGGTCGACGAGAACGTGCACTTCCGGCACACCGTCCGCCTCATCGACGCCCTCAATGCCGCCCAGAAAGACTACGAGCTGATGATCTACCCGGAGGAACGGCACCTGCCGCGCGACGAGGCCGATCGGGCCCACATGGAACGGCGGCTCGCGGCGCATTTCGACCGGCATCTGGAGCCGGAATCCCCCTGAAATCGAAAGGGCCGCCCCCGGCGGGGGGCGGCCCGGTGCGGCCTTGGTCGAAAGCCGGCTCAGCCTTTGCGGACGTTCGCGGCGGCGGGACCCTTCTGGCCCTGCTCGATCTCGAACTCGACCACGTCACCCTCCGACAGCGAGCGGAACCCGGCCATCTGGATGGCGCTGTGATGGACGAAGACGTCCTTCCCCCCATCCTCAGGCGTGATGAACCCGTAACCCTTGCTGTCGTTGAACCACTTCACCTTACCCTTCGGCATCGGACCGAACCTCCAGAAAATTGGGCCCTCCGGTCGCCGCCACGACCGTTGCGGTCTACTGCAACTGCGCTGTCGCCGGATGTCCCATGAGTGGCGCGATTGTCCCTCCACCCGCCACCCCGTGTCTAGACCCCCCCGGGGAGATCCGGGGTTCGCCGCAGTCGCCGGAACAGGTGGTAGGTGATCGGCCCCGACGCCAGAACCAGCAGATCGACGAGGGCCTGGGTCCGGTCGAAGCCGCCGTCGTGCCAGACGCTCTGGATCCCGACGACGACCGCGAGGACGACGCTCGGCGCGGTCATCAGCAGTAAACCGGTCCGCCCGAGCGGTATCCGGAACGCGGGGGCCCCGCCCGCCGCCGCCTCCGAACCGGCGGGCGCGTGCCGCCGCAGCCTCAGGAGGGAGGCGTAGATCAGGAGGTAGGCGCAGACCTGAACGAGAGAGAAGAGCCCGGCGAGATAGGCGAAGCGGAACCGGACGAGGAAGGAGAGGACGAACGCGCCGACCAGGAGCGACACGACCGGTGTGCCGAAGCGCGGATGGGTGATCCGGAAGGCCTTCGGGAACAGCCCGTCCTCGGCGAGCGCCATCGGCAGCCGCGACTGGCCCAGGATGGTCACCATCAGGATGCAGAAGTTGCTGATCAGCCCGCCCGCCGCCATGGCGGCCCCCAGCCACGGACCGCCAAGCGCTTCGGAGGCGACCATGTAGTACGACTCCCCCCACTCGCTCCAGCGGCCGTTTCCCGCGATCCCGGCCAGGGTCGGCAGGACGTAGCTCCCGGCGACCAGCGGCACCGTGACCAGGAGCGCGATCGGGAAGGCACGCGAGGGGTTCTCCACTTCGCCCGCGTTGGTCGTCAGCTTCTCGTATCCCGAGTAGAGCCAGATGGCGATCAGCAGCCCGGCGCCGAACGCCGCGAGCGGCGTTTTGTCGGGGTGGACGAACGGCACGAACGGGTTGTGCTGCCAGTGCAGCACCCCCAGGACCGTCAGCCCCAGGAACGGCAGGAAGATCAGGAGCGTGAACAGGACTGAGGTGGCGCCGACCAGCCGGATACCCCGGTAGTTCATGAAGGTGGTCGCCCAGACCAGCGCCACCGCCACCCCCCAGTGGGCCGCCGGCGACAGGTCGGGGATCCAGAAGCGGAGATAGTTGGCGAAGAGCACGGCGAAGGTGGCGTTGGTGGCGAAGATGGCCAGCCACACCAGCCAACCCGCCAGGTACCCGACGAAATCCCCGAACGCCATCCGCGCCCAGCGGTAGTACCCCCCCTCGACCGGAAAGCGCGACGACAGCTCGGCGCAGACCAGCGCCAGCGGCACCGACCAGACGAACGGCAGGACGATGAGCGTCGCCAGCGCCATGCCGGGCCCCGACCCGGAGACCATCTCCTCGAGGCCGTACGCCCCGCTGCAGATCACGGCGTAGGTCATGAACACGAGCTGGAAGGTGGTCGCCTTGCGCGGGGAGGAGGCCGGTTCGTGGCCCTGCGACATGGGGAGGGACTCTAGGCGAACCGGCCCGTCAGGTCAAGGCGACGCCGTGCCCCCCGGGGCCGCTGCCGATCCAAGCGTCGGCCCCGCGGGGCGGGCGCACCGGCCCGCACCGCGCGGCAC
>JBOGOE010000294.1:0-11691 GCA_050747445.1 Candidatus Polarisedimenticolia bacterium | reverse complement strand
GGTCCCGGCTCCGCCACGGCCCCCAGCGCCGCCAGGGTCTCTTCGACCTCCGAGAAATCCCCCGCGACCCGCTTGACGGCGGCCTTTTCCGGCGGCTTCACGTGTTTGCGCCAGAAGTCCCGCACCTCGAGATGCCGCACCCCCTTCGGCAGGTCCCACGCCAGCGTGCGCAGGTCGCGCGTCACCACCGTGACCAGCAGCCCCTCCTCCAGCCGCCGGCGGGCCTCGTGCAGGATCCGATCGTCCGCCTCCCCCTCCCCGCGCCGCGCGAACACCACCTCGAGGAGCGGCTCCTCGACGGCCTCGGGGTTCGAGAGCATCGTGCCGCCGTCGAACACCACCAGGACCTTCTCGTGTCTCTCCTGCGCGAACCGCCGCAGCCGATCGACCAGATCGCGGCGCGCCGCGTCCCCTTGATCCGCGATCTGCAGCCGGTGCAGATCGGGCAGGGCGAAGATCACGTTGTGGCCGTCCACGATCCAGAGACGCGTGGTCATCGCGGCGCCGCCGGTCCGCCCGGCCACTCCGACGCCGGGATGGTCTTCAGGGCGAGGGCGTGGATCTCCCGGCCGATCATCCCGCCCAGGGCCGCGTGGACCATCCGGTGCTGATCGAGGCGGCTCTTCCCCTCGAACGCCGCCGACACCAGGGTCACGCGGAAATGGCCGCCCCCCGATGCCGCCCCCGCGTGGCCGGCGTGCCGCAGGCTGTCGTCGACGATCTCGAGGTGCGCCGGCGCGAACCGGAGCCGCAGGATCGCCTCGATGCGACCTGCCGTATCGGTCATCCCTGCCTCGTTCGGGAGTGAATCCCCCGGCCCGTTCCCGGCGTCCTATCCATCACGACGCAACATACAGGTTCGTGGCGTGAACGGGAAGCGGGGAGGACGATGAAGATTGCCGCGATCTGGCGCTACCCGGTGAAATCGATGGCCGGCGAGCCGTTGCGGGCGGCGGAGCTCCGCCCGGACGGCCTCCTGGGCGACCGGGTCGTCCACGTGCAGGACGGCGAGGGACGGATCCTCACCGCCCGCGCCCACCCCCGTCTCCTGGCGCACCGGGCGGCCCTTGGCCCGGACGGCGAGCCGCTCGTGGACGGCCGCCCCTGGAACGACCCGGACGTGGCGCGCGACGTCGAGCGGGCCGCCGGTCGCGGCGCCCGGCTGGTGCGCTACGAGGGGGTCGAGCGGTTCGACGTCCTCCCCCTTCTGGTCGCGACCGACGGCGCCATCCGGGCGTTCGGCCGCGACGGGCGGCGTCTCCGACCCAACCTGATCGTCGGCGATGTCCCGGGGCTTGCGGAGAGGGAGTGGCCCGGACGGGTGCTGCAGGCCGGCCGGACGCTCATCGGCGTCGCCACGCTCCGGGCACGCTGCGTCATGACCACCTGGGACCCCGACACCCTCGAGCAGGACCACGGGGTCCTCAGACGCATCGCCGACGTCTTCGGTGGTCGATTGGCGCTCGACTGCCGCGTGCTCCGGGGCGGCCCGGTCGCGGTCGGCGATCCGGTCGAGCTCCTCGAAGGCGATCAGCGCGCCTTCTTCGCGTCGTAGCCGCGGAGCTCCTCGCGGACCACGCGCCGCACCGTCTCCTCGAGCGGCTCCCGCTTCGCCGCCATGTAATCGCGCAGGGCTGCGTTGATCAGGGTCTGATAGTTGCCGCCCCCCACCCGGTGTGCCTGGGTTCTGAACCAGGCAAGGATGGCGTCATCGAGCCGGATGGTGATCCGCGTCTTGCCACGCGCGGTTTCGATGACCGGACCACGCACCCCCTTGCCGAAGTCGTACTGTCGCTTCATCTCTCACTCCTCGTAGCTGCGTCGTTCTTTGCGCGTCGCCCGGCGGGCTGAAATGATCCGGATTCGGTCGCCGCGCCACGTGTAGACAACAACAAGCACGTGCCCAAGCGCGTCCGCTCCCATCGTGATGAATCGATCCTCCTGGGTCCCTTCCTCCGGGATGGTCAACGCCAGTGGATCCTCGAAAACTATCGCCGCGTCCGCAAAGTCGACGCCGTGACGGCGCAGATTGATCCTGGCCTTGACGGGATCCCACTCAAACGACATGATGCAATATATGTACAGTCGTACATACAGTCAAGGAATGCGACTCGGAATTCTCGAAGGGTCCTGAGGTCCCGCGGTCTTGAGTCAGTCCCGCATAGGGCCTACGGGCCGCATCCCCCGAACGCGTAAGTCCTAAGTGAGCGGGGCCCGGGGGCGGCGCGTCGGTCTGGACCGACCGGGACCATGGCGGGCGCGTAACCCGCGGTGCTTCGGGGATTTGGGCGCGACCCCGGTCGCCGCGTCCGGCCGCTCACCGATGCTGGCCCGCCGTTTGCTCTCCTGCCGCCCATCCAATCGGGAGGACGGCGGGCATGAGATCTTCGGGGGTCCGGGTGCATCGCGTCGGGGCGGCCATCGTGGCGGTGTTCGCGACGGTCGTCACGGGCGGGATGGGAGGAGCGGCGTCCGCCCTCGACATCAACGGCTTCACGCGCGCGAAGGGGAAGGGGGACGTCGCCTTCTCCTTCACCTCCGAGTCGTACGACGAGTTCTGGGTGGGGCGGACGAAGGTCACGGACCCGGGGCTCGGCGAGGTCGAGACCAGGTCGCTGTCGGTCTGGCTCGCCTACGGCCTCAACGATCGCCTGACCCTGATCGCCAACCTCCCCTGGGTGCGGGCCGAGGGGGACGGCTCGGCCGGCTTCGAGGAAAAGGACCTCCAGGATCTGAGCCTGCTCGGGCAGTTCGTGCTGGCCTCGGGCGGGAGCGGCGCGCGTCACGCGCTGGTCGGAGCGGTCGGGTTCCGCATACCCGCTTCGGGCTACGAAGCGAACACCCCCGTCGACATCGGCGACGGCTCCGACGACTGGCTGTTCCGTCTCGTCTACCAGCTCCGGCACCGCGGGTTCTACCTGTCGCAGCAGATCGGCGTCGATCTGAGGAGCGGCGACACGCCCGACGGATTCCCCCTGTACACCGAGATCGGCGCCACCTGGGGGAAGGTGACCCTGACCGCCTTCTACCAGCGGCTTGAGTCGGAGGAGGGGACCGACATCGGCGATCCGGGATTCACCTTCCCCAGCAACCAGGACGAGTTCGAACGGACCGGCGCCAAGGTCTACTGGCGCCTGCACGACCGGATCGGGGTCGCGCTCGCCGGCTGGAACACGCTGGGCGGGCGCAACACGGGCGATTCGACCGGCGCGTCGTTCGGGTTCAACTTCGGGTTCTGAACATTCTCACGTCGGGACACGGGAGGTTTTGCATGAGGTCGCGCACGATGCTCGTTCTGCTCGCACTGTTGCTTCCGGCGGCGGTCGCCGCCCCCGGCGTCCAGGCGGCGCCGGCCGACCCGCCGGGACGCGCACTCGGACGGGGCGGCGCCGAGCGTCACGACGCCGCCGTGCCGGTCGCCTGGTTCGATCTCCTCTACGGCCTGGTGCGGGCGGAGCGGCTCTCGCCGCCGGTCGCGTCGCGCCGCATCGGCTACGCGGGGGTCGCGCTGTACGAGTCGATCGCCCCGGGCGTGCCGGGCGGCCGATCCCTGGCCGGCCAGCTCAACGGCTTGGAGGACCTGCCGGGCGTCGAGCCCCACGCGAAATACCACTGGCCGGCGGTCGCCGGCGCGGCGCTCGCGGAAGTCGTGCGTGGCCTGTTCGCCGGGGCCTCGGCCGAGTCGCTCGCCGCCATTGACCTGCTGGAGCAGGACATCGCCGCCGCACTCCGGAACCGGGCCCCCGCGCCGGTCCTGGCCCGCTCGGAGGCGCGCGGTCGCGCGGTCGCCGCCGCCATCCTCGCCTGGGCGGCGACCGACGGTCTCGCGCAGCACAACGACTGTCCCTACCTGCCGCCTGCAGGAGAGGGGCTCTGGGAGCCGACCCCGCCCGCCTTCGCCGCGCCCCTCCAGCCCTGCTGGGGGCGCCTGCGCCCGTTCGTCCTGGTCTCCGGCGCCGAGTGCGACCCCGGGTCGCACCCGGAGTTCTCGACCGACCCCGCATCGGCCTTCCATGCGGAGGCGCGCGAGGTCTACGACACGACCTCGACGCTGACTCCCGGGCAGCTGGCGATCGCCCTCTTCTGGGCCGACAATCCGGGGCAGACCGGGACGCCGCCGGGCCACTGGATCGCACTCGTCGGGCAGGTGGCGCGCGCCTCGGATCTGTCGCTCGACGTGGCGGCCGAGGCCTACGCCCGGACCGGTCTGGCGGTGGCGGACGGGTTCATCTCCTGCTGGGACGCCAAGTATCGCTACAACCTGCTCCGGCCGATCACCTACATCCGGACGGTGATCGACGCCGCCTGGACCCCGCCGATCGCCACCCCGCCGTTCCCCGAATACACCTCCGGTCACTCGGTGCAGTCGGGGGCCGCCGCGACCGTCCTCGGGGACCTGCTCGGCCCGCTGCCGTTCACCGACGACACGCACGCGTCGCTGGGGCTGCCGGCGCGATCGTTCGGCTCGTTCGAGGAGGCCGCCGCCGAGGCGGCCGTCTCCAGGCTGTACGGCGGCATCCACTACCGGGCCGCGATCGACAACGGGCTGGATCAGGGGCGCTGCATCGGCGAGACCATCCTGCGCGAGGTCCGCTTCAGGGACGACGACTGAGGCGGGGCCCGCTCACTGGCCGGAGAACATGGCGCGCAGCACCGGCCCGCTGGTCGTCTTCGGCAGCTCCAGGATGTTGCCGTAGAGCGAGCGGACCAGGGTGCACGCCTTCTTCTTGTCGACCGCCGGATCCTGCAGCCGGTCGAGAAGCTCGACGTCGCGACCGTGCTGGGCGCTCATCCGCTGGATCACCTGCACCATGACCGTGCCGAGCTGCTTCTCGGACGCCGGCTGCTGCGGCGACTCGCTGGAGGTCCGGACGACCTCGGCGAGGGCGGCGAGGTCGGCCTCCTGGGTCGGCTGGTCCAGGTGCTTGGCGATGTTGACCGGTTGGGCCGGGTTGGGAAAGAGCGCGCCGTAGCAGACCTCGGGACCGGCGGCGGCGAGCTGATCGAGCTCGGTCATGAACACCGAGACGTAGCCGACGACCGCCTCGTCCGAAGCCCGCGGCACGTGCTTGGCGACCAGACCGGTGATCACGCCGCGCGCCTTGCCGACCGCCACGTCATGCGACTCCCCCTTGGCGGCCGAGTCCTTCACCGCCGCCTTCATCTGATCGGCGACGGCCGGATCGTACTGGGCGATTTTCTTGTACGACGGGTTGTTCTCGAAGATTTTCTGGACTTCGGTCTCCGCGCGATGGGCGCGGGCGCGCGCCAGGAGCGAGTCGCAGCCGGCGTTCGCCAGGAACGCCGCGGCGGCCAGGAGCGTGAGGCCGGCGCCGGCCGTGCGCCGCCGGGCGTTGCGTGGTGTCGAAACCAGGTCCATGGAGGTCCTCCCCGGGTGAGCCGGCGTCCCGCCGGAACGACTCCATGAAGATAGGTCCGGAGGCCGGAAGGCGCCACCGGCGCGGTCTGCGGGCGGACGTTACGAAAGCGCAACCGGCGTCGCGCGCCGGGCGTCGCAGTGGCTCTGGACCTGTTTGAGGATGGTGCCGCAGACGGTCGCGTCCAGACCGGCCTCGCGGCAGCGCGCCGCGCGCCACCCGCCGCCCGTCAGGATCTCGGAGGTCGGCGGCACCTCGTCGCAGAACCCCTCGCTCGTGGCGCCGGTCTCGAGGCAGGCGGTGACGAACATCGAAGCCGCGATGCCGGCGCGGAACCCGGAGTCCCCCTCGACCCGCCGCAAGGCCTCCGCCAGACAGCCGCGTTCGTCGGTGTCGCGGCCGAACGCCGACCCCTCGGCACGGGCGGTCTTCGCCTGCGTCTGCAGGGCGAGCCCGTGCTTGCTCCACCACCACATCCCGATGCCCACGGCGGCGATGGCCAGCACGGCCAGGGCGACCAGGACGATCACAAGGGCCTTCAGGGCGCTCGACACGAGGTCCCTCCTCTCAGGCGACCGAGCCGGGAAGCCGGCCGACGAACGGGTCGACCCCCATCTGCATCAGCATGCCGATGGTGTCGGCCTCGCCCCAGTGTTCGACCATCCGGCCCCGGGCGACCCGATCGATGTTGATGCCGCGGAGGGTCACGACCCGGAAGGTCGGGTGGACGCCGAGCCATTCCCCCCGATGGGTGCCGCGCCCGCTGACGCGCGTCACCACCCGGTCCTCGCCGGCGACGAGATCGTCGATGGCCAGGACCAGGTCGGGGAAGGTGGTCCGCAGCGCCTGCAGGTGCGCCCGCACCATCTCCGGTCCGCGCCCGGCGTCCGGCGCGTTCCAGTCGAGATAGTCGGGCCCGATGAACTCCCCGAGACGCGCCAGGTCTCCCTGCGACACCACCTCGAGATAGAAGCGGCGCACCAGCCCGCCGATGTCCACGCGTCTCCCTCCGTCACGTCTCGGCCGCCGTCACCCAGCGCTGGACGGCGGGGGCGCGCCAGGACTCCATTCCGTCGAGGAGCGGCTCCGGCTCGCCGGCGACCAGCAGCATCGCCCGGTTTTCCGGGTGGACGAACCCCTCGGTCACCAGATGATCGACGAGCGTCACGAGCGGCCGGAAGAAGCCGCGCGCGTCGAGCAGACCGCACGGCCGGACGTGGAGCCCCAGCTGCCCCCAGGTCCAGACCTCGAACAACTCCTCCAGGGTCCCGAGACCTCCCGGCAGCGCCACGAACCCGTCGGACAGCTCCGCCATAAGCGCCTTGCGCTCGTGCATCGACCCGACGATTCTCAGGTCCGTCAGACCGGTGTGACCGATCTCCCGGTCCTGCAGCGCCCGCGGGATCACCCCGATCGCCTCGCCGCCCGCCTGAAGGACGGCGTCGGCCAGCGCCCCCATCAGCCCGACCCGCCCGCCGCCGTAGACCAGACCGAGACCGCGGGCCGCCAGCACCCGCCCCAGCGCCACCGCCGCCTCGCGATAGGCCGGATCCCGGCCCGGGCTGGAGCCGCAGAACACGCAGATCCGTTTCATCCGGACGGGCCGCGGCTGCGGTACAGGCGGACCTCCGCCTTCTCCAGGGTCGCCAGCCCCTCGGTGATGTTGTCGTCGATCAGGGCCAGGAACGCCTCCAGCTTGTCGCGCGTGTCCACGATCTCCACCACGATCGGCAGGTCCTGGGACAGCCGCTCCACCTTGAAGGTGTGCAGACGGCTGTGCGCCCCGAACCCCATCATCCCCCGCAGGGCCGTCGCGCCGGCCAGCCCCCGCTCGCGCGCCTGCAGCACGATCCATTCGTGCAGCGGCATCCCCGAGTGCCGGTCGCTCTCGCCGACGAAGATCCGGAGCAGGCACCCTTCCTGCGGCAGGACCATCACCTCACCTCCAGATCAGGTGGGCCCCCGACCGGCCCGCCCACACCGCGGTGAGCGACGGCACCACGTTGAGCGCGACGTTGGCGGCCGCGACGCCCCACGCGCCGTCGCGCAGCATGTTGAAGGTCTCGTTCCCGAAGGCCGAGAAGGTGGTGAAGCCGCCGAGGAAGCCGACCACGACCAGCGCCCTGGCCTCGGGGGACAGGAAGGCGCGCGCTTCGGCCAGCTCCGACAGCCCGCCGATGGCCAGGCATCCCAGGACGTTGACCGCCAGGGTCCCGGCCGGAAAGGTCCCGGACCAGCGTCCCTGCACCCACCCTCCGAGAAGGAAGCGGGCGACCGAACCGGCGAAGCCGCCGGCGCCGACCAGGAGGACCGTCCACACGGCGCTAAGGGTCCGCCGAAGGCGCGGCGGATGTCAAGGCGGCGGGGCGCTCGGGCCCCGGGCGTTCGGCGCAGAAGGCGAAGCGTGACAGGCGGCCCTCGCGCGCCAGCCGCGCCGCGACCTCGAGGAACCGCTGCTGCCCGGCGAAGGTCGCCTCCCCCTCGATCCGGCGCAGGTCGGCCGCGCGGGCGGCCCGCGCCCGGCCCCAGGCGTCGGCCACGCGGGCCACGTTCTCCGTCCGGTCGGTCGCGCGCAGCAGCCGCAGCCCGGCGCGCCCAATGAGGCTCTCATCGAGCCCCGGCGGCACGAACAGGAAGAACCCGATGGCGGCGCGGGCGGCGATCTCCTCGTGGGTGACCGGACCGGTCAGGACGATCGGGTCGGTGAACAGGAGGCGGCCCCCCGGCCGTAGCAGGCGCGCCCAGTCGGACAGGACGACGGCGCGGTCCGGGAGGTGGTTGATGGCGTCGATGCAGATCAGGCGATCGAACGCGCCGTCCGGAAAGGGGAGGGGCCGCGACGCATCGGCGACCTCGAACGCCGCCCGGTCCGACAATCCGGCGGCCGCCGCCTGCCGGCGCGCCGCCTCCACCGCCCCGGGGTGGAGATCGACGCCGTGCACCCGGCACCCGCTCCGGCGCGCGATCCGCAGCGTCGGCCCGCCCGACCCGCACGCCACGTCGAGGAGACGCGCACCGGGGCCGGGTTGCAGCCAGTCGAGGAACAGGTCCTGCTCCTCCGCCGTCAGCCAGCCGTTCTGCCCCAGATCCTCCCCGAACGTTTCGGCCCGGACGGCGGCGTACACCTCGGACGCGAAGCCGCCGTAGGTGGCGTCGTAGAAGGGGACGTCGCCACGGGCCGTCGCGGCGCCCGGCGGCGCCTCCGGCTGCAGCCGCTTCAGGAAATGGGCCAGCCGCAGGGTCTCCTTGAAGCCGGCGGCCCGGTGCGCCAGGATCGAGGGCTCGTTGGCCACCTCGGCGTCGCTCGCCAGCTGCGTGAGCCCCCGTTCCAGGGTCCAGGCCTCGGCCCGCTCCATGAGACGGCGCCCCACCCCGAGCCGGCGGAGGTCGGGATCGACGTACCACCCCTCCACGTACCCGACCGGGTCGGCGAACGACACCTCGATCCGCTCCCGGATCGACAGCTCGATGAACCCGCCGAGCCGCTCCCCGCCGCGATCGACGACGAACGCGGCCCGCTCCCCCGGCCGGGCCGCGATCGCCCCCATCTCCAGCGCGTGCGCGGAGGTTTCGTACTCCGGCCACAGGATGCGCCGCATCCGCAGCCACTCCGGGTGGTCCTCGGGAAGGACGGGGCGGATCGGCGGGGCGCCGCCGGAGCGCGGCGCGGCGGGACGGCTCACGGGCGGACGCGCAGCAGCCAGAGCCCGGCCGCCAGCAGCAGACCGGGAACGACGAACAGCAGGAAATGGGGATTGAAGTCGGTGTAGACGAGCGCCGCGCCGCCGAAGACCAGATACGCCGCCGCGATCACCCCGATGACGCCGCCAACCGCCGCCCCCTGCCCCGCCCGGATCCTCCGCCAGGCCGCGAGGAGGATCAGCCCGAAGGCGGCCATCGCCGCCCCGCCGAAGTTCCACCCGATCGCCAGGGGCCGGATCAGGTCCGCGCCGGCGCCGGCCGCGATCAGCGCGCGGCGGTTCATCGGCCATCCAAGGAACGCGTGGGCGCCGGCGCTCAACAGCAGGAAGAGCCCGACCGCGAAGATCAGCCACGCGGGACCGCTGCGGGAGCCTGTGGTCACGGGGTATCCTTTCAGGACGGCTTGCGTGGGAGCTCCTTGACCGATTCGATCCTCGGTGCCATGAGGCGGTGCCAGGTCTCGGCTTCGGAGAAGTAGAGCCCCACCAGCTGGACGGTGTAGACGTTCAACCCGGTCCGCACCAGGAACTGGTTGCCGACCGGGTTCCCTTCGTTCAGGAGCAGGAACAGGACGCATTCGTCGCCGTAGTCGCAGGAGGAGGCGACCTCCTTCCTCTCGATGGTCTTCTTCATCTTGATGACGCCGAGCCCTGCCTGCCCGGCCAGGTAGGTCGTGCGGCTGTCGCTGGGTCTGCGCTCCAGGTCGACGGTCACGGTCAGATAGAGGAAGTCTCCGCCGGCGCCGTCCGGTGTCTCGTACTCGTATTCGATCTGCCGGGAGCCGTCGAACCAGCGGGTGGCCTTCCAGGTTTCCTTGGCCCCGCCGTCCGGAGCCTCGAAGCCCCAATCGGCCAGGTCCGCCGCGGTCAGGACCGCGTTCTTCTCTTGTTCGGAGACTTCGGAGGTCGTGCAGCCGGGCAGGACGAGCGCCAGGATCGCCAGGGCGGAAAGCGCAAAGCGGGCGGCAGGGCGTCGGGTCATTTCCTTCGCAGCGCCTTAAGGATGGTCCGGGGCCAGGTCCACCAGAGCCGGCTGCCGACGTAGGCGTCGCGTCCGTCCACGGCGACCCGGATCTCCCCCAGCCGTCCGGGAACCAGTTCCACGCGGGCGTCCCCATCCTCCCGCAGCCGCGCCGCCACCCGGGCGGCGATCCCCCGCCGCACCGGTCAGACGGGGCAGTGGTGGATCGTGATCGTCTTCACGGGGTCCCTCCGTATCGGGGACTCTACACCGGTTCGCTCAGCGCCAGTCGCCGGCGGCGACGAAGGGGCTCCAGTAGAACGGGTGCGTCCCCAGACCGCGCTCGCGGCGCGCGCGCAGGATCGCGAGACCGGCGCGCCGGACCGACCCGGCCGTATCCGCCCCGCCGAGGCGGGCCTCGTACAGGCCCTTCATCCAGGCGCGCGTCGTCGCGTCGTCCACCTTGAAGAGGCTCAGGATGAGCGAGCCGGCCCCCGCGACCTCGAACGCGCGTCGCAGACCCAGCACCCCTTCCCCCGAACGGACGGGTCCGACGCCGGTCTCGCACGCCGACAGGACCGCCCACTCGACGTTGCGCAGGTCGAGGGCGCCGATCTCCTCGGCGGTCAGGATCCCGTCCTCGCCGCCGGCGTCCGGTCTGCCGTCGGTGCTCCGTCCGCCGTCCGGGCCTGCCTCCCGTTGGTTCGCGCCGGCCAGTGCCAGACCGGCGAGGAGCAACGGGCTCTCCCGCGGCGCCTCGCCCGGCGGCGCGCAATCCTCCGCGAGCACGAACCCGTGGGTCGCCAGGTGCAGGACGCGGCTCGCGGGGGCCGTCCGCTTGAAGGCCTCCTCGCTGGCCCGCCGCCGCGTCAGCCGGAGCGCGCGGCGCGCGGGCGCGCCGTCCTCCGCCGGGCGCGATTCCCACAGGGAGGCGATCTCCTCAATCTCCATCTCGGCCGCCGGTAACGGGGGAAAGCGGAGCGCCCGGAAGGTCTCGCAGCTCGCGACCGGTCCGCGGTAGATCGGGGCGTCCCTCCCCGCCGCGATCGGCGCGACCGCCGCGTCGCCCTCCGCGGGCGCGGCCGGTCCGTCGAAGTCGGCCCCGCCCAGCGCCAGGAGGGGACCGTGCCGAACCCCCGGTTCCTCCGCGCGCACCAGGTCGCGTTCCGCCGACAGCAGATGGAGGAGAGGCTCCTCCTCGATCAGGTAACGTCCCGGCGCTCCGGCGCCGCCCCCCGCCGCGGGAAGGGCGGCGAAGTTCACCAGGTGCAGCGCGCCGTCGGGGACGATGAACAGGAGACGAGCTCCCCGGAGCGCCGGCGCGACCGGATCCCAGACGGCGCGGCGCAGACGCGAGCCGAGCCGCCGCGCCTCGGCTTCCCCCGCCGACGCCAGGGCGGGGAGCGAGGGAAGCGTGGCGACCGCCTCCCTCCACGCGGACGCCATGCGGTCGATCGGTTCCGCCGGGCCCAGCGGGATGAGCGTCGGATCGCCCCCCGCCGGGCGCAGGACGAGCGCCGCGTAGGCCGCCTCGGAGCCGTCGTCGTTCGTCCGGTGCCGCCGGTAGCGGGCGAAGGCGAGGAGCCCGGCCCTCCCGGGGAGGGCGCGGGCCACCTCCGCGAACCCGATCTCGCCCCGGGCGCCCTCCCGT
>JBOGOE010000293.1:0-5515 GCA_050747445.1 Candidatus Polarisedimenticolia bacterium | reverse complement strand
GGGGCCGACCCATCGGACGCCACCCCCGCGGGGGCCGGCGTCCGCGCCCCTTCGCCGGCCGCGCGCGGGACCGGCGTGGACAGGTAGCGCACCAGATCCTTGCTGAAGAAGACATCGAGGGTCCAGTCGAGGGCCACCCGAAGCTTCTTCTCGAAGCGCGGCAGCTTGCTCAGATAGATGGTGCGCCACAGCCACCAGGCGAAAAAGCCGGAGAACCTGAACCCCATCACCTGCGCCACGCCGGTGCGCCGGCCGATCGCGGCGAGCTGGCCGAGAGCCGAGAAATCGAACGCCGCCCGGCGGCCGCCGCGGAGCATCGCCAGGATGTTGCGGGCCACCACCTTCCCCTCGCGGAGCGCGTGCTGCGCCGTCGGCGGGTGGGCCGTGCCGCGGCGGCGGTCGGGGATCAGGGCGCAGTCGCCCAGGGCGAAGACCCCCGGATGCCCCGGGACCTCCAGGGTCGGCTCGACGCACAACCGTCCCCGCTCGGTCCGGCACGGCAGTGTTTTCAGGAGCGGATTCGGCGACGTCCCGGCGGTCCAGATGACGGTGCGGGCCGGGATGAAAGTCCCGTCGTCGAGCGAGACCCCCTTGTCGGTCGCACCGGTCACCTTGACGTTGGGACGGATCTCGACGCCGCGTGCCTGAAGCGCCTTCTGGGCGTAGGCCCCCAGCTCCTCCCCCAGCTCGGGCAGGATCACCGGGCCGGGGTGGACCAGCACCATCCGCACCTGCCCGGGGCGGAGGTGCGGGTAGAACCGGAGCGATTCGCGCACGAAGTCGTTGATACCGGCGATCGTCTCCACCCCGGCGAACCCGCCCCCCGCGACCACCACGGTCAGGAGCGGACCGCGGATCGCCGTGCAGCACTCCGTGTCGGCCTCTTCCAGGAGCGCGATCAGACGGTTGCGCAGGTGGACGGCGTCGGCGAGCGTCTTCATGGTCAGCGCCCGCTCCTCCAGCCCCGGCAGACCGTAGAAGTTGGTCACCGAACCGAGCGCCAGGACCAGGGCGTCGTAGGGCAGGTCGTGCGCGTGCCGCTCGAAGCCGTGCGACACCCTGACCGACTTCGCCCGGAGATCGACCCGATCGACCTCCCCCTCGAAGAAATTCACCTTGCGCAGGAGCTTGCGGACCGGGCTGACGATGTTGCTCAGGTCGAGGTCGCTCGCCGCCACTTCGTGAAGCATCGGGGTGAACAGGAAGAAGTTCTCCCGGTTGACCAGGGTGACTTCGGCCTCCCCGGGCCGCAGCGTCTTCTCCAGCCGGAGCGCCGCGTACAGGCCGCCGAAGCCGCCACCCAGGATGAGGACGCGCCGCGGGCCCGCGGGTGCCGCCGTGCCCGCGGGAGTCGTCGTGGGGGCCGCCGCCATCGTCAGACCCGCCGCGCCGCGGGGCCGCCGGCGCCCGGGTCGCCGGCGCCCGGGGACAGGAAGCGCCCCAGCACCGGGATTTCGGCGCGCCGCAGCACCAGGATGAAGGCGCTGCACGCAAAGACGGCGAGCGCCAGGACGAACAGCAGGCCGCCGTCGTCCATGACCACGATCCCCAGCCGGGTCAGGTGGCCGGCGAGCGCTCCCGAGATCACCCCCAGCGACACCAGCGCGCCGAGCGCGGCGGTGCGCGGCACCAGGAGCAGGACCCCCGCGACCAGCTCGGCGATCCCCGATCCGATCCGCCCCCACGGCTCCATCCCCAGGGTCGTGAAGATGTAGACCGACTCGGGGGCGGCGGTGAACTTGAAGTACAGGGTCTGGAACAGGATGACGGCGGCGGCGATCCTCAAGAGCCAGCTGAAGGCGGTGAGCGTCTTTCCCGGCGGCATGTTCTCCTCCCCTTGGATCCGCCCGTATGGATGCGGGGAGCGCTCCGGCGATTCAGGGTTCGGAAGTCCGGCGCCGGTCAGCCCTGCGCGTGACCCCGTCGCCGGGCATCGAGGAAGGCGTGGAGCCGGCGGTGCATCTCCTCGGGCATCGCCGCGGCGCGCAGCCGTCCGACCGCGTCGCGGGTGCGGCGCAGGGACACAAGAAACCCGTCGCAGGCGGAGCAACCCGTCAGATGGGCTTCGAGCGCCCGCACCAGAGGGGGGGACAGGGCCCCTTCCATGTATTCGGTGAGCAGGCCGATCGCGTCCTTGCACCCCTCGGGAAGATGGGGTGTCGGTTGTCCCATGTGACCGCCTCCGGGCCGGCCCTCGTCCATGGGGGGCCGGGCCCGCGCACTCTTTCGGATGCCGCTCCCCCGCCCCCGATGCGGCTTTTTTCCACAGGGCGATATACTTCCCGGGTCCGCTCCGGGAGAACCGCCCCATGACCGATCGACCTGGACCGCCTCCCGCCCCAGCCGGCGCCCCTCCGGAGTAGGATCCGCGGTCGTATGCCCGGTCCCGACCTCGAGACGATCCGCCGCGGCCTCCTGGAGATTGCCGCCAACCTCCGCTGGACCTGGAACGGCGAGTCGGAATCGCTGTTCCGTCCGGTCGATCCCGACCTGTGGCGCCGGGTGGACCACAACCCGGTCGCCTTCCTGGCCGACCTCGACGACGCGCGGCTGGCGGAGCGGGCCGCCGACCCGGCGTACGTCACGGCGCTCGCCTCGGCCCGCGGTTCGCTCCGGACCTATGTCGAGTCGCGCACGCACTGGGGGGCGCGGCACGCGCCGGCCCTTGTTCCCCGTCCCGTCGCCTACTTCTCCGCCGAGTTCGCCCTGCACGAGTCGCTTCCGATCTACTCCGGCGGGTTGGGGGTCCTGGCGGGCGACCATCTCAAGTCCTGCTCCGATCTCGGGGTGCCGATCTGGGGGGTGACCATCCTGTACCGGCAGGGGTACTTCACCCAGCGTCTCGACGCCGCCGGGAACCAGCAGGAGCACTACCGCGACATCGACGTGTCGAAGGTGCCGCTGCACCCGGCGCGGGACACGCGCGGCGAGCGGCTCTGGATCGAGCTCGACACGGCGCTCGGCTCCTTTCCCATCGATCTCTGGATCGCCGAGGTGGGACGGGCGCGGCTGCTCCTTCTTGACGGGTCGCGCGACCCGGCGGCGGCGCACCGCGACGTCTTCTCCTCGCGCCTCTATGGGGGTGACCAGCGGACGCGGCTCCTGCAGGAGCTGATCCTGGGCGTCGGCGGCTACCGGGCCCTCCTGTCGCTCGGCGTGCGGCCCGGGGTGCTGCACCTCAACGAGGGGCATTCCGCCTTCGCCCTTCTGGAGGCGATCGCCCAGGCCATGGAGGACGAGGGGCTGACGTTCCACGCGGCGGCCGAGCGGGTGCGGGAACGGGCGGTGTTTACCACCCACACACCGGTCGCCGCCGGGCACGACTACTTCCCCGCGCCGCTGGTCGAGGAGCACCTGGCACCGCTCATCGCCAGGCTGCGGCTGTCGCGCGACGAGTTCCTGGGGTTGGGGCGGGTGCGTCCGCACGACACCGGCGAGAGCTTCGGGATGACGGTGCTGGCGCTCCGGCTGGCGCGCCGCGCCAACGCCGTGAGCGCGCTCCACGGGCAGACCAGCCGGCGGATCTGGTCCCCCCTCTGGCCCGGCCGGCCGCCCCAGGAGGTGCCGATCGGCCACGTCAGTAACGGCGTGCATGCCCCCACCTGGATGGCGCCGGAGATGGCGGCCCTCTGCCGCCGGCGCCTGGCGGAGGACTGGCCGCAGCGCACCTCGCACGCCGACCTCTGGGAGCGGCTGGAGGGGATCGACCCGGCCGAGCTGTGGGAGGCCAAGGGGGCCATGCGGCGGCGGCTGGCGCCGGTGGTCGGCGACCCGGGGCCCCTGACCATCGGGGTGGCGCGCCGCATCGCCGAGTACAAGCGGGCGGCGCTCCTCCTGACCGATCCCGACCGGCTGGCGCGCCTCCTGGGGGACCCGGCGCGCCCCATCCGGATCCTGTTCGCCGGCAAGGCGCATCCCCAGGATGAGCCGGGCAAGGGGGTGCTGCGGACCCTGGCGGCGGCCGCGGCCGAGCCGCGCTTCGCCGGGAAAATCCTGCTGCTCCCGAACCACGACCTCAGCCTGGCCCGGGCGCTGGTGCAGGGATGCGACCTGTGGCTGAACGCGCCGCGCCGACCCCTCGAAGCCTGCGGCACCAGCGGCCAGAAGGCGGCGTTCAACGCCACGCTCAACCTGTCGATCCTCGACGGCTGGTGGGCGGAAGCCTGGGACGGCGGCAACGGCTTCGCCTTCGGCGAGGGGCTGACCCACTCCGACACCCAACTGCAGGACCGGCGCGACGCCACCGACCTCTACGACGTCCTGGAGGAGCAGGTGATTCCGGAGTTCTTCGACCGGGACCCCGCCGGCGTGCCGCGGCGCTGGGTCGGGCGGATCCAGCGCGCTTTCGTCACCCTCGCCTGGCGCTACAACTCAGACCGGATGGCGATCGACTACGCGAGCCGCTGCTACCTGCCGGCGGCCGGGACGCTCCCCTGCGATCTGACCCCGCCCGCCTGACGCCTGCATAGTGGCGCCGAGAGTGTGGGCGGCGGAAGCGTTTGCCGGCGGACGGGTGTATTGAGATAGCGTCCGCCGGCGAACACGGCGATCTCGCGCTGCGCGCGCAACCTCCACTCCCGGTGTGATCCTGCAAGTGGCCTGGGTCTTGATGGATGGCGGGCATGGAGCGCGCCGTCATCGTCGAGTGGATCCGGCCGGGCTCGTTTCGTCCCGCCTTCTGTCCATGGCCCGAGTGCCCGGAGCACCAGCGCCGGTCCGGCGTCCTGCGCTGCCTCCCGCACGGGACCTACCGCCGGCGGTGCGACGGCCGGGTGGTGCCACGCTTTCGCTGTGGGTCCTGCCGCCGCACCTTCTCCCAGCAGAGCTTCGCCTTCTCCTATTACCTGAAGCGTCCGGAGCTGAGCCGCCCCATCGCCCGGGGGCTGGTGGCCGGCTCGGCGCACCGGCAGATCGCCCGCAGCGCGGGGTGCCATCACAGCACGGTGACCCGACGCTCCCGGAGGCTGGGGCGCCAGGCTCTGCTGCTGCATCTGCTGGCGCTGCGGGAGCTCGAGCTCTCCGAGCCGGTGGTCGTGGATGATTTCGACACCTACGCGGGGTCGCAGTACTTTCCCTGCACCCTGCCGACGGCGACGGGTGCCGACTCGTGGTTCGTGTATGGCTTCGGCTTCGCCCGGGAGCGCCGCCGGGGCTCCATGAGCCCGCTGCAGCGGCAACGGCGGTCGGTGCTCGAGGGGCGCTATGGCCGACCCGGGAGAGGCGTGGTCACCGCCGCCTTCCGGGACCTGATCGAGAGGTTGCCTCCCTCCCGGAACCGGCTGCACCTGGTGGCCGACGACGACCGGGCCATCCGGCGCGCCGTGGAGACGCTGCCGCACGTCGTTCTGAGCGCCTGCCCCAACCCCGTGCGTGGTCCCAAGGGAAGCCGCCGTTCCAGGGAGGCCCGGGAACGGGACGCGGCGCTGTTCCCCAACGACCAGCTGCACCGCTTCCTGCGCCACAGCCAGTCGGCGCACCGCCGCGAGACCATCGCCTTCGGGCGCAGCTACAACGG
>JBOGOE010000292.1:0-6315 GCA_050747445.1 Candidatus Polarisedimenticolia bacterium | reverse complement strand
GCCGGGCCGGGGGGCGCGGCCCGCCCGGGCCGGTGGGAGCGGCGGCCGGGGGGGACGGTCGGCGGGGGTTCTTCTTCCGCGCCGGCGGGCGCGTCCGGCGGGTCTTTCGCGCCGAGGTCCTGGTCTTCACGCCCCTCCTCCGCCGCACCGCGGGTGGCGCGCCGGTGTTACGCCTCCTCGGGGTGGATCAGGTTCTGGAAGTTGTCGTCGTCGCGCAGGGGCTCGAAGTCGGGGTCGTTGCGCGCGTGGATCCGGTTGGTGGCATTCAGCTCGACCGCCGTCCGCAGATGCTCCAGGGCGTCGCGGCGCTCTCCCTTGAGCGCCAGCGTCGAGGCCAGGACGTAGTGGACCTTCTCGTCCTTCGGGGTCGCCTGGAGCGCCTTCTGGAGCCAGGTGACCGCCGCGTCGTAGTCCGCGTCGTTGGCTTTCATGACACCGAAGTAGAAATAATCCTCGGGCTTGCGCGGCTGCGGCTCGCGCTTCTCCGCCAGGCCGGCGCAGATGCGGGCATAGATCCGGGCCCGATCGACCAGCTCCCGCTCCTGCTGGTGGTTGTCCAGGATGACCTGGAAGTGACCGCGCGCTTCGGCGTAGTTCTGCTTCTGCATCAGGGTGATGCCCCGTTCGAACTCCTTGAGGGCCTTTTCCTGGATCACCCAGGCGTTTTGCGTCTTGCCGGTTGGTGCGGTCTTCGCGGACGATTTCTTCGTGCTCGCCTTCTTCATGTCGCGTCGTGCCCCTGCCGGTGCGCCCGGCGATCGGGCCGCGGGCTGCGGCCCGCGGCGGGTCCAGGACCCCCCGAGGAGGAATTGCAGGTTGTTCGAACCGGCGATGCTAGCATTTGGTATCTTTAACTGTCAACGCGGTTTGAAGCGCGGGTGGATGCCCGCCGGGAGGAAAACCTGGCCCGCAAGCTGGTTTTCGTAGGCCTTGGGTCCAACCTGGGGGACCGGGTCGCCAACCTCGGGAAGGCCCTGACGATCCTCCAAGGATTTGGATTCGGGCCCCTGACACGCTCCTCCGTGTACGCCAGTGAGGCCGTGGAAGTCATTGATCAGGAAGAGTTTCTTAATCAGGTGGTCGGCTTCCACGCGGACTCCGCGCCAGAGAGCCTCCTCGAGTTGTGCCTGACCGTGGAAACCAGCCTCGGGAGGGTCCGCGACCGGGACAAGGGACCCCGTCTGATCGATCTTGATCTCCTCCTCTCGGGGGACGATATCAGGGCGGGTGAGGCGATCCAGGTCCCCCATCCGCGGCTGCACCTCCGCCGGTTCGTCCTGCTGCCGCTGGTGGAGATCGCGCCGTTCGCCCGGCATCCGGTCCTCGGACGGTCGGCGCAGCAGCTCCTCCAGGCCTGCCCCGACCGGTCGCGGGTCGAGCGGATCGCGGTGGAGTAGGGGAGCCGGACGGCCGGACGCCGGCCGGGCGGGGTTATAATGCGCGCCGTTTCGGGTCGGTGGCACCGGTCGCGGCGCTTCGGTTCGCAACTCTCGGCTCCCGGGTTCTCCACGCATGCATTTCAAGTTCATCGCCGTCGAAGGACCCATCGGCGTCGGCAAGACCAGCCTCGTCGATCTGCTCGCCGAGCGGTTCCAGGCGCGCAAGGTCCTGGAGAACGTCGAGAACCCGTTCCTGCACGATTTCTACCAGGACCGGCCCGGGGCCGCCTTCCAGTGCCAGCTGTTCTTCCTCCTGAACCGGTTCCGGCAGCAGCAGGAGTTCGCGCAGCCCGGGCTGTTCGAGCGGACGCTGGTCTGCGACTACATCTTCGCCAAGGACAAGATCTTCGCGTACCTCAACCTGGACGACTCGGAGCTGATGCTGTACGAGAAGCTCTACACCGTCCTGGAGCAGCAGGTCCCGCACCCCGATCTGGTGGTCTACCTGCAGGCGCGCGACGACGTCCTGCTGGAGCGGTTGCGGCGCCGGCAGCGCGACTACGAAAAGGAAATCTCCGATCGCTACGTGGCGGAGCTCAACCGGGCGTACAATTACTTTTTCTTTCACTACAACCGGACGCCGCTCCTGGTGATCGACACGTCGGACATCGACTTCGTCAAGAGCACGGAGGACCAGGAGGAGCTGTTCCGGCAGATCGAAACGATGCAGCGCGGCGTGCAGTACTACATCCCGCTCGGATCCGGCGCCAAAGGACCGGGATGGGCCCGACCGTAGAACCGCACGCCTCGCGGCTTCGATGAAACGCAGCCCGTCCCCCGACCGGCAGACGGCCGGAGGGGAGAAGGAGGCCCCATGGACCGTACCGCGCCCGCGCCGGAGAAACCCGGCGTCGTCCCGCCCCGCGTCACTGTCCCCTCGTTCCGCGCCGCCAAGGGAAGCGGCCATCGCCTCGCCGTCCTGACCGCCTACGATCATCCGACCGCCCGGCTGCTCGACGAGGCCGGGGTCGACATGATCCTGGTCGGCGACAGCGTCGCGAACAACGTCCTCGGTTACGACAGCACCCTCCCCGTGACCATGGAGGAGATGCTGCATCACACGCGGGCGGTGGCCCGCGGGGTGAAGCGCGCCCTGGTCGTCGCCGACATGCCGTACCTGTCCTATCACGCCTCGATCGAGGAGGCGGTCCGGAACGCCGGACGGTTCCTGAAGGAAGCCGGGGCGGCGGCGGTCAAAATCGAGGGTGGGCGACGCCGGGCCGGCGTGGTCCGCGCCCTGATCGAGGCCGAGATCCCGGTCATGGGGCACGTCGGGCTGACACCGCAGTCGCTGCACGCCATGGGGGGGTACCGGGTCCAGGGGAAACGGCCCGAGGAGGCGCGCGCCCTGCTCGAGGATGCCCGCGTCATCGAGGAGGCCGGGGCATTCGCGCTGGTCCTGGAGGGGCTGCCCGAGCCGCTCGGGCGGGAGATCACCGGGGCGGTCGGCATCCCGACCATCGGCATCGGCGCCGGCCGGGGGTGCGACGGCCAGGTGCTGGTGTTCCACGACATGGCGGGAATGAACGAGGGGACGCTGCCCCGCTTCGCGCGCCGCTACGCCGATCTGGCCGGGACGATTCGCGCCGCCGCGCGCCGCTTCGTGGAGGACGTGCGGGACGGGAGCTTCCCCTCCCAATCCGAGGTCTACACCGCCCCGGAGTCGATCGACCGCCGCCGCGCCCGCTGATGGATCGCGTCACCACGGCGCGCGCCGCGCGGGAGCGGGTCCGGAAGGATCGCGCCGCCGGCCGGAGCATCGGCCTGGTCCCGACCATGGGGGCGCTGCACGCCGGCCACCTGTCGCTCCTCAACCGGGCCCGCGCCGAGTGCGGCACGGTCGTCCTGTCGGTGTTCGTCAATCCGCTGCAGTTCGGCCCCGCCGAGGACTTCGCAGCCTACCCCCGGGATCTCGAAACCGACGCCCGGCTGGCGCGCGAAGCGGGGGCCGACGTCCTGTTCGCACCGGCGGCGGAGGAGATCCACCGTACGGGCCACCGGACGCGCGTCGAGATCGAGGGGATGCAGGAGGTCCTCTGCGGGCGGAGCCGGCCGGGCCACTTCCGCGGCGTGGTCACGGTCGTCGCCAAGCTCCTGGTGCTCGTCCGTCCCGACCGTGCCTACTTCGGCGAGAAGGACGCCCAGCAGCTGCGTCTGGTCCGGACCATGGCCCGCGATCTCCATCTGGAGACGGAGATCGTCCCCTGCCCGACGGTGCGCGAGCCGGACGGTCTGGCGCTGTCGTCCCGCAACGCCTACCTGAGCCCCGCCGAGCGCCGCGCCGCCCCCGTGCTGCACCGGGCGCTCCATGCCGCCGCCGCGCGGGCGCGCGAAGGCGAACGCGACGCCCGGCTCCTGGTCGCCGGGGTCCGCGCCGCCCTCGCCGCCGAGCCTCTGGCGCGCATCGACTACGTCGAGGCGGTCGACTCGGAAACGCTCGAACCGGTGATCGCGATCGACCGCCCCGTCCTGCTCGCCGTCGCCGCCTGGTTCGGCAAGGCCCGCCTCATCGACAACGTCGTCATCGAGCCCCTGTAGTCGTCCCGGAGCCGGCGCGCGAGAGCGTCCCCCGCCCCGCTGCCCCCGCCCCCCGCGCCGGAGCCGGCGACCGCGAGGCGATTAGAGGGGCTCGCCGAGTGCCTGGAGGTCGTGCTGGAGGTGCCGGAAGACGACGCGGGCGCGGGCCTCGGTGGTCTGGATGCCGGGAGTCGTGTCGATGACGTAGTGGGCGTGCTTGGCCTTCTCGCGGGCGTCCATCTGAGCGGCGATGCGAACGGCCGTTTCCTCGGGGGTGAGGCCGTCGCGCTTCAGGATCCTGTCGATCTGCGCCTCGCGGTCGCACTGCACGACCACCACCCGGTGATAGTCGCGGTAGAAGCCGGTCTCGATGAGCAGCGCGGCGTTGGTCACGCTGATCCGTCCCTGGCCGGTGTCGCCGAGCAGCTCCACGAGGGCCGCCTCCTCCTTGCGGATCAGCGGGTGGAGGATCGATTCCAGCCGGGCGCGTTTCTGGGCGTCGCCGAAGACGATGCGGCCGAGGCGGGCGCGGTCGATCGAGCCGTCGGGGCGGAGGATCTCCGGGCCGAACGCGGCGGCCACTTCGGCATAGGCCGGTCCGGTTTTCTCGATCAGGCGGTGGGCCACCTCGTCGGCGTCGAGAATCGAGGCCCCGAGCGAGGCGAAGATGCGGGCCACCGTCGATTTGCCGGTGGCGATGCCGCCGGTCAGGCCGACCCGCAGGACGAAGGGGCGGGCGCGGTGGGCGGCGGGCTGCGTCCCCGGCGGCATCCCGGCGGCGTCGTGCCCGGCCCGGTGGTCGTGCGGGGTCACGGGAGGCTCAAGGCGGGGGCGCGCCGGGTCATCGCAGCCGCGAGGGTGTTGCGGAGCAGCAGCGCGATGGTCAGCGGACCGACGCCGCCGGGGACCGGTGTCAGCCGTCCGGCCCGTTCCGGTCCCTCGATCGGATGGACGTCGCCGAGGAGCAGGAACCCCTTGTCGCGCAGGATCGCAAGCCGCGGGTGCCCGGGGCCGAGGATCGCGGCGGCCAGCGCCGGGTCGTCCACCCGGGTGATGCCGACGTCGATCACCGTCGCCCCGGGGCGGATGTGGGCGGCGCGGATCGAGGCGGGTCGGCCCATCGCCGCCACCAGGATGTCGGCCTCCCGGGTGATCTTCTCGAGGTCCCGGGTCTTCGAGTGGCAGATGGTGACGGTGGCGTCGGCCCTGAGGAGGAGCCAGGCCAGCGGCCGCCCGACGATGTCGCTCCGGCCCACGATGATCGCCCGCTGCCCGGCGATCGGCACGCCGCTCCGCTCCAGAAGGGCGATGACGCCGGCCGGCGTGCAGGGGATCGGGGCCGGCTGGTTGAGGAACAGCCGGCCGGCGTTGAGCGGGTGCAGACCGTCCACGTCCCTGGCGGGATCGATCGCCTGCAGGACCGGGACCCGGTCGAGCCCGCGCGGCAGCGGGAGCTGCACCAGGATGCCGTCCACGTCCGGGTCGGCGCTCAGACGGCGGACCGCCGCCGTCACGTCCTCGAGGCGCGCCGTGCCGGGCAGACGCACTTCATCGGAGCGCATCCCGGCCTCGCGGCAGGCCGCCACCTTGTTGCGTACGTAGACCTGGGAGGCGGGGTCGTCGCCGACCAGCACCGCCGCCAGGCGAGGGGCGATTCCGGTCCGGTCGCGGAACAGGGCGGCGTCGCGCGCCACCTCGGCCCGGAGGGCGCGGGCGAGCGCCGCGCCGTCGAGAATCTGCGCCGGCATCGTTCAGCCCTCCGCCGGACGCCGGTGGAACAGGAACGACATCGAGTGGGTCTCGGCGCCGATCTGCAGGAAGGAGAAGTGGACCCGCATCTCCTTCCACTTCTCGGGGAGCGTCCCGAACACCAGAAGGCGCTCGGCGCGGGTGCGCGCCGGGATGGTGGTGCTGCTGTCGAACATCACCCGCTTCGCCCGCTCCATCATCGCCTCGGGGTCGGACAGCGCGGCGCGCGCCGCCAGGCGGTACAGGTCGGTCGTGTCGATGGGGAACTGCTGGTGCTTGGCGTCGAAGATCAGGACCACGTTGCCGGCCTGGAAGAGGATCTCCTCCGCCGATCGGTTGTCGAAGACCACGCGGAACGCGTGGTAGGTCTCGGGACGCCCCGGCGCCGCCGCGAACGGGTCGCCGCCGGCGTCCGGATCGAGCCGGGCGACCAGCGCCGCGCGGGCCGGGGGCTCGAGATATTCGACGGTCACCGTGAGCCCCTGGAGCGTGTGCCGGTTGATCGGCGCGGCGACCCCCTGCGGCGCCTTGCGGGTGAAGGGGCCGGCGACGATCCGCCAGGCCCTGGGAGCCAGTCCGGGTATTGCGTCGGGCCGCGTTCGGAGCGCCG
>JBOGOE010000291.1:0-5061 GCA_050747445.1 Candidatus Polarisedimenticolia bacterium | reverse complement strand
CGCGGCGACCATCGGGATGGCGCAGACGGACATCAAGAAGGTTCTGGCGTACTCGACGGTGTCGCAGCTGGGGTACATGATGCTGGCGGCGGGCGTGGGGGCGTTCGGGGCGGCGATCTTCCATCTGGTGACGCACGCGTTCTTCAAGGCGCTGCTGTTCCTGGGGGCCGGGTCGGTGATCCACGCCCTGTCGGGGGAGCAGGACATCCGGAAGATGGGGGGCCTCGACCGGCGCCTTCCATGGACGCACGTCACCTTCGCCATCGCCACCGTGGCGATCGCCGGCATCCCGCCTTTGGCCGGCTTTTTCTCCAAGGACGAGATCCTGTGGTCGGTGTTCAACCGCAGCCCCGTCCTCTGGGCCGTCGGGGCGGTGACCGCGGCGATCACCGCCTTCTACATGACGCGGCTCTACGTCCTGGTGTTCCGCGGCGCCCCGCGCTTCGACGACGAGACCCGCCACCACCTGCACGAATCGCCGCGGCTCATGACCCTGCCGCTGGCGGCGCTGGCGGTCCTGTCGTTCTTCGGCGGCTTCATCGGGCTGCCGGAGGCGGTCGTCCACCTGCCCAACCTGTTCCAGCGGTTCCTCGCGCCGGTGTTCGGGGCGCAGGATGCGGTGGCCGCGGCGGCGCACGGCGCCGCGCACCATTCGGTGTGGCTCGAGGCGGGTCTGATGGCGGTCTCGTTCCTCATCGCGGCGGTGGCGATCTTCGCCGGCTGGGTGTGCTACGAGCGCCGCCCGGAGCTCCCCGGGCTGGTCGCGGAGCGGGCGCGCGGGGTGTACCGGACCCTGCTGCGGAAGTACTACGTGGACGAGTTCTACGGACGGGTGATCCTCGCCCCCTACGACGCCCTGTGCCGGGCGGCCGCCTGGTTCGATCGCTGGGTCGTCGACGGCGCCGTGAACCTGACCGGCTATCTGACCCTGGCCGGCTCCTACGTCTCGGTCGGGTTCGACACCTATGTGGTCGACGGCCTGGTCAACCTGGCCGGCTACACGGTGCGGGGCGGCTCGTGGGCGCTCGGCCGGCTGCAGACGGGCGTGGTCCAGTCGTACGCCACCGCGATGATCCTGGGGATCTTCATCCTGGTGAGCGTCTATCTCGTTGGGACGGGTCGCTGAACGCGGGAGACACAGAATGGACTGGTACTTCGAGCACATCCTGACGGTCGTCACCTTCCTGCCCCTGTTCGGGGCCCTCGGGCTGCTGTTCGTGGACAAGCAGAAGACCGCGGTCTTCGTCCACGGCGCCACCTGGATCGCCCTCCTGGACTTCGTGCTGTCGGTCCCCCTGTTCTTCATGTACGACGTCACGCAGGGCGGCTTCCAGTTCGAGGAGAAGGCCTCCTGGATCCCGTCGATCGGCGTGCAGTACTACGTCGGCATCGACGGCATCTCGCTCCTGCTGCTCCTTTTGACGACCTTCCTGGGGTTCATCGCGATCCTCTCCTCCTGGACCGCGATCACCGAGCGGGTCAAGGAGTACTACGTCTTCATGCTGCTCCTGCAGACGGGGATGCTCGGGGTGTTCGTCTCCCTCGACTTCTTCCTGTTCTACATCTTCTGGGAGGCGATGCTGGTCCCGATGTACTTCCTCATCGGGATCTGGGGGGGGCCGCGCAAGCTGTACGCGGCCATCAAGTTCTTCCTCTACACCCTGCTCGGCTCGGTGCTGATGCTCCTCGGGATCCTGGCGATCTACTTCCACTATCCCAAGGCGGCGGGCGGGGCGGCCTTCACTTTCGACATCACCGAGTTCATCCGGGTCCTCGGGCCCCTCAACGACCCCGACTGGCTCGGGCTGTCGAAATGGGTCTTCCTGGCCTTCTTCGTCGGCTTCGCCATCAAGGTGCCGATGTTCCCGTTCCACACCTGGCTCCCGGACGCCCACGTCGAGGCGCCGACCGCCGGCTCGGTGATCCTGGCGGGGGTCCTGCTGAAGATGGGGACCTACGGCTTCGTCCGCTTCTCGCTGCCGATGCTCCCCGACGCCACGCGGCACTTCCTGCCCTGGATGCTGGCGCTGTCGGTCGTCGGCATTCTCTACGGGGCGCTGGTGGCGATGGTCCAGAAGGACTGGAAGAAGCTGGTGGCCTACTCCTCGGTGAGCCATCTCGGCTTCTGCATGCTCGGGGTGTTCGCGCTCAACTACCGGGGTCTGGCGGGCGGCGTCCTGCAGATGATTAACCACGGTCTGTCGACCGGGGCGCTCTTCCTCCTGGTCGGTCTGGTGTACGAGCGCCGGCACACGCGGATGATCTCCGAGTTCGGCGGGTTGTCGAAGCAGATGCCGGTGTTCGCGACGCTGTTCATGATCATCACCCTGTCGTCGATCGGTCTGCCGACCCTCAACGGCTTCATCGGCGAGTTCTACATACTGGTCGGCGCCTGGGAGATCCCGCCCGAGTTCGGCTTCGTCCTCCCCTGGCTGGGGGGTCTGCGGATCGGCGGCAAGTTCTGGGTGGTGTGCGGCGCGCTCGGCATCGTCCTCGGCGCCGCCTACATGCTGTGGCTCTATCAGAGGACCATGTTCGGCAAGCTCGACAACCCCGAGAACGCCACGCTGAAGGACCTCGACTTCCGCGAGGTGATGACCCTGGCGCCGATCGTCCTCCTGTGCTTCTGGATCGGTCTCTACCCCAAGCCGTTCTTCGACATCCTCGACCGTTCGATCGCCGACGTGGCCGCCCGGCTCGAGGCGTCCGACCCGTCGCGCATGGCGGGGTCGGCGCCGGCGGCCGTCGCACCGCCGGGTGCGGGGGAGAGCGGGCGCTGATGGATCCCCTGTTCGACCCGCAGCAGCTCCGGCTGATCGCGCCGGAGATCGTCCTGACGCTCTCCGCCTTCATGCTCCTGGGTCTGGCGACCCTCAAGGATCAGGCGGACCGGATGTGGGCCCCCGGGCTGGCGATCCTCGCCTGCGTCATGACGCTGTTGCCGCTCGTCTCCATGACCATGACCTTCGGGCTGGAAGCGTTGCGGGTCCCGGCGCACACCATCGGCTTCAACGGCATGTTCGTCCTCGACGCCTTCAGCGTCTTCTTCAAGGTGGTGTTCCTGGCGTCGGCGATTCTGACGATCCTGATCAGCAGCCGCTACCTGGAGCTGGAGCGCGCCCACACCGCGGAGTATTACGCGCTGGTCCTGTTCGCGGTCGTCGGGATGATGTTCCTCGCCTCGGCCGGCGACTTCGTCACCCTGTTCGTGTCGCTCGAGACCATGGCGCTGTCGTTCTACATCCTGGTCGGCTACACCAAGCAGAACCGCAAATCGAACGAGGCCGCCCTCAAGTACTTCCTGCTCGGCTCGTTCTCGACCGGCATCTTCCTGTACGGCGTCTCCCTGATCTACGGCACCACCGGGACCACCAGCCTCGGGCTGATCGGCATCTCGCGGGCGAGGCAGGCGCTCGGCTCGGAGAGCGCCCCCCTCTTCATGCTGGGGGTCATCCTGGTCCTGGTGGCGCTGGCCTTCAAGGTCGGGGCCGTGCCGTTCCACATGTGGGCCCCCGACGCCTACGAGGGGGCGCCGACGCCGGTCACCGCGTTCCTGTCGACCGCCTCCAAGGCGGCCGCCTTCGTCGCCTTCGCGCGCATCTTCTCGGTCGCCTTCCTGCACTTCGGCGACCGCTGGGTGCTCCTGCTCGCCCTCCTGTCCGCCGCCAGCATGACCCTGGGAAACGTCGCCGCCATCCTGCAGGACAACATCAAGAGGATGCTCGCCTACTCGTCGATCGCCCACGCGGGGTACGTCCTGCTCGGGCTGGTGGCGACCGCGACCGGCCCCACCGTCGAGGCGCGCGAGTACGGCCTGCAGGCGACCATCCTTTACCTGCTGGTGTACACCTTCGTGAACATGGGCGCCTTCGCCCTGGTCGTGGTGATGCGGCGCGGCGAGATCATCGGCGACCGGGTCGCCGATTTCGCCGGGCTGGCGCGCCGGGCCCCTTCGGCCGCGTTCGCCATGCTGGTCTTCATGCTATCGCTGGCCGGCATCCCGGCGACCGCCGGATTCATCGGCAAGTGGTACCTGTTCGGGGCGGTCATCCGCACCGGCTGGGCCTGGCTGGCGGTCCTGGCGGTGGTCAACAGCGCCGTGTCGCTCTACTTCTACGTCCGGGTCGTGGTGATGATGTACATGCGGGAGCCGGCGGCGGGGGAGTCGATCGAGCCGACCTTCGGCCAGCGCGTGGCGATCGGCGCCTGCATCGCCTTCACCCTGGTGTTCGGTCTCTACCCGCAGCCGATCATCCGGTTCGCGGCGAAGTCGGTGCTGTCGCTCGCGCCGTGGGCGTCGTGAGGACCCGGGAGCCTGCCCGGGCGGGAGCGCGGAGGGGCATGGAATGGCCGAGGAGCCGCCGCCCCTGGCGGAGGCCTGGAGATACACCCAGGCCGGCATGATCCTGGTGACGCCGATTGCCGCCGCCGGGTTCGCCGGCTACTGGCTCGACGGGCGGCTGGGGACGGGCCCATGGCTGCTCCTCGCCGGGATGCTCCTGGGGATGGCGAGCGGCTTCATCAGCTTCTTCCGCTTCGTCCTGCCGCCGCCCGATCGTGGCGACCGGGGCGGCGGCGACCCGGGCGGCGGGCGCGGCTAGGACATGGCGCTCCGTTACGCGGCGGCCGTGGCGGCGATTACCGGGGCGGTGGTCGCGGCGCTGTTCCTGGCGCGGGGCAGGATGGCGGAGCCGGTGCTCCACGGCGCGCTGCTCGGGGCGGGTCTGGCGGCGGTCGGGGCGATCGTGGCGATGCTCCTGACCGCCCGGACGTTCGACAAATCGCCCAAAGTGTTCTTCTCGGCCCTGGTCGCCGGGATCCTGGGGCGGCTGGCGCTGTTCGGCGGCGCGCTTCTGGTGACCGCGGCCCTCCGGCCGGCGGGCGTCGATCTGACGGCGACGGCGGTGGCGCTTCTGGGGCTCTACGTGGCGTTCCAGGTGCTGGAAGTGCGGCTGGCGCTCAAGAGGGTGAAGACGAAGCCATGACGACCCAACCGCAGCACGCCGATCCGCAGCAGGCCGGCGAGGCGGCCGCCGCGGCCGCCGGCCACGCGCCCGGGGC
>JBOGOE010000290.1:0-6372 GCA_050747445.1 Candidatus Polarisedimenticolia bacterium | reverse complement strand
GGGCCACGATCTCCCGGTCGGGCGCGCGCGGCGCCGAGCAGTCGGGACAGATCCGCCGCACCAGACGCTGCGCCAGGACGCCGATGATCGACGAGGCGAGCATGAACGGCTCGATCCCGAGGTCGAGGAGCCGGGTGATGGAGGAGGGGGCGTCGTTGGTGTGCAGGGTGGTGAGGAGCAGGTGGCCCGTCTGCGCCGCCTCCACGGCGATCCCGGCGGTTTCGTGATCGCGGATCTCCCCGACCAGGACGATGTCCGGGTCCTGGCGCAGGATCGACCGCAGCCCCGCGGCGAAGGTCACGCCGGCGCGGGTGTTGATCTGCACCTGGCTCACGCCGGCCATCTGGTATTCGATCGGATCTTCCACGGTGATCAGGTTCTTGGCGCGCGTCTTGACGTGGTGGAGGGCCGCGTACAGGGTGGAGGTCTTGCCGCTGCCGGTGGGTCCGGTCACCAGGAGCATCCCCTGCGGCCGCTCGAGCAGATCCTGGAACTCCCGGAGGACCTCGGGCGCCATCTCCAGCTTCTCGAGATCGACCCGCGCCGCGGCCCGATCCAGGAGACGCACCACGATCTTCTCGCCATAGGTGGTCGGCAGCGACGACACCCGCAGATCGATGCGGCGACCCTCCAGGCGGAGGCGGCCGCGGCCGTCCTGCGGCTTGCGGTGCTCGGCGATGTCCATGCCGGCGACGATCTTCAGACGCGACACCACCGACGGCATCAGGTGGCGCGGGATGCGCAGCACGTCCACCAGCATCCCGTCCAGCCGCTGCCGCACGAGGAGCCCGTCCTCCTGGGGCTCGACGTGCACGTCGCTCGCCCCCGTCTTGGCGGCGTCGGTCAGGATCAGGTTGACCAGACGGACGATCGGGGGGAGCCGCACGTCCTTCGCCAGCTGCGCCGGATCGACGACCTCGAGCTCGGAGCCCGGGCCCTCCTCGGCCTCTCCTTCGGGTCGGACATCGGCCATCAGATCGAAATCGACCGGCCCCTCCGGCGCCTCGGGGAAGGCGCGCTTCAGGGCGGCCAGCACCCCGCTTTCGGTGGCCCCCGCGCCCGTCACCCAGCGGCCGGTCCGGAACTGGACGTCCTGGAGCGTGTCCTGATCGAGGGGGTCGGCCATCGCCAGACGCATCGACTTCCCCTCGGCCTGGATCGGGATCACCAGACGCTTGCGGCAGAACTCCGCCGGGAGGAGCGTTACGGCCGGGGCGGACACCGGGGTGGTTTCGAGATCGACGTACTCCAGCCCCATGGCGCCCGCCAGGGCCCGGGCCACCGCCTCCTCGTTCGCCAGACCGAGGCCGGCGGCGATCCTGCCGAAGCTGCCGCCGTCGCGGGCGCGCACCTCCAGCACGCGGGCCAGCCCGGCGGCATCGAGAACCCCGACTTTGACCAGAAGGTCTCCGACCATCCGGCGCTCCGTTCCGGCAGAACGATTCCAGTGACGGTCCTGGCGGCCAATATAGGTCGCGGGGGCGGTGCGGCAACGCGGCGGGGCGGATGACGGTTGTGTAACGGACTCAGAACGCCTGGCCGATCGACAGGAACAGCTCGCCGCGCGGTTCGTCCGGCTCGCGGTCGAGGATCGCGCCATACTCGAGACGAAAGGGGCCGATCGGCGTCGTGAAACGGAACCCGGCGCCGGCCACGTGGCGCAGCTCCCCGAGGTTGTAGTCGCCGCGTACCCGGAACACGTTGCCGGTGTCGTAGAAGACCACCCCCTGCAGGAACCGCCAGATCGGAAAGCGCAGCTCCTGATTGAACAGGAAGATCCCCTCCCCCCCCAGCGGCTCGCCGTCGATGTCGATCGGTCCGAGGCGGTCGCGCCGGAAGCCGCGCACCGTGGTGTCGCCCCCGGCGAAGAACCGCTCCGACGGGGGGACGCCGGAGACCAGGTCGCCCGTGGAGGCCGGGTCGCCCGCCGATCGGCCGAAGGAAACGACGAGCCCGGCCCGCAGCGCCTGGGCCCAGACGGTCCGCGGCAGGACCTCCTTGAACTTGAAGATCTGCGCGTACATCTTGGTGTAGTCGGCCTCGGAGCCGAGCCGGGCCCCCGAGTATTGCACCTCGCCGCTCAGATAGTGCCCGCGCCGCGGTTCGAACAGGGCGTCGCGCGTGTCGTGCACCGCCGAGACTGCCAGGCTGGAAAGGCGGAGCGTGGTCCCCTCGAACACCGCCGCCGCGTCCGACAGGTCGACGTCGCGCAACGAATAGCGATAGAGCGTCCGCGTCGCCCGGCTGAGCTGCCGGCTGAGCTGGATCGAGGACCCGAGGGTTCGCACCTCGAAGGCCGGCCGCTCCTCGTCCTCGACGAACGCCGAGGCCAGGGCGTCGAACCGGCCGCCGAAGATCCCCTGCTCCCGGAAGGAGAGCACGGCGCGTTGCTCCAGGTCGCTGGCCCGGGTCTGCAACCCGAGAAGCCGGCCGGTCCCGAGGATGTTGCGGTGGCTGATCTCGTACAGCCCCCGCGTGCGCGCCTCGCTGTCCCAGCCGAGACCGAACACCTGGGTCAGGGGCGAGGCCTCCCGGACCCGGACGGTGATGTCGCGGGGCAGGACGCCGTCACCCGCCGACGCGCCGTCACCGGCGCCCGTCCCGGGGGACGGCCCGACCTCGAGCGCCACCGAGCGGAAGATACCGCGCCGGTAGAGGCGGGTCTGGCTGGCGAGGAGCTGCTCGCGGCTCAGGGGCGCCCCGGGCTTGAGGGTGAGGGTCTTCCGGATCACGACGTCCCGCGTCAGCACGTTGCCCGCGACGTCGATCCGTTCGACCCGCTGCGGCTCCCCCTCGCGGATCACGAAGACCAGCGTGTCCGACCGATCGGGGTCGCCGCGCATGAGCGGCGGCGGGCGGTGTTCGACCTCCACATCGGGGAGCCCGGCCTCGTCGTACGCGCGCCGCAACCGGAGCACCGCCTGCTCGACCGCCTCGGCGGTATAGGGGGATCCCGCTTTCAGGCGGATCAACCGCTCCAGCCGCCCGGCGTCGAACCGCTGGTTTCCTTCGAAGGCGACACCGGCGATGGACACCCGCGGCCCTTCCTCCACCGTGAAGACGACGCGGGCCCGCCGTCCGTCCTCCTCCAGCGTCACCTCGGGTCCGGTCACGCGCGCCGCCGGGAATCCCCGCTTCAAGTAGAAATCGCGGATTTTCCCGGCGTCCTCCCCCAGCACGGCGCGTCGCACCAGACCGCGCGAGAAGAGGGAATCGGCCGAGGTCCGGATGACTCCGAGGACCTCCTTCTCGCGGATCCGGCCCGCGCCCGCGATCCGCACCAGGCTCGCCTGGACCCGCGGGCCGCGCCGCACCCGGAACGTCACCCGCGCCTCCCCGTCGAGGTCCCGCGCCGCCGCCGCATCCACCTCCGCCGACAGGTAGCCCCGATCCTCGAGGAGGGACCGCAGCCGCTCGCGGATCGATTCGATGATGTCGTCCAGGAACAATCCCTTCTGCCAGAGCTCCGCGACCTCCTGGCGCACCCCTTCGCGGACCGGGTCCCCCTCGTAGAGCACGGTGATGCGGGGGCCGGTCCGCACCCGGACGGTCAGATCGACGGTGTCGGGCCCCGACGGGTTCTCCTCGTCGTCCACCTCGGCCATCAGGTAGCCGCGCTCGCGGTAGAACGCCAGGAGCCGCTCCACCCCGGCGCCGATCTCGCCCCGGTCGCGGCGGCGCCCCGCCCGGAGCCGCAGCTTTCGAAGGATGCGGCGCTCCGGGAACCGCAGCTCCCCTTCCAGGCGGAGCGCCGCCAGCCGGACGGGACGCGCCGGTCGGGGATCCGTCCCCGGGACGACCGGGGGCGCGCCGCGCACCACGAACTTCAGATCGCCGCCGATCGATCCGTCGGCGTCGCGCTGGCTGGTGAAGGAGACGTCGCGCGCCAGGGAGTAGTCGAGCTGGTAGACCGCCCCCTGGCTCGAGCCGAGCTCCGTGGAGTAGGTGACGAAGAGATCCTGCGTGACCTGTTTGCCCAGGGTGACCCGGGCGGTCGGGTCGCCGTGGGCGTTCACCTGGAGCGGGTCGATGTAGAGCAGATCGAGACCCGCGCGCCCCGACAGACGCTCGGTGATCTCCCCGGTGAGCCGATCGGCGAGGTAGGCCGACACCGTCTCCTCGGCCGCGATCCCCGCCGCCGGGTCGGCGCCGGTGAAGGTCCGGCCGGTGAGGAGCAGGGCCACCAGATCCTGCTGCGGCATCGGCGGCTCGCTCGTGAGCTCGTAGCGGAAGTCGTCGAGCCCTCCCTCCAGCCGGAGCGTGACCTGCACGTCGGCCACGCGCGTCTCGGCCGATAGATCGAAGATCGGGCGGACCTGCAGCGGGTCGGCGAAATCGATAGTGCCGTTCTGCACCCGGTAGCGGACCTTGCGGAAGGTGATCGTCCCCCCCTCGACCGCGATGATCCGCCCGGCGACCGACGGGCGCGCCGCGGTGCCGGCGATCCGGATCTCCCCCTGCCCCTCGACGCTTCCGAGGTCGTTGCGCAGCCAGAGGTCGCCGGGGGCCCGGACTTCCAGGTCGAGGTTCAGACCCCCGAAGGGCCCCGCCGCCGGAACTACCGGGAACAGCTCGGTGGCGCGCCGCCCGGCGGCCCCCTCCTCGAGCCGGAAGTCGCGGCCGTAGATGCCGCGCACGATCTCGATCCACCCCTTCAGGCGGGAGCCCGCCTCGTCCCGCGACAGGGTGACGTCCAGGTCGGCGACCGATCGGAACCCCGCCGGGAACTCCGCGCGCACGCCGGTTCCGCGGAAGCGGATCGCGGCGTCCCTCACCCGCAGCAGGGGGATCGGTCCGGTGGCGCCGTTCGCCGGCCCCTGGGGTCCGAGACGGATGACACCGTCCCCTTCCACCCGTCCTCCGCCCGCGAGGAAGTTCAACGACTCGATCCGCAGCGCGGCGTTCTCGAACACCGCCCGCCCGGTCACTTCGCTCACCGGGGACGGCAGGCGGGGGTGGCGGATCCCCTCGGCCTCCACCCGGAGCGTCCCCTGCCATTCGGGGGCGGACCGGGTCCCCGTCAGGCGGACCATGAGCTCGCAGCGTCCGTCGGCCTGCAGATCGTGATCGAGCAGGCGCAGCAGCTTGAGATCGAAGGCGCCGGTCGCCTCGGCCCGGAGCGGTCCGCCGGAGGCCGGATCGAAGGCGGCGCTCAGAGTCACTTCGGTGCCGGTGCCGCGCAGGCTGACGGGCGCCAGCTCGATGGTGCCGGCGGCGAAGCGCGCCTCCACCGGACCGTCCGCCCGCAGCTCCAGACCGACCGCCTCCACCGCGACCGTGCGGAGATCGGCCCGCGCCTCCAGCTCGCGCGGCCGCCCCGCGGGGCCCCGGAGGGTCACCGACCCGGAGAGCAGGAGCCGGCCTTCCTCGGGGGCCAGCGGCAGGACCTCCCGCCCCTCGATCACGGTGTCGTCGAGCGCCAGCCGCAGCTCGATCGGCGCTCCCGGCTCGAGGCCGATGCCGCCGTCAATTCGGAGCCGCCGCCCCGGAATCTCGCCGGTCACCGCGATCGTCCCGGGCGTGAGGCGCAGATCGATCCGGGTCTCGCCGAGGAGCGCCGCCCCGGCGCGCAACCCCTCCATCCGCACGCCAATCTCACCCTCCGGGCTCCGGATCGAACCGCGCACCAGGCCCTGGACGGCGGCGGTCCCCTGGAGCGCCACGCCGCCCGCCAGACCCGACCAGGAGGACAGGTCGAGACCGTTCCCTTCGATCACCACCGCGGGGGGGCCTTCTCCATCCCCGGCCAGCCACTCCCCCGACTCGTAAGGCAGCCGGCCGCGGAGCGTCAGGACACCCGGGCCCTGGGAGAGGACGAACCGCTCGGTCTCCAGGAGATCGGGGGTGAACAGCAGCTCCCCTTCGAGCGAATCGATGGCCACGCCTCCGACCCGCACCGGCTCCGCCCGCAGGGTCGCGCGACCGGTCGGGGCGTCCGGCCGGCCCCCCAGGAGGACCCGGCCGCTCCACAACCCGTCGACCGGCAGCCGGATGGCGGCGACCGAGAGGAGGTGGGCAAGCGGATAGTTCTCCGCCTGCGCCTCCAGCGCCAGCCGCCCCTCGCCCCGGAAGTCGACGCTGCCGCCGATCGTGATGGCGCCGCCTTCCAGGATCCGCAGTGACGCCTCCCCGATCCGGAGGACGTCGCCGGCGTAGACAATCGACGCCACGAGCGTTCCCAACGGAGTGCCGCCGAGCGTCAGGTCGGTCCCCTTCACCGCCCCTTCGAAGGTCATCCCCTGCGGGCCGACGTGAAGGTCCCCCTGCCATTCCCACCGGCCACCGAGCGCGTGGACGATCCGTTCCAGGGGGGTTTCCGGGGCGGGGACGGCGGCGCGGGCGGGGGCGGCGACGGCGGGAGCGGGAACGGGC
>JBOGOE010000289.1:0-28717 GCA_050747445.1 Candidatus Polarisedimenticolia bacterium | reverse complement strand
GATCCACATCATGGTCAGGATGCCGATGGCGCCGACCACCAGGGAGATCCCGCCGATCGCCCCCACCGCGGAGGTCACCACGGTGATGATCCGGTCCAGGACCTTGAGCATCGACTCCTGCGTGGTGATGGTGAAATCCTCCTCCCCGTCGTGGCGATCGAGCATGACCCGCCTGATCCCGGCCACCACCTCGTCCGCGAAGCGGGCGCTGCGATAGACGACGTCGATCTCGAACAGATCGTCGCGGTTGAACAGCGACATCGCCTGTCCGACCGGCACGAAGACCGTGTCGTCCAGATCGAAATTCAGGAACTGTCCCTTCGGCTGCATGATCCCGAGGACCCGGAACGGCCGCCCGGCGATCCGGATCCTCTGTCCCAGGGCGTTCCGCTCGCCGAACAGCTCCCGCTTCAGCTTCGTCCCCAGGACCGCCACCGGCGCGCCGTGCCGCGGGTCGCCCGGTGGCAGGAACCGCCCCTGGCGGACGCCGAACTTCCAGACCTTCGGCATGTCGGAGGTGACGCCGTACACGAACACGCTGCGACCGCGCTGGCCGAACTCGACCCGGGCGTTGCCGAACGCCACCGGCATCGAGACCTCCACCTGGGGCAGGCGTGCCAGCGCCGCGGCGTCCTCGATGGTCAGCTTCCGGATGGTCCCGGCCAGCGCCACCGGATTGCCGCCGGTGGTCTCGGATTTCCCGGGATTGATGCCGATCAGGTTGGTCCCGAACTGGGTGAACTCCTGCAGGACGAACTGACGGATCCCCTCGCCGATCGAGGTGAGGAGGACGACCGCGGCGATGCCGATGGCGATCCCGAGCATGGTGAGAAGAGAACGGAGCCGGTGTCCGACCACCTTGCCCCAGGCCATCCGCAGCAGATCGGCTGCCCGCATCCCCGGCTCCTCAGCGCCGCGCCAGGGCGGCGACCGGATCGAGCCGCGCCGCGCGGCGCGCCGGCAGGACGCCGAACAGGATCCCGGCCGCGGACGACACGCCGAGGGCGGCCGCCACCGCCCAGCCCGGGGGCATCGCCTTCAGGTCGGGGAAGCGCTGGGTCAGCCCCCACGCCCCGGCGTACCCGAGGAGCAGCCCCAGGATCCCCCCCCACACCGCCAGGAGCGCCGCTTCTGCCAGGAAGGCGCCGAGGATCTGTCGCGGCCGCGCCCCCAGCGCTTTCAGGAGCCCCACCTCGGGCGTCCGCTCCGAGACCGAGACCAGCATGACGTTCATGATGCCGATGCCGGCGACCGACAGGGAGATCGCGGCGATCCCGGCGAGGGCCGCCGTGAGCACCCCGAGGATGCGGGTGAAGGCGGCGAGCACCGCGTCCTGGGTGAGGACCGTGACGTCCTCCTCGCCGTCGTGCCGCTGCCTGAGGATCTCCAGGACCTGGGCGCGCGCCGCGTCGATCTCGGAGTGCGCCCCGACTTCGATCATGATCCGGAACAGGGTCGTCTGGTTGAACAACCGCATGGCGCTGGCCACCGGCACGATCACCACGTCGTCCATGTCGACGCCGAGCGACTGCCCCTTGGACGCCAGGACCCCGACCACGCGGAAGCGCCAGTCGCCGATCCGGATCGGCCGCCCCAGCGGGTTGGTATCGCCGAACAGCTCGGTCTGGACCCTCCGCCCGATGACCGCCACCGGGGCGCCGCGGCCGGTGTCGACGTCGGGCAGGAAGCGGCCCGCGGCGACGCCCAGACGACGCACGTGCATGAGGTCGGGGGTCGAGCCGATGATGCTCACTTCGCGGCGGCGCTCGCCGTAGCCGACGCGCGCCTGACCGACCGCCAGCGGGGCGATGCGGCGGACGCGCGGCACGCGCCTCTGGATCGCCTCGGCGTCCTGCAGGGTGAGATCGCGCGACGTGCCGCCGACGAACGGCGCGTTGCCGCTGGTTTCGGTCTTCCCGGGGAGGACGATCACCAGGTTGCTCCCGAGGGCGGTGAACTCCCCGGTGACGTAGCGGCGCGCCCCCTCCCCCAGGGCGGTCAGCAGGATGACCGCCGCCACGCCGATCGCCATTCCCAGCAGGGTCAGACCGGTGCGCAACCGATGGCCCCGCATCGCCCCCCAGGCGAAGCGCAGGAGATCGCCGGCGCTCACGCGGGCCGCTCCACCGCCGGCGGCCGTCCACCGGACGGCGCCAGCCAGGCGGCGCCGGACGGCGGGCCGTCGTAGGCGACCCGGCCGTCCACCAGGCGGACGACCCGCCGGGCCCGCTCGCCGATCTCCGGGTCGTGGGTCACCACGATCAGGGTCAGCCCGGAGCGGTTCATCCCCTCCAGCAGCTCGATGATCTCCCGGCCGGAGGCCCGGTCGAGATTGCCGGTCGGCTCGTCGGCGAGCAGGATCGACGGCTCCATGACCGTGGCGCGGGCGATCGCCACCCGCTGGCGCTGGCCGCCCGAAAGCTGGTCGGGGCGGTGATCCGCCCGATCGGTGAGACCGACGGCCTGGAGCGCCCGCGCCACCTTCCGCCCGCGCTCGGCCGGCCGCACCCCCGCGAGCACCAGCGGCAGCTCGACGTTCTGCGCCGCCGTCAGCCGCGCCACCAGGTGGAAGAACTGGAACACGAACCCGATCCTCCGGCCGCGCACCGCGGCCAGGTCGTTCTCCGGCAGGGCGCCCACCTCGTGTCCGTCCAGGACGTACGCCCCATGGGTCGGCCGATCGAGGCAGCCGAGGATGTGGAGCAGGGTCGATTTTCCCGAACCCGACGGCCCCATGATCGCCAGATAGTCGCCGTCGGGGATCTCGAAGGTGACCTCCTGCAGGGCGCGCACGGTCTGATCCCCGACCTGGAAGTGACGCGTCAGACCGCGCAACGCGATCACCGGGAGGAGTCGCTCCCGCTCCCGGGGCGCGCGCCGTCCACCGCCCCGTCGATCTCCTCCCGGATCGCCGCCTTGGCGCCGTCCCGGACCTCCTCCCGATCGAGCGACACGACGACCGGCTCGCCCGCCGTCAGTCCCTCCGTCACCTCGGCGTACTCCCAGTTGCGCAGCCCGGTCTTCACCTGCCGGGCCTTGAGACGGCCTTCGCCGAACACCAGCACCCGGGCCCCCTCCAGGAGGGCGTAGGCGGGGATCCGCAGGACGCCGTCCCGGGCATCGAGGATGATCTCGATGTCGGCCGAGGTGCCGGGCAGCATGGCGCGCGTGATCTCGGGGTCGGTGAAATCGACCTCGATCTCCAGCGTCCGGTTCTGCTGCTCGATGTCCTGGACATAGGGGGCGACGCGGGCGACCCGGCCCTCGAAGCTCTTCTGCGGATACGGGTCGAGGGTGACCCGGGCCGGCAGCCCCGGAGTCACCGTGGCCGCGTCGACTTCGTCCAGCGGGGCGCTGACGTAAATCGAGGAGGGATCGATGACGTCGTAGACCGGCGGGATCGGCACCGCGGGAGGCGACGGCGACACCCACTCCCCCAGCTCGGCGTCCAGGTCGGCGACGATGCCGTCGAACGGCGCCCGCAGGACCGATTTCTCCAGGTTGGCCTGCGCCAGATCGATCGCCGACGAGGAGCGCTCGATCGCCGCCCTCGCCGCCTCGCAGCGGGCCGCCGCGCCCTCGCTCTGGTTCAGCATCCGTTCGAGGATCTCCTCGGAGACGATGGCGTCCTTCTTCAGATCGAGGTTGCGCCGGTAGTCGCGCTGCGCCTGCTCGGCCGTCAGGCAGGCCTCGCGCGCCGTCGCCCGGGCCGTCGCCAGCTCCTGGCGGGCGAGCGCCAGCTGCGCCTTGAGGTCGCTGTCGCCGAGACGGAGCAGGACCTGTCCCTTGCGGACGCGGTCGCCGGGTCGCGCGCCGATCGTGGCGACCCGGCCGCCGATCTCCGGGCTGATCTTGGCGCGCCGGCGGGCCTTCACCGTGCCCGCCTTGCTGTTGGTGACCGTCTCCTCCACCCGGCCCGCGGCCACACGGTAGACCGTCACCGGCACCGGCTGCTCGCGGAACACGGTGAAGCGCAGCCCCGCGCCGATCGCGGCGATCGCCGCAACGACGATGCCGCGCTTCAGCCAGCGATTCATGACGTCCGTCCTCCCCTCGGAGCGCGCCACCTTACCACGCGGCGGCGGCGCGTCGCCCGCCAGCCAGCCCCTACCCGGCCCCGCTCCGGCGGCCGGGATCGACCGCCACATCGAGATGCATCCAGATCAGACGCGAGGCGCGGAACAGAATCGGCACCAGCGGCAGGAAGACCGGGAGCGCCGCGCCCATCGCCGCGTACTCCGACCAGGCGGGGCGGAACGCATGGACCAGGAGCACCAGCCCGGCCAGGATCGGCAGCGCCAGCCCGTACGACACGTACATCGCCCCGACGAAGTAACCCGGCTCCCGCTCGAAACGCCAGGCGCATTCGGGACAGACGTCGCGCATTGCGAAGAGCCCCCGGAACACCCGCCCTTCCAGGCAGCTCGGGCACCGTTGTCGCAGCACCGCCCGGATCCGCTTCAACGGCTCACCGGCTTCCGTCCGGCGTCCCGGCGCGCGCCCCCTCCAGCTCCTCGATGGTGCGCGGCCAGTCGTCCTTCAGGAGACGCGAGAGGCTGCGATCGGCGAGGAGCCGGCCATCCGTCTGGCAGCGCGGGCAGTAGTTGCACTCGTTCTCCGCGTAGACGATTCGCTGCACCGCCGTGCCGCACTCCGGGCAGGGCCTGCCGAAACGGCCGTGCACCGCCATCCCCTCCCGGAATGCCGTCACCTTCTCCGGGAAGCCTCCCGCCCGCTCCCGCCGCAGCCTGCCGGTCCACCCCTCAAGCACGGCGCGGGTGGCGTCGTGGAGCCGGGCGATCTCCCCGTCCGACATGGTCCCGGTCAGCCGCAGCGGGGAGAGTCCGGCCCGGTGCAGGATCTCGTCGGAATAAGCGTTGCTGATGCCGCTGAGGAGTCGCGGGTCGGTGAGCGCCCGCTTCAGGGCGTGATTCTCCCGCCGCAGCGCCGCCGCAAGGCGGCCTCGCCGGAGTCGAGCGGCTCGATCCCGCCCCGGTCGTGCTGCCGCAGCGCGGCGTCGCCGGCCACGACGTGGAGCGCCGCCCGCCGGCGCGTCCCGGCCTCGGTCAGGACGAGCGTCCCCTCCTCGAAGTCGAAGGCCGCCAGCCCCAGGCGCCCCGGGAGCTTCGCCCGAGGCGGTTTCCAGTGCAGCCGGCCCGCGATCATCAGATGGATCGCGAGGAAGAGATCCCGTTCGAGCGCCAGGACGATCCGTTTTCCCAGACGCCGCACCTCCCGGACGACGCGCCCGGACGCGGCGCCGATCGGCGGTTCGACGCTGCGCCGCAGGAACGGGCTGCGCCGACGCGCGCCCAGGAGGCGCTTTCCCGCCACCCGCTCGCGCAGCGCCTCGACGTAGACCTCGACGTCCGGCAGCTCGGGCACCGCCGCATCTTCCACCGGCGCGCTCCGCCGTGCAACCCCCGCCCCTCGCCCCGGAGCGCCGCGCCTGCGCACGAGCCGTGCCGCGCGGGGCAGGCCGCTGCGCCCGCGGCTCCTCAGGAGGGGCGCGACGACCCCAGGACCTCGCGGACCTTCGTCAGGAGGGCGTCGGGCGTGAACGGTTTGTGGAGGAAGGCGACACCGGGGTCGAGGACGCCGTGGTGGAGGATGGCCTCGTCGGTGTAGCCGGACATGTACAGGACCCGCAGCTCGGGTCGCAGGGGGACGGCCCGGTCGGCGGTGGCCCGGCCGTCCATGACCGGCAGGACGACGTCGGCCACCATCAGATGGATCGGTCCGGGGTGGCTGGCGCAGATCGCGAGAGCCTCCGCCCCGCTCTCCGCCAGCAGGACCTTGTAACCGCGGCTCTCGAGGCTCTGCCGGACGACCTCGCGCAGCGTCGGCTCGTCCTCCAGGACCAGCACCGTCTCGGTCCCCGGGCCCGAGACGGCCGGACCCGCAGCGGCCGCGTGATCCGCGGCCTCGTCCACGCGCGGCAGGTAGATGGTGAACACCGTTCCCCGTCCCGGCTCGCTCTCGACCCAGACATAGCCGCCGCTCTGCTTGACGATCCCGTACACCGTCGCGAGGCCGAGGCCCGTCCCCTTTCCCGGCTCCTTGGTCGTGAAGAAGGGCTCGAAGACCCGCGCCCGGGTCTCCTTGTCCATCCCGACCCCGGTATCGGTGACCGCCAGCACGACGTAGCGTCCCGGCACGGTCGGCGGGTGGACCCGGGCGAACTGCGCGTCGAGCTCGGCGTTGCCGGTCTCGAGGGTCAGCGTGCCGCCGCGCGGCATGGCGTCCCGGGAATTCACCGCCAGGTTCATGATCACCTGCTCGAGCTGGCCCGGGTCGACCTTCGTCCGGCCGAGGTCGGCGGGCAGCAACGTGGCCAGCTCGATGTCCTCGCCGATCAGACGGCGCAGCATCTTGAGCATGTCCTGGACCACGCCGTTGAGATTCACCACGCGCGGTTGCAGGACCTGCTTGCGGCTGAAGGCGAGGAGCTGGCGGGTCAGGGTCGCCGCGCGCTCGCCGGCCTTGCGGATCTCATCCAGATCCTTGCGGGTGCGATCCCCGGCCGGGGCCCTCGACAGCAAAAGCTCGGCGTGACCGGTGATCACGGTGAGCAGGTTGTTGAAGTCGTGGGCGATGCCGCCCGCCAGCCGGCCGACGGCTTCGATCCGCTGCGACTGCCGCAGCCGCTCCTCGCTCTGCGCCAGCGCCTCCTCGGTCGCCTTCTTCTCGGTCACGTCCTCGAGGACCCCCTCGTAGAAGATCGCGCCCGTGGCATCGACGAGGCGGCGCGCGTTGTGCCGGACCCAGATCGGGACGCCGTCACGCTTCAGCACCTGCACTTCGAACCCGTTGACGGCGCCCCGCGTCTCCATCTCCCGGAGCCACCGCGACCGGTCCTCCTGATGGAGATAGAGGTCGGCGGCGTTCCGCCTGAGAAAGTCGGCCCGATCCGGGTACTCGAGGATCCGGAGCAGCGCCGGGTTGACTTCGATGATGGCGCCGTCCGGAGCCGTCCGGTAGATGCCGATCGGGGCCCCTTCGAACAGCTCGACGTAGCGCCGCTCGGCCCCCTGCAGCGCCAGGCGCTCCGCCCGCCGCTCCAGCGCCACCCGGACCGCCGCGGGCAGCCGCCCGAAGTGCCAGGGACGCTTCAGGACGTAGTCGTCGAGACCCGCCTTCATCGCCTCGACCGCCACCTCCTCGGTCCCGGTGCCGGTGAACATGATCACCGGTCGATCGGGAAACCGGGTCTTGAGGGCGCGCAGGATGGTCAGCCCGTCGCTCCACAGCAGCTGGAAGTCGGTGATCGCCACGTCGAACGCGCCGGCCGGCACGAACCGCTCGAACTCGGACTGGTTGCGGATCTGCTCCACCGCGGGGTTGGTGAACTCCCGGCGCAGCTCGCGCATGACCAGCACGCGATCGTCCGGGTTGTCGTCGACCAGCAGGATCCGGATCGGCTCAGCCACGGTCCACCCCGGGGGCGGCGGGAAGCTCGATCCAGAAGCGGCTGCCCCCGCCCGGAGCCGGCTCGACCCCGGTCGTGCCCGCCATGCGCGCGGCTCCCCGGCGGACCATCGCCAGCCCGATCCCCGAACCGGAATAGGCCTCCACGCCGTGAAGCTTCTCGAAGGGACGGAAAATCCGATCCTGGTGCGCCGCGGGCACGCCGATGCCGTTGTCCTCGACCCATACGCGGACGGCGCCATCGCGCGGCTCGGCGCGCAGCCGGATGCGCGGCGCAATCTCCGGGGCCACGAACTTCAAGGCATTGTCGACGAGCTGCGTCAGGATCGTGGCCAGCGTGGAGCGATGCGCCATCACGGCGGGCCACGGTCCGACGGCCTCGACCTGCGCTCCGCGCCTCTCGATCGCGTCCCGGAGACCGGCCAGCGTGTCCTGCACCACCGCGTCGAGCGGCTGCGCGCCCGTGACGATCCGGCTCGACACCATCCGGTTGTACGCGAGGAGGTCCTGCATCAGTCGATCCATGCGCGTGGTCGAGGCGACGATGCGCCGCGCGTACTCGACCCCCTCCGGCGGCAGGTTCGCGGCATGGTCCTCCAGCAGCGCGGCCGCGAACCCCTGGGCCGCCCGCAGCGGGGCGCGCAGATCGTGGATCAGGGTGAAGGTGAACGATTCAAGCTCGGCGGCGGCCTCTTCCGGATCGGCCGTCCCCCGGCCGGGAGGCCGGTGACCCGGGTCGCGGGCGATTTCGCCGAACCCCAGCAGGCGTCCGTCCCGATCGCGCAGGGCGACGATCTCCACGCGGGCCCGGAAGCGCGAGCCGTCGCGCCGCACCCGCCAACCCTCTTCCTCGTGCCCGCCCCGCGTTGCGGCGGCCCGCAGACCGGCGGCGGCGGTCTCCTGACCCACCTCCTCCGGCGGGTGGATCAGGGAGATGTGGCGGCCGATCGCCTCCCCGGCGGTGTACCCTGTGAGCCGCTCGGCCCCCCGGTTCCAGGAGCGCACCCGGCCTTCGGCGTCGAGCAGGATGATGCCGCACTCCCGGACCGACTCGACAAGGAGCGCGAGCAGCCGCTCCCCGGGATCCGGGGTCGCAACGGCGATCCTCCCGGCTCCAGCGGGCTGCTCCTGTGGGCGTGGACGGCGGGCCGGCCGCATCTCAGGCAGGATCCTCCCCTCGCCGGCCCCCCCGCCGGCGGCGGGCGGACGGCCGGGATGTGTCGTGCTTCAAGTTATTGCGTGCAATGCCGGAAAGCCATTAGGGATTTGACCCTATGCCGCACATCCTGAGCCGGAGACGGTTCATCGCCACCGCGGCCTACGCCGGTGCCGGGGCAGCCTGGCTGGGTGGCGCCGGCCTGCTCCTGCGTGACGATGGCTGGACCCCCAACCGCTCGTTCTGGGTGGCCCGCGGCCGGGTCGCTCCCTCTCCCCCGCTGCGCGGCGCCGCGACCGCGGACCTCCTGATCCTCGGGGCGGGGGTGACCGGTCTGTCGGCCGCGATTCACGCGCTCCTGCGTCACCCCGGTCTCGACGTCCTGCTGCTGGAAGCCCACTACGCCGGGTACGGCGCGACCGGCCGGAGCGGCGGCGTCCTGGGGGAGGGAACCGAGATGGGGACCCCCGAAGGGACCGCGGACAACGTCCCGTTCGTCCTCGACCTGATCGAGCGGTTCGGGATCGATTGCGACCTGCGCTCCGGAACGCGCGCCGAGATCGACCCGTATCGCTACGCCGCCGGGTTGAAGCGGACGGCGGTGGCGCTGGGAGCGCGGGTCCACGAGGGATCCCGCGTCTCGAGGCTGCGCCACGGCCCCACCGTCGTCGCCGAAGGGGAGGGGTTCGAGGCGCGCGCCGGACGCGTCGTGGTGGCGGTCAACGGGTACCTGTCCCGCCTGGGGATCGGGGAGTCCCGGATCGTGCCGATCCACACCGCGGCGGCGGTCACCGTTCCCCTGCCGCCCGCGGTCCTCGCCAGCCTGCCCGACGAGATCCACGTCATGACGTCGCGGGAGATGTACATGTGGGGCCGCAAGGCGCCGGAAGGGCGCCTGCTGGTCGGCGCGGGGGCCCGTTACTTCTACGGCGACGGGCTCCATCATCGGGGCGACGATGCGTTGTTCGCCGTGCTGCGCCGCTTCCTCGCCCGCACCTACCCGGCGCTTCCTTCCGGCCCGTTCGCCCACGCCTGGACCGGGCCGATGGGATGCACCTCCGATCAGGATCCGATCTTCGGCCGGACCGGCGAGAACGGCAACGTCGTCTACGCCGGCGGCTACACCGGTCACGGTCTGGCGATGGGGACCAAGGCGGGTTCGTTCCTGGCGGGCTGGCTGGACGGCGTGGCGCCGCCGGCGTGGCTGCTCCGTCCGACCCTGTCGTTCCCCCCCGAACCGTTGCGCTACATCGCCGTCAACGGCGCGATCAATCTGATGAACCTCGGCCTCTACAGCCAGGCGAAGCATGCGTGATCGGGGCCTGCGTTTCCTGGGCGTCGCCGCGGTCCTGCTGTTCTGGGTGCCTCTCCTCGCCCCCCTGATCCAGCTGGCCGCTTTCATCGAGGCGGTGCGGGCGGCGTGGCGCGGGTCGGCGCGCCGTTCGAGCCTGGCGATCGCGGCCGGTGGGGCCGGTCTCGGGCTCGCCCTGTTCCTCTGCCTTCAATACGTCTGGATCGTCTAGGATTCCGGGTCGCATGCGCTGCGTCACCCGCCGCCGCTTTGTCCGCGCCGCCGCCCTGGCCGCAGCGGCCGGCGTCCTCCCCAGCTGCCGTCCCCGCCGCCGGCCGGTCCATGACGTCCTGATCGTGGGAGCCGGCATGGCCGGTCTGGCGGCCGCCCGCGATCTCGCCGCCGCCGGGACCGATCTCCTGGTCCTGGAGGCGCGCGACCGGGTGGGCGGGCGGATCGAGACGCTGCACGGCCCGGCGCCGCACGGTCTCGAGGTCGGGGCCCAGATGATCCACGGCTCGCGCGCGGCCACATTCGAGCTCGTCCGCGCCTTCGGGATCACCGCCCGTCCGTTCCGTGACTGGGACACCTGGCCCCTCCTGCCCGACGGCCGCGTCCGACCCGCGCCCGTGGAGGCGACCCGCCGGCTGCAGGACCGGCTCGACGCCGCCTGGCGCTCCTACACCGGCCCCGACCTGAATTACGGGGAGTTTCTCGCGCGGCAGGGGTTCACTGCGGCGGAGCAGGAGGCGCTGGCGGAACACGCCCTCTCCTGGTCGGCCGAACCGGACGAGGTGAGCCTGCGCGCGGCGCTCGAGGACCACGCCGCCTGGAGCGCCTACCTCGATCGGAACTTCCAGGTGGTCGGCGGCTACGACCAGATCCCGCGCCGTCTGGCGGAGCCGATCGCCGACCGGATCCACCTGTCATCGCCGGTGCGCGAGATCGCCTGGGGGCCCGAGGGGGTGCGGGTCGCCTGCGCGCGGGACGGCCGGAGCGAGACGCACCACGCCCGGCGCCTGCTCCTCACCGTTCCGGTCGGGGTGCTGCAGGCCGGGCGGCCGGCGTTCGCGCCGCCGCTGCCCCCGTGGAAGCTCCGGGCGCTCGACGCGCTCCGCATGGGGCGGGTCGCGGTGGCGCACTTCCTGTTCAAGGATCGTTTCTGGCAGGAGCGCAACCCGGGAATGCCGGGCTGGAACGCGCGTGGCGGACGGATTTCGTTCTGGGATCCCCATCCGGAGGGAACCGGCGCGCCGGTCCTGCTCGGATGGATCACCGGCGCCGCGGCCGACGATCTGGGATCCCCCTCGCGCGAGGAGGCGATGGCGCGGGCGCTCGGCTGGATCGAAGCGGCGTTCCCGCGCGCCGCGGTCCGCCGCCGGCTGGAATGGTCGAACCTCAAGAACTGGCGCCAGGACCCGCACACCCTCGGCTCGTACTCCTTCACCCGTCCCGGCGGCGCCGGTATGCGCGAGGTGCTGGCGACCCCGGTGCACGACGTTCTGTTCTTCGCCGGCGAGGCGACCGCGCCCGCCCCCCACTACCAGACGGTGCACGGCGCCTATACCAGCGGCCGTCGTGCGGCGCGCGAGCTTCTCGCCGCGAGCGGCGGGGCGATCGCCCGCTTGGCAGCCGCCCCGCTCCTGCGTATCCTTGGAACCTCCTGAGGAGATCGCTCCATGCCACTTTTCGAATATTCCTGCCGCGGCTGCGGGCGCCGATTCGAAGCTTTGGTGTACGGGGCGGAACGCCCCGGTTGCCCGGCCTGCGGCGGGCGCAAGCTCGAGAAACTCCTGTCGACCTTCGCGGTCGGCGCCTCGGCCGGCGCGGCCGGGTTCGACACCGGAGGCGATGCCGGCGGGGACGGGGCCGCCGATGCGGACGACGGCGCTTCCGGCGGGGGCTGCGGCAGCTGCGGCGACCCCCGCGGCCCCGGCGCCTGCGGCCCCGAAACATAGTGGCGCTCAGAGTGTGGAGAATCGGGTCGAACCGGTTTGCGTGGAAGGACTTGTGTGCGAATCGGCGGTCGCGACCTGGTTGGATGATGTAACCAACGTGTTTTCAGAGGTATAGCGCCTGAAATCCGGGGCAGATCCACACTCTCGGCGCCACTATGGGTGGATGCCCAGAGTGGCGCTCCTTGCGGCCGCCCTGCTGGTCTTGAGGGTCGTCGCCGGCGGCACCCTCCTGTTCGGGGACCACGCCGCCGGGGTGCTGCTTCGACTGCTGGCCATCCTGCTGCCGGCGGTCGCCATCATCTATTACTCGGCGCGCGGACTCGGATGGCTGTGGCGGCGACTCCTGTGGCGGGTCCGCCGCCGACTGGTGATCACCTACCTGTTCGTCGGCCTGACGCCGATCCTCCTGATGGGGCTCCTGGGATTCGTCGCCGCCTTCGGCATCTCCGGAGAAGGGATGGCCAGCGTCGTCAGGGTGCAGGTCGATGCCCTGGCCCGCCAGGCGCTGGTCGCCTCCCGCCTGGTGGCGGCCGATCTGGAGCGGCTGCCGCCGGAGACGCCGGTGGAGCGGACGGCGCGGCTGCTCGAGGAGCGGGCCGCGGCGCTGCAGCCGTTCCTGCCGGGGTTGCAGTTCACCCTCGACCCCGCTCTGCCGGCGTGGCTCGACGGTCGCGCCGAGTGGAGCGGGCTCACCGCGGGCGCCCCGGGGGAATTCGCGCTCCGCGCCGTCCTCGCCGCGGAGGGCTGCGGCCGCCCGTTGCGGATCCTGGCCGAGATGGCCGTCGGCCCGGCGATCGTCTCCCACCTGCGCGGCGTGACCGGCATCGCGATCCAGGAGGGCCTCGCCGACGGGCCGTCCGCCGCGGCCCGCGCCGCGCCACCCGCCGCCCCGGAGGTTGCGGCGCGGACCGGTCTCGAACCGGAGCCGGTGCAGTACGTCGTCATCATGCCGGCGGCCGACTGGACGACCGGCGCGCCGGGCGAGCGGGCGCTGTTCCTGTTCTCCTGGTCGTGGGCGGAGGCGGGACGCCAGCTGTTCGGCAGCGGGCGCGCGGGCGCGGTATGGCGCATGGCGCTCCTGATCCTGGGAGCCGTCTTCCTGGGGCTGGAAATCCTCGCGTTGTTCGTCGCCGCCTGGATGACCCGCGCCGTCACCGGCACGGTCCACGAGCTGTACGTCGCCACCGGTCACATCGACCGGGGCGATTTCTCCCACCGTTCCCGCGTCCGTTCCGGCGATCAGCTCGGGGAGCTGGCGCAGGCGTTCAACTCCATGGCGGCGCACATCGAAACCCTCCTCATGGAGCGGGTCGAGCGGGAACGGATGCAGCGCGAGCTGGAAATCGCCGCTTCGGTCCAGGCGGGGCTGTTCCCCCGGCGGGCGCCGGTTCTGGAAACCGTCGAGATCGCCGGCGAATGTCGCGCGGCGCGCGGTGTCGCCGGGGACTTCTACGACTATCTGGAGATCGGGCCGGGACGCGTCGCCGTGGCGCTGGGCGACGTCTCGGGGAAAGGGATCTCGGCCGCGCTGCTCATGTCCAATCTGCAGGCGGCGCTGCGCGCCCAGGCGTTGTTCCTTGGGAGCCGCGCGGAGCAGGAGGATGGCGGCCACGGCGGGTCCGGGATCGCGCGCCTGGCGTCGCTGGTCAACCGGCAGCTCTGCGCCACGGTCGACAGCAATCGTTACGCCACGCTGTTCCTGGGACTGTACGACGATCGCACGCGGCGGCTGGTTTACACCAACGCCGGTCACAATCCGCCGATCCTCCTGAACTCCGACGGACGGCTGGCGCGTCTCCACGAAGGAGGGGCCATCGTCGGCGCCTTCAGCGACGCCCGTTACCAGCAGGCGGAGGCGCACATTCCACCGGGCGCCGTGCTGCTCCTCTACTCCGACGGGTTGAGCGAGGCGCAGAACGCGGCGGGGGAGGAGTTCGGCGAGACGCGGCTCACCGACCTGGTGCGCCGCCACAGCGCGGCCGCCGTCGACGAGCTCCGCGTCGCGGTGTTCGACGCGATCGATTCCTGGTCGGGCGGCCGGGAGCGGCTCGACGACCAGACCCTGGTCGTCGTCAAGGGACGGGAGGTCTACTCGTCGTAGGCGAAGACCAGCCCGACGATCCGCCAGCCGTCCTTTCCATCGACCAGGTGGAGTCCCAGCCGGCCCCGGCGCGACGTCCCTTCGTCCACGAACACGAAATCGGCGGTCACCCGGGCAATCCGGTGCCCCTCCATGATCGTCACGTTCTCCAGGCGTTCGCTGATGCTCCGGCCCGTGGCGAAATAATTCTTCTGGCGCTCGTAGAACTCCTCCAGCCCGCGGATCGCCACCGTGCCGTCTTCGAGCGGATGGGCCGCCTGGAAGCGCGGGTGGAAGAGATCCTTCCATCGATCCAGGGTCGTGCCCGCATACAGACCGATGTAGTCCCGGAGCACCCGCTCGAGCGCCACACGTCGATCCCCGCCCGGCCGGACCACAGCGTCCGGGCCCGCCGCACCGGCGGTCGCACCGCCCACGGAACCCGCAACCAGCAGGAGCGCCAGCAGGACGAGCCCGCCGCCCCGCCGCGCTCCACGGGCTCCGATCATCCACCGTCCCCGCGACCCCGTGTCTCCGTGGCTCATCGCTCCCTCCCTCCCGGCCCGGCGGATGGTAGGCGAGAGCGCCCGGAAGGCGCAATGGCGTGGCCGCGAGGCGGCGACGGGGCGACCGGGAGGGCCAGAGCCGGCCTGCGAGGCGGCGGCCGGCGGGGAGGCCGGTGCGGCACCGGACGGAGCCGCGGACGAGGCTCCGGGCGGAGCGGCCGCCGGCGGTCGGGCCGCCTCCTTCTCGGGCGCACGATCCCAGGGTTTCAGCGAGAAGCCCCGGGTCGGACGCACCGCCCAGACGCGCATCGGGATCTTCAGATGCGACCAGGTCGGGCGCCCGATGCCGCGCACGCGCCACAGCAGCAGGACGGCGGGGATCAGGCGCATCAGGGCGGAGATCAGGAAGACGGCCTGGAATCCGTAGCGGCCGGGAGCGTCGGCCCAATCGGCGATCAGCCCCCCCAGGAGCGATCCGGCGATCAGCATCGCGCCATCGGCCGCGTTGAACAGACCGACGACCCGTTCGCGGCCGCGCGTGGCAAGGAGCAGCGCCGACGCCTGGGCCAGCTCGAACGCTCCCCAGACCAGTCCCGAATAGACCTGCGCCATCAGGATCCACCACGGGCTCCCGGAGAACAGCCACAGGATCGGCACGACGGAGACGAACCAGCCGGTGCTCCTCAGGATGGGGCCGGGTCCGACCCGGTCGGCGAACCGTCCCCAGAATCGCATGGTCAGCACCTTCACGACCGCCGGCACCGCCATCAGGCCGCCCACCAGGAGGTAGGGGAACTCCAGATCGCGGATCATGTAGGGGACGAAGAACGGGCTGGAGACGTGGGTCGCGAGATGCGCCAGCCACAGATAGATCGCCAGGCGGCGCACCTTGGCCGACTCGAGAAGCGAAAGGAGGTGCGGCGGACGGCGGCGCTCGGGGCCGGCGCGATGGGTGTCCGGGACGCGTGCCAGGAGCACCGTTCCCAGAAGCCGCGACAGACCCGCGGCGACGAAGATCAGCGCGAAGCCGGCCCCCTCGCGTCCCAGGAGGGTCAGCCAGCCGAGGACCGCGCCCCCGCCGAGGATGGCCACCACCGCCCCGGCCTGCTGCATCGAGCCGCGCAGACCGAAGAACCAGCCGATCCGCCCGCGGGGAACGACGGCGGACACCAGCGCGGTCCAGGCGGGGACCGCGAGGCCGCCGACACCCCAGCAGCCCACCGAAATCGCGATCAGCGCGGCGAGGGACCAGGGGTAGCCCAGCAGAAGGCTCGCCCCCAGCAGGCCGTAGCCGGCCGCCTGCACCGCCCAGGCGCGCCGCATCACCACCCGCGCGCCGCGGGCGCGCGCGAGGATCCGCTGCGCCAGGATCTGCGCCGCCGCGGTGGCGGCGGTCGGGAGCGTCGCCACCAACCCGAGGACGATGCCACCCGCGCCGAGGAACAACGCGAACGCGCCGAGATAAGCCTCGCCCAGGCCCTGCGCCAGCGCCTGGAAGCCGCCCTCGGCGGCCAGCGGCGCGGTGCCCGTCGGGCGGGGGGCCGGCTCCGGCCGCGCCCCGGTCCGGGTTCCGATCATTTCAGCCAAGATAAGCCGGTCCCGGTCCCCCCGCAAGGCGGCCCGCGTATACTCGGTGGCCCGATGCGCCGCGCTCCCCGGGCTTTGAGTCCCGCCGCCGCCGGTCTCGCCGCCACCTTCATCGTGGCCGCGGGCCTCGCCGCCGCCGGCCGCGCCGCACGGGCGGAGGAGGCGCCTCCGATGGAGGGGACCGTTCGCTCCGCCGACGGCGTCACGATCCACTACCGCACCACCGGGCAGGGATCGCCGCCGCTCCTGTTCGTGCACGGCTGGTCGTGCGACGGCGGCATCTGGGACCGGCAGGTCGAGACCTTTTCCCGCCGCCATCGGGTGATTACCATCGACCTGGCGGGACACGGACGGTCGGAGGCCGGGCGGTCCCGTTACACCGTCCCGGCCTGGGCCGAGGACGTGCGCGCCGTGGCGCTCCACCTCGATCTCAACGGACTGGTCCTCGTCGGACACTCGTTGGGCGGCTACGTGGCGGTCGAGTCGGCGCGCTTGATGCCCGAGCGGATCGCCGCGGTGGTTCCGGTCGATTCAATCCTCGACGCCGAATGGCAGCCGGAGCCGGACCGGCTCGAAGCCTTCTTCCGGGATTTCGACGCCGACTTCGTCAAGGCCGCCACCGGATTCGTGCGCGACATGTTCCGGGAGGACGCGGACCCCGATCTGGTCGAGCGAATGGTCGCCCGGATGACGGCGGCCCCCCCGGAGGTGGCGGTCGGCGGTCTGCGGAGCGTGTTCGCCTACGACCTGACCGCCGCCCTCCCCCAGGTGCACGCTCCGATCCGGGCGATCAACGCCGACCGGTACCCGACGAAAATCGAGGTCAACCGCCGCTATGCCCCGCGCTTCGAGGCGGTAATCATGGAAGGCGTCGGACATTTCCCCATGCTGGAGAAGCCGCGCGACTTCAATCGGCTGTTGCGCAAGGCGGTCGATGCGCTGACGGAGGAATCACCATGAAGATCCTGGTGTCCGGCTCGACCGGGTTCGTGGGTTCGGCGCTCCTGCCGTTCCTGCGGGCCGCCGGTCACGAAGTGGTGCGTCTGACGCGGGCCGCCGGCGGCGGGACGGCGGCCGGCGAGGCGTCGGTGTCCTGGGATCCGGACGGGGGCCGGCTCGAGCCGCCGGCGATCGACGGGTTCGACGCCGCCGTCCACCTCGCCGGCGAGAGCGTCGCCGCCGGACGCTGGAACGCCGCGAAGAAGACGCGCATCCGCGACAGCCGGATCAATGGGACCCGCCTGCTCGCCGAGAGCCTCGCCCGCGCCTCGCGTCCACCACGGGTCCTGGCCTGCGCGTCGGCGATCGGCTTCTATGGCCATCGGGGTGACGAGATCCTCAACGAGGAGAGCGCGCCGGGCTCCGATTTCCTGGCCTCCACCTGCCGCGAATGGGAGGCCGCGGCCGCGCCGGCGTCGCGTCGGGGGATCCGCGTCGTCAACCTGCGCTTCGGTTTTGTCCTGGGGAAGACGGGCGGCGGCCTTCGGCGGATGCTCCCGCCGTTCCGGTTCGGGCTCGGGGGACCTCTGGGCGACGGCCGGCAGTACCTGTCGTGGGTGTCGATCGACGACGTCCTTGCGGCGGCGCTCCACATCCTCCACAACGAATCCCTCCGGGGCCCGGTCAACGTCGTCGCCCCGAACCCGGTCACCAACGCCGGGTTCACCCGGATCCTCGCCGCCTCCCTGTCCCGCCCGGCCTTCCTGCCGATGCCGGCGTTCGCCGCCCGTCTGGCGTTCGGCGAGATGGCCGATGCCCTCCTGCTGGCGAGCCAGCGGGTCGAGCCGGCCCGCCTCCTCGCCTCCGGCTACCGCTTCCGCCACCCCGATCTCGCTCCCGCCCTGCGCGACATCCTGTCGCGTCCGGGTCCCTGAGGTATCACGCATCGCGGTGCGCTAGAATCCGCACATGGCCCTCTTCGAGCCTCTCTTCAAGGCGCTCAACGACTCGGACGTCCGATATGTCGTCGTGGGCGGGCTCGCCGTGGTGCTCCACGGCCATGCCCGCCTCACCGCCGACGTGGACCTCGTCGTGGACCTCGAGGAGACTCAGGCCGCGAAGGCCATCGCGGTCCTCGTCGCGATGGGGTTGCGCCCGCGGGTCCCGGTCGATCCGGAGGATTTCGCCAGACGCGTGGTCCGCGAGACCTGGATTCGCGACCGGGGCATGCAGGTCTTCTCGATGTACGACCCCGCGAATCCCATGCGTGTCGTCGATCTCTTCGTCAGCCATCCCATTCCATTCGAGGAACTGTGGACCCGATCGGAGCGATTCGATCTCCGGGCGACGAGCATCCGAGTGGCCTCGATACCCGACCTGGTTCACCTGAAGCGGCTGGCGGGACGGCCCCAGGATATGTCCGATATCGAGCAGCTGGAGGCGATCCTCGAATCGCGAAAGCGGAACGGAAATGCGTAAGCGCACCGGATCGCCCGAACCCTGGGATGCCACGTGGGCGGGAGCCCGCCGCCAACTGCTTGAAGCGATCCGCGCCGCGACGCCGACGCAGAGGCTGGCATGGCTCGAGGAAGCGCTCGAGCTGGCCCATCGTGCCGGCGCCCTCGGCAAGGAACGGACCGGTCCACCCGGCCACTCCCGGTCCCTCGAACCGGATCGACCGCGCTGAGGGGCGGGGGTGTCCGATCCCGGGACGGCACCGTCCCGCGACCGGACAATGGTGCGCCCCCGCGTCGCCGCCTCCCGCCGCCTAACTCCATCCCCGTCCACGACTTCCGCGATCCGGCAGCCCGTGGCACGGGTTTCGCCATGGGGCCGGGCATCGTGGACATTCCGCGGCAGCAGCACAAGGGGAAGAAGCGGCTCCTCCGGATCGCCTGGGGGGCCGGGGGGCTCGCGGCGATCGGCGCGATCACCGCGGGACTCTCGACCCTGAAACCGGCGGCCCCCTCGGTCGACCGCGGCAGCGTCTGGGTCGACACGGTCAAGCGCGGGGCGCTGCTGCGCCAGGTGCGCGGGCTCGGAACGCTGGTGCCGGAGGAGATCAAGTGGATCCCGGCGCAGACCGAAGGGCGGGTCGAGCGGATCCTGGTCCGACCCGGCGCGCCGGTGCAGCCCGACACCGTCCTCCTGGAGCTGAGCAATCCCGAGCTCGATCTGCAGGCCCTCGACGCCGACTGGCAGCTCAAGGCGGGTGAGGCGGAGTACATCAATCTCAAGGTGCGTCTCGAGAGCCAGCTGCTCGACCAGCAGGCGCAGGCCGCGACGATCCGGGCCACCTTTCATCAGGCGCGCCTGCAGGCCGACGCCGACGAGGAGCTGGGAAACAAGGGGCTGGTCTCCGACATCACGCGCAAGATCTCGCAGTCGCGCGCCGAGGAGCTGGCGAGCCGGCTGGAGATCGAGCAGAAGCGGCTGGAGATCAACGCCGAATCGATCAAGACCCAGCTCGCGGTCCAGGAGGCGCGTCTCGAACAGCTGCGCGGGCTGGCACGGCTGAGGCGCAACCAGGTCGCGGCGCTCCGGGTGCGCCCCGGGATCGCCGGCGTCCTGCAGCAGCTCCCCGTCGAGGTCGGTCAGCGGATCGCGCCCGGCGCGATCCTCGCCAAGGTGACGGTCCCGGGGCGGCTGAAGGCCGAGCTCCGGATCGCCGAGACCCAGGCGCGCGACATCCAGATCGGCCAGAAGGCGGCGATCGACACCCGCAACGGCGTCGTCGAGGGGAGGGTGTCGCGCATCGACCCGGCGGTGCAGAACGGCACGGTCACGGTGGACGTGGCGCTCGGCGGTCCGCTGCCGAAGGGGGCGCGACCCGATCTGACCGTGGACGGGACGATCGAGCTGGAAAAACTCGACGACGTGCTGTACGTCGGCCGGCCGGCGAGCGCCTCGGAGCAGAGCGTCGTCGGTCTGTTCCGCCTGGAGGGGACGGGCGGCGGGGCGAGCCGCGTCCAGGTCCACCTGGGGCGCGCCTCGGTCAGCGCCGTCGAGATCGTGGAAGGACTCGAGGAAGGGGACCAGGTGATCCTGTCGGACGTGTCCCGCTGGGACGCCTTCGATCGGCTGCGTCTGAACTGAACCGCCGGACCGCGGCCCGCATCCGCCGCGCCGCCGCCTTGAACCTGCATGCCGGAGAGACGATGAACGCGACCAGCAACCCGATCATTCGACTGGAAGGAGTCACCAAGGTCTTCACCACCGACGAGGTCGAGACCCACGCGCTGGCGGCCGTGGAGATGGAAATCCGGAAGGGAGAGTACGTGGCCATCGCGGGCCCTTCCGGATGCGGCAAATCGACGCTCCTGTCGATCCTCGGCCTGCTCGACACGCCGACCGACGGCCGCTACCGTCTCGACGGCCAGCCGGTCTCCGGTCTGTCGATGGCCGAGCGGGCCCGCATCCGCAACCGGCAGATCGGGTTCATCTTCCAGTCGTTCAACCTGATCGGCGATCTCACGGTGATCGAGAACGTCGAGCTGCCGCTGACCTACCGCGGCATGAAGGCCTCGGAGCGGCGCCGCGCCGCGACCGAGGCGCTGGAGCGGGTCGGCATGGCGCACCGCGCCAACCACCTGCCGTCGCAGCTCTCGGGCGGGCAGCAGCAGCGGGTCGCGGTGGCGCGCGCCGTTGCCGGCAGACCCCTCATCCTGCTGGCGGACGAGCCGACCGGCAACCTCGACTCCAAGAGCGGCGAGGCGGTGATGGAGCTGCTGCGCGAGCTGCACCGGCAGGGCTCGACCATCTGCATGGTCACCCATGACCCGCGTTATGCGCGTCACGCCGACCGGACCGTGCATCTCTTCGACGGGCGGGTGGTCGAGGAGAGCCTGGCGCAGACGGCGTCCTGAACCGACGCGGACCGCGGTCCGCCGCCCCTGAGGGGACCCCGTGCTCGACGATCTGAAGTTCGCCCTGCGCTCCTTCCGCAAGCGCCCCGCCTTCCTCGCGGTGGCGGCCGGGGTGCCGGCCCTCGGAGAGGGAATGCGACGCGCGGCGGGCGGGACGGCCACGGGGATCGCCGGAGGGCTGGCCCTGAACCGGGCTCTCCCGGGACTCCTGTTCGGTGTGGGCCCTGCCGATCCGTGGACCTATCTGGCGGTTGCGGCCCTCATGTCCGGGGTGGCGTTCCTGGCGTGCTGGATCCCGGCCCGCCGCGCCACCCGCGTCGACCCCCTGGTCGCGCTGCGGTCCGAATGATGCCCCCCGCGCCTTTGATCCGCCTGGCGAACGTCGAGCGCTCCTGGCCCGCCGGGCCGGAACGGACCTGGGTGCTGCGCCGGATCGACCTGGAGGTCGGCGCGGGGGAGTTCGTGTCGATCATGGGTCCCTCGGGGGCCGGCAAATCCACCCTCCTGCACATCCTCGGGATGCACGACGCCGGCTGGACCGGCGAGTATCATCTCCTCGATCGGGCGGTCCACTCGCTGAAACCGAAGGAGCGCGCCGCGCTGGCCCGCGAGCGGATCGGCTTCGTGTTTCAGAGCTATCACCTCCTCGACAACCTCACGGTGTACGAGAACCTGGAGGTCCCGCTGACCTACCGGAACATCAAGCGGCCCGAGCGGCAGGCCCGGGTCGCCGATGTCCTCGACCGGTTCCGGATCGTCGGCAAGAAGGACCTCTACCCGACCCAGTTGAGCGGCGGCCAGCAGCAGCTGGTGGGCGTGGCGCGGGCGGTGGTCGCGGAGCCGTCGCTCATCCTGGCCGACGAGCCGACCGGCAACCTCCACTCGGATCAGGGGCGGGAGATCATGGAGCTGTTCCGGTCCCTCAACGAGCACGGCACCACCATCGTCCAGGTCACCCACTCCGAAACCAATGCCTCCTTCGGCCGGCGGATCGTCCGTCTGCGGGACGGCTGGATCGAAGGGCCGGGGGGCGGCGGGACCCATCGCGAGACCATGACCCGGGACCAGGCGCCGCCCGGGACCGCGGGGCGCGAGGTCGCGACGTGACCGGTTTCGGGCTCGACCTGCGGCACGCGCTCCGGGGACTGCGGCGCTCCCCCGGGTTCGCGGTCGCGGCGGTCCTGACGCTCGGGATCGGCATCGGGGCGAACGCGGCGATCTTCAGCGTGGTGAACGGCGTCCTGCTGCGGCCCCTGCCGTTTCCCGACGACGATCGGCTGGTCTGGGTGTGGGGCCGCTCCCCGTCCCGCGAGGATTCGAATCTGTCGTTTCCCGACCTCGCCGACTACCGGGAGCAGGTCCGGGCCTTCGAGCGACTGAGCGCCGTGGCGACCTTCACCCCGCTCGTCAACCTGACGGCCGGCGACCGCCCCGAGCAGATCCCCGGCGCGCTGGTCGCCGCCGGATTTTTCGAGACCCTCGGCGTCGGGCCGGCCCTCGGGCGTGGTCTCGGTTCCGGGGACGAGCGCGTGGCGCTTCCCGGGACGGCGGTCCTGAGTCACGCCCTGTGGCGCCGCCGCTTCGGCGCCGATCCCGCCATCATCGGCCGCGCCGTGGGGATCGACGGACGTGCCGTCATCGTGGTCGGCGTCATGCCGCCCGGCTTCCGCTTCCCGCCGGAGGCGGAGATCTGGCAGCCGGCGCCGGCGCTGGCCGCCGGCATGCAGGTGCGGCGGGCCCATTTCATGGGCGGGATCGGGCGGCTCCGGCGGGGGGTGTCGCTCCAGGAGGCGCAGGCCGAGACGGCGGCCGTGGCGGCGCGGCTGGCGGAGCGTCATCCGGACTCGAACTCCGGCTGGAGCGTGCGTCTGGTGCCGCTGCGCGAAACCATCGTCGGGGACACCCGCCCGGCGCTGCTTCTCCTGATGGCGGCGGTCGGGTTCGTGCTTCTCATCGCCTGCGCGAATGTCGCCAACCTGCTCCTGGCGCGCGGCGCGGCGCGGGCGCGCGAACTGTCGATCCGTGCCGCCCTCGGGGCCGGTCGCGGGCGCCTGCTGGGGCAGGCGCTGACCGAGAGCGGCCTCCTGGCGATCGGGGGCGGGGCGCTCGGCCTGCTCCTCGCCGCCTGGGGTGTGGATGCCCTCAAAACCCTCGCTCCCGCCGACCTGCCGCGGCTCGAGGAGGTGACGCTGGACGGCGCGATCCTCGGCTTCGCGCTCCTGGCGTCCCTCCTCGCCGCGGCGCTCGCCGGTCTCCCCTTCGCCCTGCAGGCAGCGCGCGCCGATCTGCACGGCGCGTTGCGCGAGGGCGGGCACGCCCCCGCCGCCCCGGTTCGCCGCCGGCTCCGCGCCACGCTCGTGGTCTCGGAGGTGGCCCTGTCGGTGGTCCTGCTGGCCGGCGCCGGTCTCCTGATTCGCTCCTTCACCCGGCTCACGCAGGTCGATCCCGGCTTCGAGACGGGCGGCACGTTGACGGCGCGGATCCAGCTGGTCGGGTCGCGCTATGGCGAGCCCGCACGGCGCGCCGTGCTCGTGGACGAGCTGCTGCGGCGGATCGCCGCGCTGCCGGGGGTGGAGTCGGCCGGAGCCGCGACCGAGCTGCCGCTCGCCGGCCAGCACAACGACACCTACTTCTTCATCGAGGGGCGGGCGCCGGCCGCTCCCGGGGAAACCCTCGACGCCAACATGCGCCGCGTGAGCCCGGGCTACTTCCGGGCGATGGGCGTGCCGCTCCTGCGCGGGCGTGGCCTGTCGGAGCGCGACCGTGCCGGCGCCCCGGGCGCGGTGATCGTCAATGAACCGTTCGCCCGCTCGTTCTTCCCGGACGAGGACCCGCTCGGCCGCCGGCTGGTGATTGACCTGGGACGACCGTTTCCCGCGGAGATCGTCGGCGTCGTCGGCGGCATGCGGCACTTCGCCCTGGAGAGCGCGGCTCCTCCCGAGATGTATCTGGCCTACGCCCAGGCCCCGACGTCCTGGCTCAACCTGGTGGTGCGCGGGCGCCGGGACGGGACCGGAGACCCCACAGGAGTCCGGCCGGCGATCGCCGGGCAGATGCGCGCGACGCTCGCCGGGATCGATCCGGAACAACCGATCGGTGAGTTCCGACCCATGAACGAGCTGGTCGCCGCCTCGCTCGCGCCGTCGCGTTTCCGCACGCTGCTGCTGGGAACCTTCGCGGCGATCGCGACCGCGCTGGCCGCGATCGGCCTGCACGGCGTCCTCACGTACCTGGTGTCGCGGCGGACGCGCGAGATCGGCATCCGCGTGGCCCTCGGGGCCCGTCGTGCCGACATCCTGGCGCTCGTGCTGGGTGAGGGGGCGCGGCTGGTCCTGCCCGGCCTCGCGTTGGGGCTCGCCGGCGCCGTCGTCCTCGGCCGCGCCCTCTCGAGCCTGTTGTTCGGCGTCGGACCGCTCGATCCCACGACCTTCTGCCTGATCCCCGCCGTCCTGGCGCTCGTCGCCGGGGTGGCTTCGTACCTGCCCGCCCGTCGCGCGGCGCGCGTCGACCCGGCCGTCGCCCTGCGGCAGCCCTAGACGAGGACTTTGGAGGACCCATGGACACCCTGTTCCAGGATCTCAGGTACGGCGCGCGGATGCTGACCAAGGCGCGCGGCTTCACCCTGGTGGCGGCCCTGTCGCTCGCCCTCGGCATCGGCGCCAACACCACCATCTTCAGCCTCATCAACGCGCTCTTCCTCAATCCGGTGCCGGTCGAAGATCCGGCGACCGTGGTCAGCCTGTACACCACCGACGAGCGCAACAAGGGAGGCTTCAACGACTTCATGCTGATGTCGCGGCCCAACTACATCGATTTCCGCGACCAGAGCACGTCCTTCTCGGGGATGACGGCGGTCACGTTTACGCAGGTGGCGCTGGCCGGCTCGGGGAAGCCGGAGCAGCTCAACGCGCTCCTCACCACGGGGAACTACTTCGACCTTCTCGGCGTCCGGGCGGCGATCGGCAGGACCTACGGCCCGGACGACGATCGGACGCCGGGGGCGCATCCGTTCGTGGTGATGAGCGACGGTCTGTGGAAGCGCCGCTTCGGCGCCGACCCGTCGGTCGTCGGCCGGCAGCTCCGCCTGAACAACCACCCGTTCACGGTGATCGGCATCGCCCCCGGGGGGTTCAAGGGGACCCAGGTGATCGGCGGCCCCGATCTGTGGATGCCGTCGATGATGTACCGCGAGGTGCTGAGCGGCTTCTTCCTGGAGAACTACGAGGATCGACGCGCCCTTCTCTGGTTCGTCACCGGTCGTCTGAAACCGGGGGTTCCCGCCGACCGGGCCCTCTCCGAGCTGCGCACCATCGCGGCGCGGCTGGAGAAGGAGTACCCCGAGCCGAACCGCGGGCGCGGCGCTACGCTGCTCCCCCTGGCGCAGAGCGCCATCAATCCGGCGCTGCGCCGGAACTTCGTCCTGGCCGGCGGCCTGCTGATGACCGTGGTCGGGCTGGTCCTCCTGATCGCCTGCGCCAACGTCGCCAATCTCCTTCTGGCGCGCGCCACCGCCCGGCGCCGCGAGATCGCCATCCGCCTGTCGCTCGGCGCCGGCCGCGGGCGGCTGGTGCGGCAGCTGATGACGGAGAGCGTCCTGCTGTCGCTCCTCGGCGGGGCGGCGGGTCTCCTGGTCGCCTTCTGGGGGCGCGACCTGCTGCTGGCATTCCGGCCGCCCAACCTGCCGCTCGATCGGATCGACGTGCCGGTGGACGGTCAGGTCCTGCTGTTCACGCTGGCGCTGTCGGTCGTCACCGGGCTGCTGTTCGGTCTGGCGCCGGCGCTGCACGCCTCCCGCCCCGATCTCGTCGTCGATCTCAAGGATCGATCGGCGCAACCATCCGGCGCGGGCCGGCGCTTCAATCTCCGGAGCGTCCTGGTCGTGGCGCAGGTCGCCCTGTCGCTCGTCTCCCTGATCGGGGCGGGTCTGTTCCTGAGAAGCCTCAGGAACGCCCAGCAGATCGACCCGGGCTTCGAGACCCGCGACCTTCTGGTGACCGGCTTCGACACCGCGACCGTCGGCTACGACCAGACGCGCGCCCTGGAGTTCCAGCGGCTGATCGTCGAGCGGACCGCGGCGCTGCCCGGGGTGAAGTCCGCCACCCTGACCAGCACGCAGCCGATGGGGGGCGGCGGCTTCGGCCGCACCGTCTTTCCCGAGGGGAAGGACCCGGCCTCCGGGGACGCCGGCGTGTTCGTCACCGCGTCGAACGTCAGCCCCGGCTTTTTCGACACCCTCTCCATCGCCATCAAGCGCGGCCGCGGCTTCCAGGAGACCGACCGTGAGGGAGCCCCCCTGGCCGCGGTGATCAACGAGACCATGGCGACGCGCTTCTGGCCCGACCAGGACCCGCTGGGCAAACGCTTCAAGTTCTTCGGCGACGCCGATTTCCGCCAGGTCGTCGGGGTGGCCGGGGACACCAAGCTGTTCGCCATGACCGAGGATCCGCAGGCGATCGCCTACGTCCCCCTGCTGCAGATGCACGAATCGGCCGTCTTCCTCAACCTGCGCACCGCCTCCGACCCGATGGCGCTCGCCGGCGCCCTGCGCCGCGAGCTGCAGTCGATGGAGCCCGATCTGCCGATCACCGACCCGCAGACGGTCGGCGAGATGGTCGGCCAGAGCCTCTGGGCGCCGCGCATGGGGGCGGCGCTCCTGGCGATCTTCGGCGGTCTGGCGCTGGTGCTGGCTGCGGTCGGGATCTACGGCGTGATGTCCTACGCCGTGAGCCAGAGGACGCAGGAGTTCGGGCTGCGGATGGCGCTCGGGGCGCAGCGGCAGGACGTCCTCGGGCTCGTGCTGCGCCAGGGGATGACGCTGGTGGGCGCCGGGCTGGCGCTCGGGATCGTCGCCGCCCTCTCCCTCACCCACCTGATCGCCAACCTGCTGTTCGGGGTGAGTCCCATCGATCCGCTGACCTTCACCGCGATCGCCGCGATCCTCTCCGCCGTGGCCCTGGCGGCGGGCTACCTGCCCGCCCGCCGCGCGACCCGGGTCGATCCGGCGATCGCGCTGAGGTACGAATGAGGTCCAACTGAGGAGGCCGCCGCATGTGCCTGAAATCGATCGGATGGCTGGTGTTCGCCGCCTGCCTGCTGTTGTGGATCGCGCTGGTCGGATAGCCGGCGCCGCCTGCCTGCTGTTCGCTCTCTTCGCCCTCGTCGAGGAACGCTCCTCGATGGGCGTCGTCCTCGATCTGCGCGCCGCCGGCTTCATCGCGGCGCTCGCCGGGGCTGTCCTTCTATGGGCGCGCTTCCTTCCGACCCTGCCGGGGCGGCGCGGCGGCCGCGGCGCCCGGTGGTCGCTTGCGCTCGTGGCGTCCGCCGCCCTGGTCCTGCACGTCACATCGCTCTTCCTGACGTACCGCGTCGAGGAAGTCCGCTTCCGGAGCGGCGGAATCGAATTGGCCGGCAGCCTTCATCTGCCGCGACGCGCGGGCGGCGCCGTCCCCGCGCTGGTCGTCGTGCACGGCTCGGGACGGCAGACCCGCAAGGAGCCCGCCTTTTTCGCGCGTCTGTTCGCCCGCCGCGGGTTCGCCGCGCTGGCCTACGACAAGCGCGGATCGGGTGCTTCGACCGGGGAGCTCTACGAGGCCCGCTACGAGGACCTGGCGGACGACGCGGTCGCCGCCATCGAGCTGCTGGGGCGCCGTCCCGGAATCGATCCGCGACGCATCGGCATCCTCGGCTTCAGCGAGGCGGAGTGGGTCGCCGCGGTGGCCGCCGCGGGCAGCCACGGCCTTGCATTCCTGACGATCGTCTCCCCCTCGGGCCGGAGCCCGGCCGAACAGGTCGCATACGAGCTCGAGGCGTCGCTGCGGGCAGAGGGCTTCGACGAGCCCACGGTCTCCAGGGCGGCTCTCCTCAACCGCCGGCTCCTGGAATACCAGCGGCACGCGACCGATGCCGAAGCCCTGCGCCGCGACCTCGCCGCGGCCCGCACCGAGCCCTGGTTCGGACCGGCCGAGCTGCCCGGCGAGCTCTACGCTCCCGAAGACTACGCCTGGTGGCGCGCGGTCATGGATTTCGATCCGATCCCCGTCTGGCGCCGGGTCGCCTGCCCCGTGCTCCTGGTCTCCGGCGGGCTCGATCTCAAGTCCCCCGTACGCGACAGCCAGGATCGCATCCGCCGCGCCCTCCTCGAAGGCGGCAATAGCCGCTTCACCGGCCGGGTTTTCGATGCCGCCGGGCATGGCCTCGTCGAATGGTGGCTGCCCGGCCGACTGCCACCGCCGCGATTTCCCCGGGGGTATCCGGAGCTCCTGGCCGAGTGGGCCCGGGAGCAGGTCGGGTCCGTGAAGCCGCACTGACGCCGGCTCGACGGACGCTCAGCTCCGGCCCGCGTCGAAGCTGCCCGCCGTCTTCCCCAGGGCCGGGTAATCGCTGTAGCCCCTGGCGTCGCCGCCATAGACGGTCTCCGGATCCGGGGCGTTGAGGACCGCTCCCAGCTTCAGGCGGCGCGGCAGGTCGGGGTTGGCGAGGAACAACTTGGCGAACGACACCAGGTCGGTCCCGCCGGCGCGATGGCCGACGGGGCGACGGGCAGGACGCCGCCGGGCTGGAAGAGGGCCTAGCCGATGCTCCGAGTCGAGGTCCGGCCCCTTCACGGAGGTCGTCCCCGGGGCGATCACAGCTGGATCATCCCGCCGTCGGCGATCAGCTCGGTGCCGACGACGAACCGGGACTCGTCGGAGGACAGGTAGAGGACGGCGGCGGCGATCTCCTCCGGACGGCCGAAGCGTTTCAGCGGGACCTGCCCGCGGATCCACTCCTTGGTCTGCCGGACCTGCTCCTCGGGCATCCCCATGCGGTCGATGATGGGGGTCTCGATGGGGCCGGGACTGACCACGTTCACCCGCACGCCGCGCGGCAGGAGCTCGGCGGACAGGGTCCTCGCCAGGTTGACGAC
>JBOGOE010000288.1:0-12201 GCA_050747445.1 Candidatus Polarisedimenticolia bacterium | reverse complement strand
GCGCGGGGGGCGCGCGCGGCACGGGCGCAGGGGCCGGCGCGTCCGCCGCGGCGCTCCACTCTTCGAGGTAGGCCGCCTGCCGCCTGTACGCGCGGAATACCGCGTCGTTGTCCACCCGCATGATGTTGAAGGTGCTGAGGGCGGGGACCCAGTCGTGTTTCGGGACGTCCGGCAGGATCGGCACCAGGGGGCAGTCGTTGGTCCCCAGCGCGAAACCGGCCTCGGTGGTGAACAGGTAGGCGAACAGGCCGCGCGCCTGCGCCGGGTTCGGGGCGTTCCGCAGCAGCACCGCCGCGTGCGGCGGCACCGACGTCCCGGGAGCGGTCATCCGGTCCGGATAGAAGATGTGGACCGGCTCGCCCTCCCGCTTGGCCCCGATCGCCTCGTCGAGACCGATGAACCCCCAGAGTGCCTCGCCGCTCGTCACGGCGCGCCGCACCGCGGCATCGTCGGCGACGATGCGGGCGCCGCCGTCGCGGACCCGGCCGAAGAACTCCCGGGCCCGCTCATCCCCCCAGGCGGCGAACAGGGCGGCGGCCTGGAACGCCGCCCCTCCCGAGTCGATACGCGCCAGCGCGGCCCGGCCGGCCCAGGGAGGGCTCGCCAGGTTATGGATCGAGGTCGGCGCCTGCTCCCGGGTCAGCCGCTCGTTGTTGTAGATGATGACCCGCGGGTTGGCCGCGACGCCGATCCACCGGTACCCGGGATCGCGGTACTGCATCGGAACGGCGCGGGCCCCCAGCGGCCGGAACGGCGCCGCATGCCCGTCCTCGGCGAGACGGGCGGCGAGGAGCGGGGAGGCGGTCCAGACCAGGTCGACCCGGCCCGCGGCCGCCTCGGCGCGCACGCTCTCCTCGAACCGGTCGCCGAGGGTCTCGCGGTACTGCGGGACGACGTCGATGCCGCTCTGCTCCTCGAACATCTTGAGGAGGGGGCCGGCGAGGCGGCGGGGGGCCTCGACCCAGACGGCGACCGTTCCTTCCCCCGGGACCTGGACCGCCTCCTCGGGGGGCGGCGGAGGCGGGGCCGGCCCGCAGGCCGCGGGCCCGCACGCCGCCAGTCCCCAGGCCAGGAGGAGGGCCGGGCCTTCCGGCCGCCGCCGTGAGATGATCCTTCGCCGATGCGACGCTCCCACCCGCTCCTCTCCGCTTCCGGTCCCGGTGAGTTCGATTACAATACCGCGACATGAGCGCAGCCGATCCCCTGCGGGTGGCGCAGGATCGCCGCCGTCGTTTCCGCGCCCTGCGCCGGCCGGTGGAGCCGCAGGACGCCGGCGATCCCGGCGAGACCGCCCGCCGCCGGGGCGAGGTCGTCAAGTGCGCCTACCGGCCCCCCGACGCCAACTTCTTCTGCTGGAAGTTCGGGGTCTGGTACAACGTCATGGACTGCTGCTACCGCCACGACCACCGGACCTACGGCGGCTGCGCCTCGTGCGACCAGGGGGCCGGCAACCTGAAGGCGCACCAGACCCGCTACCTCGGCACCCGCCACCTCGGCGACCCGCCGCGCACCGGCAGGTGACCGACTCCCTCGATCTCGTCATCGCCGGGGGGGAGGTGGTGGACGGCACCGGCGCCCCGCCGTTCCGCGCCGACGTCGGCGTGCGCGGCGACACCATCGCCATGGTCGGACCGGCGCCGGCGGACGGGGGGGCGGCGCGGATCGACGCGCGCGGGCGGACGGTCACGCCGGGGTTCATCGACCTCCACTCCCACTCCGACCTCTGCCTGACCCTCCCGCTGCCGCGCCAGGCGGAGCTCCTGGAGGGGCGCGTCCGCCAGGGGATCACGACCGAGCTGGTGGGGAACTGCGGCATCGGCTGCGTCCCCGTGACCACAGGCTCTCGCGACGCGGTCGGCCGCATCTGCGGATTCATCATGCCCGACGGGGTCGATTGGGGCTGGGATTCGATCGACGCCTATCTCGGCCTGCTCGAGCGGCAGGGGGTGCTGCTCAACGTGGCGACCCTGGCGGCGCACGGCCCCCTGCGGCTCGCGGTCATGGGACCGGCGGCGCGGCGCCCGACGCCGGAGGAGCAGCGGGCGATGGACGCCGCGGCGCGCCGGGCGGTCGAGGAGGGGGCGTTCGGGATCTCCTTCGGTCTGATCTATCCGCCAGGACAGTTCGCCGGCACCGACGAGCTGGTGTCCGTGGCCCGGGCCGCCTCCTCGGCGGGTGGGCTGGCGGGGTTCCACCAGCGCGGCAGCAGCCGGGAGACGCTCCTGCAGGCGGTGCGCGAGATCATCGAGGTCGGACGCCGCTCCGGGGCGGCGGTGCACCACTCGCACGAGGAGACCGTGGGGCCGCGCGCCTGGTCCGGGGTCGAGGAGGTGATGCGGCTCGAGGCGGAGGCGGTGCGCGACGGGGTCGACCTCTCGGGCGACGTCATCCCCTACACCGCGGTCTGCACCACGATGCTGGCGCTCTACCCGCCGTGGGCGCTCGACGGCGGGGTGGCGGCGTTCCTCGATCGTCTCCGGGATCCGCGGCAGCGCGCCCGGATGAAGGACGAGGTGCGGGAGGCGTCGCCGGTCTGGCCCCCCTGGGAGGGGAGCGGGCGCTGGGTGATGAACATCTCCAGGGAGTGCGGCTGGGAGCGGATCCACCTGGCGCACGTCGACGGGGCGGCCAACAAGAGGTACGAGCATCTGACGATCGCGGAAATCGGCCGGCGGCGCGGGCGGGATCCCTTCGACGCCCTTTCGGATCTCCTCCTCGAGGAGCGTGGCATCGCCACGCAGCTGATCTTCGGGATCTCGGGGGATCGCGACGACGACACCCACCTGGTCCCGCTTCTGGCCGACCCGCGGCTGGCGCTGGTGACCGATGCCTGGGAGATCGGCAAGGGGTTCCCCCACCCGGGGGCCGCGGGCGCCTTCCCGCGGGTGCTCGGGCACTACGTGCGCGAGCGGAAGGTGCTGTCGTTCCCCGAGGCGATCCGCAAGATGACCTCGCTCCCGGCGGCCCGGCTGGGGCTCGGGGACCGGGGCGTCGTGGCGCCGGGGCGCAGGGCCGACCTGCTGGTGATCGACCCGGCGAGGGTCGCCGATCGATCCACGTTCCGCGAGCCGCGCCGGCCGGCCGAGGGGATCGATGCGGTGGTGATCAACGGCCGTCCGGTGGTCGAGGCCGGAAGATTCCGGCCATCGGCCGCGGGGCGCGTCCTGCGCCGCGGTGCGGCATGAGGTGGGCGGCGGCCACGGCGGCCGCCCTCCTGGCGGCGCTCGCCGTGGGCGGCGGGCCCGGAACGTCGCTGCACGCCGGGGCGCCGGCGGCGGGCATCCTGGCGCCGGGGGCCGATCTGGAGGAGGTGATCCGCGCCAACAATCGCGGCGCCGCGCTGATGGAGCAGTTCAAGCACCGGGAGGCGATGCAGGTCTACGCCACGGTCACCGCGAAGGCGCCGGGCTGGGCCCCGGGATTCGTCAACCGGGGGCTGGCTGCCTTCTACGCCCGGGTGATGGGGCCGGCGGAGGAGGCGTTCCGGGAAGCCGCGCGGCTCGATCCGGACCTGGTCGCGGCCCACTACGGGCTGGCGGTGCTCCTCAAGAACGATGGGAAATCCGCCGGGGCGCTGGCCGCGCTCGAGCGGGCCCGCGCGCTCGACCCGGAGGATGCCGACATCCTTTACAACATGGGGGTCCTGCACGCCCGCGAGCGGCGCTTCGAGCCGGCGATCGGGGCCCTCGAACGGGCCCGCCAGATCGACCCCAACGCCATGTCGATCCGTTACCAGCTCGCCCGGGCCCTGTTGCAGGCCGGCCGCCGGGAGGCGGGGGAGAAGGAGATGGCGGCCTATCAGAAGCTGGCCGCCGACTCCCGGTTCGCCGTCCCGACCGGCAACCAGTATGGCGAGGCGGGCCGGCATGCCCTGGTCCTGACCGACTATTCCCGGCTCGGAGGTCCGCCCGCCGCGGCGCCGCCGATCGCCGTCCGGTTCAGCGACGCGACGGCGGCTTCGGGAATCGCCTTCGTCCACGCCGGCCCGGGTGGCGAGGCGTCCCCCTCCGGCGGCAGGAGCGGGGGGCGCTCCGCGCCGGAGAGCGACGGCGCGCGGCGGGCCCGCTTCGGCTCGGGGGTCGCGATCGCCGACCTCGACGGGGACGGCCGGTTCGATCTGGTCTTCGCCAACGCCGATGCCGCCGGCAAGGCACGGCCCGCCCTGTACCGGAACAAGGGAGGGTTCGCCTTCGAGGACATCACCGCCCGCTCCGGCGTGTCCTGGACGGGGATCGGGACCAGCGCCGCCGCGGCCGATTACGACGACGATGGGGACGCCGATCTGTGGCTCGGAGGAGACGGCGGCGGGGCGCTCTACCGGAACCGGGGGGACGGCACCTTCAAGGAGGGCTCCGCCGAGGCGGGGATCGCCGCCGCCGGCTTCCTGCTGGGCGTCTCTTGGGTCGACATGGATCACGACGGCGACGCCGACCTGTTCGCCAACCGGATGCCGGGGCCCGGGGCGGCGGGGACGGCGCCGCTCCTGTTCCTGAACCTCGGGAACGGCGCCTTCAGGGAGGACTCCGGCCGGGTGCGGTTCGCCGCTCCTGGCGGCACCGTCGCCTCGGTGTTCGCCGATCTGGACGGCGACCGCGACATCGACGCCTTCGTGACCGGCGCCGGGACCGAGGACGTCGTGCTCGACAACCGGCGCGAGGAGGGGCTGCGTCCGCGCGGCGCCGCGGCCGGCATCCCCGCCCGGCGCGCCGGCTGGGGACGAGGGGCGGCGGCGGGCGACCTGGACGGCGACGGGCTCCCCGACCTGGTGGTCGGCGCGGCCCCACCGGAGACGCTTCGAGTCCTCATCAACGGCAGGACGGGGCGGTTCACGCCGCGCGAGGTTCCCGGCCTCGCCGGGGCGTCGATCTACGGCATCGTCCCGTTCGACGCGGACAACGACGGCGATCTCGATCTGTTCACCGCCGGCGACGCGCTCCGCCTCCATCTCAACGACGGCGCCGGCCGTTTCCGGGACGTCACCGCCGACGCCGGTCTCCGGTCGATCCCCGCGAAGGATTGCCGGGGGGCCGCCGCGGCCGACCTGGACGGGGACGGCGACCTCGACCTGGTCGTCAGCCGGAACGGCGCGGCGCCGATCCTGCTGCGCAACGAGGGGGGGCACCGCAACCGCTGGCTCGAGGTGCGCCCGCGCGGTCTGCACAGCAATCCCGACGGCATCGGCACCAAGGTCGACGTGCAGGCGGGGGCCTTCTGGCAGCGCCAGGAGGTGTCCGGCGGCGGCGGGTACCTGTCGCAGTCCCCCCCGATCCTCCACTTCGGTCTCGGCGATCGGGGGATGGCCGATTTCGTGAGGCTCCTGTGGCCCGGCGGCGTCCTGCAGTCGGAGCTCGACGTCCCCGCCGGCCAGCGTCTGGAGCCGAACGAGCTCGACCGCAAGGGTTCCTCCTGCCCGGTCCTGTTCGCCTGGAACGGCGGGAAGTACGTCTTCATCACCGATTTCCTCGGGGTCGGCGGTCTGGGGATGTGGATGGCGCCCGGTGTCTACGGCGCCCCGGACCCGGACGAGTACGTCAAGATCGAGCCGCGCCAGCTGGCGCCGCAGGACGGCGCCTATCTCCTGCAGGTGGTCGAGAACCTTGAAGAGTCGACCTATCTGGACGAGGCCGATCTGGTGGTCCTGGACCACCCGGCGGACCTCGAGGTCTACCCGGACGAGCGGTTCGGAGGGAAGGGGCCGCCGGCGCCGCGCCTGTTCGCCATCGAGAGGGACGGACGCCGGTTCCCACGGCGCGCGACCGACCACAACGGCCGCGACGTCCTCGACACGCTGCTCAAGATCGATCGCACCTATCCGGACGATTTCCGGCTGCTCCGCTTCCAGGGTTACGCGGAGATGCACCACGTGACCCTGGAATTCCCGGAGGCCGTGCGCACGATGGCCCGGCCGGTCCTGTTCCTGTACGGCTGGGTCGATTTCGAGTACGCCTCCAGCAACTATGCCGCGCATCAGGCGGGGATCGCGCTGACGCCGCCCATCCTGGAGATGGAGGACGAGGAGGGGCAGTTCGTCCCCCTCCTCGATCCGATGGGCTTCCCGGGCGGCATGCCGCGCATGATGACCGTCGATCTCGCCCCCCTGGCGCCTCTGCGGACGGCGCGGATCCGGCTGCGGACCAACATGCGCGTCTACTGGGACCAGGCCTTCGTGGCCGAGCCGCTCGAGGAGGCCGGTCTGGCGGACCGGGTGCGGCGCGCCACCGTCGAGCCCTCGGGGGCGCACCTGCATCGCCGCGGCTACCCGCGCGAGCACAGCCCCGACGGCCGGCTCCCGAAGATCTACGACTACGGGATCATCGACAACACCCAGCCATTCAAGGTCATGACGGGCGATTACACCCGCTTCGGCCGGGTCACCGATCTGGTGAAACGGACCGACGATATGTTCGTCATCTTCGGGCGGGGCGAGGAGCTCACCCTGGAATTCCCCGTCAAGGGGCTTCCCGAAGTCCGCAAGGGCTGGACCCGTTCCTTCCTCCTGTACACCAGCGGCTACACCAAGGACATGGATCCCTACACGGCCCACGGGGACACGGTCGAGCCCCTGCCGTTCCGCGCCATGACGCGCTATCCCTACGGGCCGGAGGAGACGTATCCCGACGGACCCGAGCACCGCGAGTACCGCCGTACCTGGAACACGCGGCGGGTCGAGCCCCGCTGAGACGCGCATGCCGGCCGCCATCGTCACCGAGCGACTCACCAAGGTGTACGCCAAGCAGCGGGGTCTGCGGGAGATCGCGGCGCGCCCCTTCCGGCGGGCGGAGCGGATCACCGCCCTGACCGAGGTGGGGCTGGAGGCCGGGGAGGGGGAGATCTTCGGTCTCCTGGGCCCCAACGGCGCCGGCAAGACCACCTTCCTCAAGATTCTCGCCTGTCTCGTCCTGCCGACCACGGGCCGGGCGTCGGTCTTCGGCCACGACGTGGCCCGGGACGACGTGGCGGTGCGGCGGGCGATCGGTTTCGTCACCTCCGACGAGCGCTCGTTCTACTGGCGGCTGACGGGGCGCGAGAACCTGGAGTTCTTCGCCCGCCTGTACGGGCTCGACCCGGCGGCGTCGCGGCGCCGCGTCGCGGCCCTCCTGGAGGCGGTGGAGCTGCGGGACGTCGGCGACCAGCAGTGCATGAGCTACTCGTCGGGGATGAAGCAGCGGCTCGCCATCGCCCGGGCCCTGCTGCACGACCCGGCGGTACTGTGCATGGACGAGCCGACCCGCAGCCTCGACCCGATCGCCGCCAAGCACCTGAGACGCTTCATCGGGGCCACGCTGAATCAGGGGCACGGCAAGACCGTGCTCCTGGCGACCCACAACCTCCAGGAAGCGGAGGAGCTCTGCGGCCGTCTGGCGATCCTCGACCGCGGCCGCGTGCTGCGGCAGGGGACCCTCGCCGAGATCACCGCCGGTCTGCCGGGGCGCGATCACTACGTCATGCTGGTCGCGGGGCTGCGCGAGGCGCCGGTCGATCCGCGTTGGAGCGTCGAGATCGAAGCGCGCGACGGCGCCCCCGCACGGGTCACCGCCGAGGTCGAGCGGGGCGGCGCCGCGTTCTCCGATCTGCTGCGGGCGCTTCTGCGCTCGAACGTCACCATCGTGACCTGCAACCGGCGGGAACCGAGCCTCCAGGACATCTTCGACTACATGGACGCCGGCGCCGGACCCGGCGGCGGCCCCGGTCCCGGGGGTGCCGCGTGAGCGCCGGACCGCTGTTCGCCTTCCTGAAGCGCGACCTGCTGATCGAGATGTCCTACCGGACCTCGTTCGTCCTGCAGGCGTTCGGGATCTTCTTCTCGGTGCTGATCTGGTACTACGTGTCGCGCGTGGTCGACGCTCCGAAGACGACACCGGGGCTCGAGGGGATGGACTACTTCTCCTACGTCCTCCTCGGACTGGCGCTCCTCCTCTACCTCCACTCGGCCATGCTGTCGGTCTCCGGCAAGATCCGGTCGGAGCAGATGAGCGGCACCCTCGAGGCGATGCTGGTGACCCCGACGTCGATCGGCACCATCGTGCTGGGCTCGTCGCTCTGGGACTTCCTTCTGACCTCGGTCAAGGTGCTGGCCTACGTGGTGATCGGCACGGTCTTCTTCGGCGTCGTCCTGCGGGTCGAGGGGCTTCCCTGGGCGCCCCTGATCATCGGTCTGACGGTCCTGGCGTTCTCCGGCATCGGGATCCTGTCGGCGGCGTTCGTCCTCTATCTGAAGCGCGGCGACCCGATCGCCTACCTGGTGTCGAGCCTGTCCGCGCTCCTCGGGGGCGTGTTCTACCCGCCGGAGGACATGCCGGCCTGGCTGGCGACGCTGTCGCCGTACCTGCCGATCACCTACGGCGTCCGGGCGTTCCGCCGGGCCCTCCTGAAGGAGGGGGTGACCGCGGCCGATCTGCTCCCCGATCTGCGGATGCTCTGCCTGTTCATCGCCGTCCTCCTGCCCCTCGGCATCCTGGCCTTCCGGATCGCGGTCCGGAAGGCGCGCCAGGAAGGTTCGCTCGTCCAGTACTGAGCGCGCCGCGATTCGTTGACAGTCGAAACCGGCTGATAGATACTGACCGGCTTCGCCAGCCCGACCCACGCGAGGAGCGCCGAACGTGAAGTTCGAGAAGCTCAACGTCCCGCTCGAAGGGAAGCCGATCGTCGTCGAGGACGGCCAGCTGAAGGTGCCGGCCGATCCGATCCTGCCGTTCATCGAGGGGGACGGGATCGGCGTCGATATCTGGCCCGCCGCGCGGCGCGTCATGGACGCCGCGGTGGCGCGATCCTACGGCGGGAAGCGCCGGGTGCACTGGTTCGAGGTGTTCGCCGGCGGCAAGGCGCGCGACAAGTACGGCGAGTGGCTGCCGCACGACACGCTCGAGGCGATCCGGCAATTCCTGGTCGCGATCAAGGGGCCGCTGACCACGCCGATCGGCGGCGGTTATCGCAGCCTCAACGTCACCCTGCGCCAGGAGCTCGATCTGTACGCCTGCATCCGGCCGGTGCGTTACTTCGAGGGGGTGCCCTCGCCGGTGCGCCGCCCCCGGGACGTCGACTTCACCATCTTCCGGGAGAACACCGAGGACGTCTACGGCGGGATCGAGTGGCGCGAGGGGACCGAGAAGTGCCGCAAGGTGATCGAGTTCCTCAACCACGAGATGGGCGCCTCGATCCCCGCGGACGCCGCCATCGGCATCAAGACCATGAGCGTCCGGGCCAGCAAGCAGCTGGTGCGCAAGGCGATCCGCTACGCGATCGAGCGCAAGAAGCCCAGCGTCACCCTGGTGCACAAGGGGAACATCATGAAATACACCGAGGGGGCGTTCAAGGAGTGGGGCTACCAGGTGGCGCGCGAGGAGTTTCCCGAGTACACCCTCACCGAGGAGGACGCCCAGAAGGCGGGGGCTTCGGCGTCGAAGAGCAAGGTGGTGATCAAGGACCGGATCGCCGACTCGATGTTCCAGCAGATCCTGACGCGGCCCGCGGAGTACGCGGTCCTCGCGACGCCGAACTTGAACGGCGACTACCTGTCGGACGCGGCGGCGGCCCAGGTCGGGGGGCTCGGGATGGCCCCCGGGGCGAACGTCGGCGATCACGTGGCCGTGTTCGAGGCGACGCACGGCACGGCGCCGGTGCACGCCGGTCAGGACAAGGCGAACCCCGGCTCGCTCATCCTGTCGGGCGCCATGCTGTTCGAGTACATCGGCTGGCAGGAGGCCGCCGATCTGATCGTCGAGGCGGTCGGCCGGGCGATCCAGGCGCGTCAGGTGACCTACGACCTGGCGCGTCAGATGGAGGGCGCCACCACCGTGAAGTGCTCGGAGTTCGCCGACGCGATCATCGCCCGGATGGACGCGTCCGGCTAGACAGGGGAGGCGGAGGCATGCGCAGGAAGGTCTCGATCATCGGCGCGGGCAACGTCGGGGCTTCGGCGGCGGAGCGGATCGCGCTGCGGCAGCTGGCCGACGTCGTCCTGGTGGACATCGTCGAGGGACTGCCGCAGGGGAAGGCCCTCGATCTCGGGGAGGCCGGGCCGATCGACGGGTACGACGTCCGGATCGCCGGCAGCAACGGCTACGAGGAGACCCGCGGCTCGGACATCGTGGTGATCACCTCGGGTCTGCCGCGCAAGCCGGGCATGAGCCGCGACGACCTGCTGCAGAAGAATTTCGAGATCGTCCGCGGCGTCACCGAGCAGGTGGCGCGGCACTCGCCGAAGGCCGTGCTCATCGTGGTGAGCAACCCGCTCGACGCCATGGCCTGGACGGCGCTCAAGGTCAGCCGGTTCCCGCGCGAGCGGGTCTTGGGGATGGCGGGGGTGCTCGACTCGGCGCGCATGCGCTTCTTCATCGCCGAGGCCGCCGGGGTGTCGGTGCAGGACACCCACGCGTTCGTCCTGGGCGGGCACGGCGATTCCATGGTCCCGCTGCCGCGATACTCCACGGTGTCGGGGATTCCGATCACCGAGCTGCTCCCCAGGGAAACCGTCGACGCCATCGTGCAGCGGACGCGCGACGGCGGCATCGAGGTCGTCAACCTCCTGAAGACCGGCAGCGCCTACTACGCCCCCGCCAGCAGCATCGTCCAGATGGTCGAGGCGATCCTCCTCGACCGGCACCGGATCCTGCCGTGCGCCATCTGCTGCGACGGCGAGTACGGCTACCGGGATCTCTTCCTGGGGGTTCCGGCAAGGCTCGGCGCCGGCGGGCTGGAGAGGGTCATCGAGATTCCGCTGACACCCGACGAGAAAGCGGCGCTCGATCGTTCCGCCGCCGCCGTCCGCGAGCTCACCGGCAAGCTCACGATCTGAATCGCGCGGCGCCGGCTCCCGTCGCGGCGCCGGGTCACTCCGCGGCGGGCGGCAGGTCCGCGGCGGTGCTGGTCACGATCTCGTCGACCAGTCCGTCGATGGCCCGATGCACCGCGTCGATCGTCCCGCGCGGGCGGTTCGCCAGGACCACGAAGGCGAAGACCTGGCCGTCGCGGTTGGCGCCGTAGCCGGCCAGGGTCAGGGCGCCGGCGATCCGGCCGGTCTTGCCGCGCACCCGGCGCCGCCCTTCCTCCCCGCCGAAGCGTTCGTCGAGCGTCCCGTCGGCGCCGCCGATCGGGAACGAGGCGACCAGGTCCGGCCCGGTCTCGAAATCGCGCCAGGCGTGCCGCAGGACCCCGGCGATGACGCGCGCCGGCACCAGGGTGTCGTCCGACAGCCCCGAGCCGTCGGCGAGACGCGTCCCCGCGAGATCGACGCCGATGCCGGCGAGCCACGAGGCGATCACCTCGAGACCGTTCTGCGTCGTCCCCGGGATCGAGGCGAACTGCGCCCCGAGCGTCTTGACCAGCGTCTCCGCCATGAAGTTGTTGCTGTTCTTGTTCATGTCGCGCACCAGCACGCCCAGGGGCCGGGAGGGGTGCCGCAGGAGCGGGCGCGCCCCGGCGGGGACCGCGCCGGTGGCGTTCCGGCCGCGGATCTCGATCCCCTCCCCGCGGGCGATCTCCCGGAGCGCCTGGGCGGCGTACAGGGGCGGGTCCTCGACGGATCGATTGAAGGTGATGGGGCCGCCGCCGCGGCGGATGGTGCCGCTCGCCACCAGGGTGTTCTGCCCCTCCTCGTAGGCCCGCGACACCCGCAGGGTGCTCGGTCCCGCGGTCGTGGTCGCGCGGTTGAGGAGCTGGAAGAATCCGGAGATCGGCTCGAGGGTCACGTCCGGACGCGCCCCGGGGATCGGCGACGGGTCGACGCGGACCGTGACGACGTTGAAGTTGCACGACAGGGCGCCGATCGGCGCGTTGTACCAGGAATCGGCGCCCGGGGCGGGCCAGCCGGCGGGCCGCCTGACGGCGTCGAAGTAGGTGTCGTCCGCGACCAGGTCGCCCTCGACGCGGCGCAGCCCGAGACCGGCGAGGCGGCGGGCCATCAGCCAGAACGCCTCGCCGACCAGGTCCGGGGTGCCCGCGCCCTTGAGGTAGAGGTTGCCGGCGATCGACCCCGACCCGTCGATGGGGCCGTCCGCCAGGATCTCCGTCTCGTAGACGTACTCGGGCCGCAGGAGCGCCAGCGCCGCGGCGCTGGTGAGGATCTTGAGGGTGGAGGCCGGGCGCAGGGGCCGGTCGGCGTTGCGCGCCAGGATCGTCGGTCCGTCCGGGAGGAGGGTCACCACGACGCCCGTCTCCTCCGGGTTGAAGGCCGGATGGCGCAGCGCCGCCGCGAGACGGGCG
>JBOGOE010000287.1:0-7290 GCA_050747445.1 Candidatus Polarisedimenticolia bacterium | reverse complement strand
TGATGAACAGCGGCGCCGAGGCGGTCGAGACCGCCATCAAGACGGCGCGCATGTGGGCCTACCGGGTCAAGGGGGTGCCGCGGGACCGGGCGGAGATCGTCGTCTGCCGCGACAACTTCCACGGCCGCACCACGACCCTCGTCGGCTTCTCGTCCGAGCCGCAGTACCGGGACGACTTCGGGCCGTACGACCCCGGGTTCCGGATGATCCCGTACGGCGACGCCGACGCGCTGGAGGGGGCGATCACGCCCCACACCGCCGCCTTCCTGGTCGAGCCGGTGCAGGGGGAGGCCGGCATCCTGGTCCCGCCTTCCGGGTACCTCGCGCGGGCCGCGGCGATCTGCCGGAAGAACCGGGTCCTGTTGATCGCGGACGAGATCCAGACCGGTTTCGGGCGCTGCGGGAAGCTGTTCTGCCACGAGCACGACGGCGTGACGCCGGACCTGGTGATCGTCGGCAAGGCGCTCGGCGGCGGGGTGATGCCGGTCTCGGCGGTCCTCGGCTCGAAGGCGACCCTCGGCCTGTTCCGTCCCGGCGACCATGGCTCGACCTTCGGCGGCAACCCGCTGGCCTGCGCCGTGGGCATGGCGGCCCTCGACGTCCTGGTCGAAGAACGGCTGGTGGAGCGCTCCGCCGAGATGGGCGGCTATTTCATGGAGCGGTTGCGCGCCCTGAAATCGCCGCACGTCAGGGAGGTCCGCGGCAAGGGGCTGCTGATCGGGGTCGAGATCAGGACCGAACGGGGGAAGGCGCGCCCCTACTGCGAGAGACTCATGGAGCTCGGCATCCTGGCCAAGGAGACCCACGAGCAGGTGATCCGCTTCGCCCCGCCGCTGGTCATCAGCCGCGAGGAGGCCGACTGGGCCCTGGAGCGGATCGCCAAGGTCCTGGCCTGACGGGGGGAGCCGGCATGACGGTACGGCAGCTGCGCAATCACGTCGGCGGCGAGTGGGTCGAGCCCGCGGGGGGCCGCTGGCTCGAGGTCGGGAACCCGAGCACCGGCGACCCCATCGCCCGCGTGCCGCTGTCCTCCCCGGCCGACACGGAGGCGGCGATCGCGGCGGCCCGCGCCGCCTTCCCGGCCTGGGCGGCCACTCCGGTCGACAAGCGGGTCGCCCCGCTGTTCCGCCTGGCGGGGCTGATCCGCGACCATCGCGAGACCCTCGCCCGCTCCATCGCGGAGGAGAACGGCAAGTCGCTCCCGGACGCGCGGGCCGAGGTCGATCGCGCCCTGGAGAACGTCGAGACCGCCTGCGGCATGCCGATCCTGCAGCAGGGGGACAAGCTGGTCGGGGCGGCCCCCGGGATCGACGGCGAGGTCCTGCGGCTGCCGATCGGCGTGTTCACCATGATCCCGCCGTTCAACTTCCCCGCGATGGTGCCGTTCTGGTTCATCCCCTACGCCCTCGCGACCGGCAACACCGTGGTCGTCAAACCGTCCGAGCAGGTGCCCTGCACCCTGCAGCTGATCGCCGGTTCCATGGAGACCTGCGGCTTCCCGAAGGGGGTCTTCAACCTGGTGAACGGCGACCGCGCCGTGGGCGAGGTGTTCTGCGACAGCCCCCACGTCGCCGGGGTGTCGTTCGTCGGCCGCACCGAGACCTGCAAGGCGATCGTCGAGCGCTGCGCCCGGAGCAACAAGCGGTACCAGGCGATGGGCGGCGCCAAGAACCACCTCGTGGTGATGCCCGACGCCAGGCTGGACGAGGCGATCCGCAACATGATCACTTCGGGGTACGGCTGCGCCGGTCAGCGTTGCATGGCCTCGTCGGCGATCGTCTGCGTCGGCGACCGGACCTGGCGCGAGGTGACCGATCGCTTCGTAAGGGCGTCGCGCGAGGTGGTGGTCGCCGACCCGCTCGACCCGAAGGTGGCCGACCTGCCGATGGTGATGGGGCCGGTGATCTCGGCGAAGGCGAAGGAGTTCATCCACACGATGATCGACACCGGCGTCAAGGAAGGGGCCCGTCTGGCGCTCGACGGCCGCGGCGTCGTGGTGCGCGGCCGGGAGCGGGGGCACTTCGTCGGCCCGACCGTCCTGACCGAGGTGCGCCCCGGGATGGCGGTCCACCGGACCGAGATCTTCGGTCCGGTGCAGGTGATCCTGAAAGCCGGCACCCTCGACGAGGCGATCGGGATCATCAACGACCATCCCTACGGCAACGGGGCGTCGATCTACACGCAGAACGGCCATCATGCCCGCCGCTTCAAGATGGAGACGCTGGCCGGGATGATCGGGGTCAACGTCGGCATCCCGGCGCCGGTCGCCTGCCTGCCGTTCGGCGGCATGAAGGCGTCCCAGTTCTCCCAGATCAAGGCGCAGGGGACGTCGATCGTCCGCTTCTTCACCGAAGAGAAGATCGTCACGGAGCGCTACTGGCCGGAGGCCTGACCTCCCGGCGGGACCCGCCCGGACTCTCCGGACGTACAATGCGCCGTGCCGTCCGACCCGCTGCCATTCCCTCGAGGGGGTGCCCCGTGAACCGTTCCCGAACGAACAACCGGTCCTCCGCGTGGCTTTTGGCGCTCGGCGTCGCGATCCTGGGGGCCGTCGCGCCATTCGCACGGGCGCAATCGTCCGAGCCGCCGGCGCCCGCCGCGACCGCGGCTCCCGTCCCGGACGCGGTGTCCCCCGAAGCCCCGCAGGACGGAACCGCCCAGGGCTATTCGCTCTCCCCGGACAAGTATCAGGAGGCGGTGGCCTACGCCCGGGCGCGCTACCGGCTGTACTTCGTGTCGTTCGCCTGGGGCCTGATCGTGGTCGCGGGGCTGCTGGCCTGGCGCGTCGCCCCCCGGTTCCGCGACTGGGCGGAGCGGGTGGCGTCGCGGCGCTTCCTGCAGGCCTGCGTCTTCGTGCCGCTCATCGCCCTGACGCTCCGAATCCTCGATCTCCCCACCGCCATCTACGGCCAGCAGCTGTCGCGCGCCTACAACCAGTCGATCCAGGGCTGGGGATCGTGGACCTGGGACTGGACCAAGGAGGCGCTCATCGAGATGGTCATCATGACCGTCCTCCTGTGGGTGCTGTACGCCGTGATCCGCCGGAGCCCGCGCCGCTGGTGGTTCTACTCCTGGCTGGCGCTCCTGCCGTTCCTGGTGCTGATCATCTTCCTGGCGCCCCTGGTCATCGACCCGATGTTCAACACCTTCACGCCGCTCGAAGCGAAGCAGCCGGAGCTGGTCGGCGAGATCCAGAAGGTCGTCGCCAAGGGGGGCCTGAGCATCCCGCGCGAGCGGATGTTCGAGATGGACGCCAGCAAGAAGCGGAACTCGGTCAATGCCTACGTGACCGGGCTGGGCGCCTCGAAGCGGGTCGTCGTGTGGGACACGACGCTGCGCCGGATGACCGCGCCGCAGACCCTCTACGTCTTCGGACACGAGATGGGGCATTACGTGCTGCGTCACATCCTCAAGTTCCTGCTCTGGGGCGCCGCCATCCTCCTGATCTTCCTGTTCATCGGCTATCACGCGATCCAGCGGATGCTTCTGCGCTGGGGCGGGCGCTGGGGGATCCGGGACGCCGGCGACTGGGCCTCCCTGCCGGCGCTCCTCCTGATCCTGTCGGTGCTCGGCTTCCTGTCGTCGCCCGCCACCAACACCTTCAGCCGCGGCATGGAGCACGAGGCCGACATCTACGGTCTGGAGGTGGTCCACGGGATCGTGCCCGAGCCGCAGAAGGCGGCGGCGGAGGCGTTCCAGATCCTCGGCGAGATCAACCTGTCCGACCCCGACCCGCCGGCCTTCATCCGCTTCTGGCTCTACGGCCACCCGCCGCTCAACGAGCGGGTCCTGTTCGTCCGCTCCTACGATCCCTGGTCGAAGGGGGAGAAGCCCCGGTTCGTGACCGAGCCGTAGGGTCGGATCCCCGTCACCGGCGGTCTTGAGTCTTTGGCGGGCTCAGCCGCGCTCGAAGATTTCCTTGGCGATGATCAGGCGCTGGATCTGCGAGGTGCCTTCGTAGATCTGGAAGATCTTGGCGTCGCGCATGAGCTTTTCGACGGGGTACTCGCGTGAGTAGCCGTAGCCGCCGAAGACCTGCACGGCGTCGAGGGCGGTCTGCATGGCGGAGTCGGCGGCGAACGCCTTGGCCATGGCCGCCTCCCTGGTGTTGCGCTCGCCGCGGTCGATCCTCCAGGCCGACTGCCAGACCAGAAGGCGCGCCGCCTCGATCCGCATGGCCATCTCGGCGACGCTGAAGGCGACCGATTGGTGCTTGAAGATGGGGACGCCGAAGGTGGTGCGCTCCTTGGCGTAGCGGACGGCGTGCTCCATGGCGGAGCGCGCCAGGCCCACCGCGGCGGCCGAGACGACCGGCCGGCTGTGATCGAACGCCGCCATCGCCAGGAACCACCCCTGCCCCTCCTTCCCCAGCAGGTTGGCCTTCGGCACCGCAACGTCGTTGAAGGTCAGGGCGCGCGTGTCGGACGCCCGCTGCCCCAGGTTCTGCTCCTTCTTGCCGATCTCGATCCCGGGAGCGTCGCGCGGCACCACGAAGGCGCTCATCCCCTTGTGGCGCTGCGCGGGGTCGGTGTAGGCGACGACGAAATACCAGTCGGCGACGCTGCCGTTGGTGATCCACATCTTCCGGCCCTTGAGGACGTAGTCGTCCCCGACCTTGCGGGCGGTCGTCTTGATCCCCTGCACGTCGGAGCCCGCCTGCGGCTCGGTGACGCAGTAGGCGGCCAGGCGGAACTCCCGGGTCATCGGCGCCAGGAACCGCTTCTTCTGATCGTCGGTGCCGCCGACGATCACCGGCGCCTCGGCCAGGGTGTTGGCCTCCATGGCCGTGCCGATGCCGGTGCAGCCCCAGGCGGTCTCCTCGGCGATGAGACAGCCGTCGAGCACCCCGAGCCCGGGACCGCCGTACTCGGCCGGGATGTGGGTGTTCATCAGCCCCAGATCCCAGGCCTTGCGGCAGATGTCGCGGGGGAACTCGCCGGTCTGGTCGTGGTGCGCCGCCTTCGGGGCGATCTCCTTCTCGGCAAACTCGTGGGCCAGGGCGCGCAGCTGCTGCTGTTCCTCGGTCAGGGAGAAGTCGATCACCGATCCCCCGTCAGGCGCCCTGTGTCTTCATCTGCTCGGCGAACGTCCGGGCCCGGCGCGCCAGCTCGTCGGGGGCCACGGTCTCCACGCGGGTGGCCAGCCCCCACTGATGCCCGAAGGGATCGACGATCTTGCCGAAGCGGTCGCCCCAGAACATGTCGGTCACGGGCATCTTGACCTTCGCCCCGGCGTCCACCGCCCGCTTGAACGCGGCGTCCACGTCGGCCACGTAGAGGTACAGCGTCACCGGGGTGCCGCCGTACGACTCGGGTGACTTCGCCTCCCACGCGGGGTTCTCGTCGGCCAGCATGACGGCCGAGTCGCCGATGCGGATCTCGGCGTGCAGGACGCCCTTTCCGTCCGGACCGGGCATCCGCATGGTCTCCTCGGCGCCGAACGCCTTCCTGTAGAACTCGATGGCCCGCGCCGCATCGCGGACGAAGAGGGATGGTGTGACGGTCTGGTATCCCTCCGGAATTCCCTTGCCCTTCTGAGCCATGGGTGCCTCCTCCGCGCGGGGGACGCGCGATGAGCCGAAGTTGAACGCGATGCGGGAATCCTACACCCGTTCCTTCGGGAACAGCGCCTCCAGGATGGACCGGAACCGCGTCCGCAGCCCCTCGAGATCCGCTTCCGGCACCCCCCAGGTCGCCAGCCACAGACCCGCCTCGCGCACCCCCGTGCAATCCTCCAGGTGGAGGCGGAAGAGACCGTCCTTCCAGTTCTCCGCCGTGCCGGCGAAGTCCGGCGCCTCGTTGACCAGGACCGTCCCCCGGAACGGGTCGCCGGTCGCCGTGGTGAACGCGTAAGGGTCCCCCTCCTTGAGACCGGCCAGGCTTCCCTCGCGCAGGAGACCGCCGGGGCCCATGAGACGCGCGTGCGCCTCGCCCACCGGCACGGGCAGCGGCACCCGCTCCCAGACCACCCGGCGCGGCGTGCCGCGGTGCCGCTCGAGATAGTGGCGCAGGCTCCGCAGCTCGTAGCGCCAGCCGCGGCGCACCGCGTCGAATTCGTCGTCCCAGTCCTTCCCCTCGCCGAACCCGGAGTGCACCAGACGGAGCGTGGTCCGGCCGCCCTCCCCCTCGAGGATGTAGTCGACGCCGACCTCGGCCGCCCCCGCCGCGTCGGCGGCGTGGGTGAACTGCCAGCCGGTGCGCAGGCGGCGGGGGGGATCCCACAGGGTGATGCGCGATTCTCCTTCCCAGGGCGGCCCCCAGGAGAGCCAGACCGAGCCGTCCGCGCCGGGTCGGACGCGGGCCTGAAGCGGGAACCAGCGGCTCAGCTCTTCCGCGTCGGTCAGCGCCTTCCAGACCGCCTCCACCGGCGCTTCGATCCGGACGGTGGTCTCCATCCTGCGACCTGCTTGCTTCTTTCCGGTCATGACCTCCCTCCTCATGCGTGTGTGCGGCGCCCCGCAGCGCTCCGCGGGGGGCCGGTTGCCGGTCCTTCGGCGGCGGGATGACCGGCGATGAGAAAACGGAACCGGCGCCCGCCGGGCGCCTCGTCGTCGTGGTAGTTCGCGGCGAGGCGGGCGAGGGCGGTCGCCAGCGCTTCGGCGAACGCCTTGCGCGCCGCGGAGGTGGCGAACCGGACGTCGGCCTGCAGTGTCAGGGTCGCCAGCCCCCGCCCCGCCTTGACGGCCCGTTCCTGAAGCCCGGCGACCTCGCGGATCGCGGCGCCCGCGGCGGCCACCAGATAGGCCGCGGAGAACCGGTCGCGGACGGTGGCCGGGTCGGTCCCCAGGGCCCCGAGGATGTCGGGCCGCACCAGGTAGGAGCGGGCGGTGGCGCGGACGATCCGCTCCACGCAGTTGCCGACCCGGCGCTCCTCGACCGGCTCCACCAGCGCCTGCCGTTCGAGGACCCGGAGGTGATAGTTGACCTTCTGCCGGGGCAGGGCCAGCCGCCGCGCCACGCCGGCGGCCGAAGCCGGCTCGCGCAGCGCCTCGAGAATGCGGTGCCGCAGCGGATGAAGGACCGTTCCCGCCGCCTGTCCCCGTGCCATGGTGTCGCCTCTCCGCGACCGGTCTTGTACGCCGAACGATATTTGATGTCAAGACAAATTTTCTTGTCGGTGACGATTTCCGCGCCACCGGCGGGCGCGGGCGACCCGGGCGCCGCGATTGACAGTCCGCCGGACAACCCGCTAGATTGCGGCCTCCGGCACGGAGCGCGGGAGCGGACGGTGCGGACGTACGGCAACTACATCGACGGCGCCTTCATCGAGGCGGTCTCCGGGAAGACCTTC
>JBOGOE010000286.1:0-4058 GCA_050747445.1 Candidatus Polarisedimenticolia bacterium | reverse complement strand
GGGGTCGTCAGACGATCCTCGCCATCCGCGACCACATAGAACGGCACCCGCGCGAAGCAGATCGGCTGCCACCAGAGCCGGCCGAACCACTTCGCGAGCATCGAGAGCCCGTTGACCAGCAGGATCGCTGCCGTCACCCGGCCAGCCTCGTACTCCTCGACGAGCTTCGCGGCCCAGCGCCCGGCGTCATTCCACGGTGGATTGCACCAGACGCCCCCGTGCCAGTCCTTGTCGAGGCCGTTGTCCTGCGCCGTGAAGATGCGCGTCGCCTTCACCCTGGCGTCGTTGGCCTCCGCGCTCGTGGATGGGTCCAAGTCGATCACCCCACCGAGCGCGAGCCGAGCAGCCTCGATGATGTGCTGCGGCGTCCAGCAATCCTGGGGGGAATCGGGGCGCACAAATCGGGCACCGGGCCTTATTTGGCTGGGGGCGTAGTCGGGGAGCGGCTGGCTGAGGGCCTCTGCGGAGGTGCAGAGCATCGCGTGGTTCATCAGATCCCGGGCCTTGTCGACGCTGAAGGGGAGATTCGCCTCCATCCACGGGATGAACTCCCCGTGCGGGAGCGCCTTCTTCACCCTGATTAGGAGGTCCCCAGCTTCCCGAGCCTGCGCCGACTTCAGCCGGTCGAGCCGGGACATGGATCGCCACAGCACGCCGAGCCGTTCCTTCGCTGCGTCGAGATCGAACGCTGGCCCCGCAGCCGCAGGCTGCTCCGCCTCCGCCCACAGCGCCCGGGCAGCCTCGAATCGCTTGCGGTCGCGCTCAGGATCGCGCTGTGCCTTGCGGGCGGGGCTGCGGGCGGGGCGACGAGCCGTGGCCATGTCCCCAACGTAGGCGCACAGGCGGGCGGGGGCAAGCCCGGCAGGGGGTCGGGGGGAGGCCGCTGTCCACGCCGTGCCCACAGCCGGGAGGGGGGATCTACGGTAGGTCCGGCGCCAGCGGGCAGCGCAGCAGCCTTCTGCGCGAGGCGGCGGCTCCCAACGGATTTGAAGTCCGCGCAGGACACCAGCCCCGAGGCGCTTCCACATCGGCGCGGAGTATAGCAGCAGAGCGGGACCGCCGGATGGCTCCGCCGGACACCGGCGCCCTCCCGGACCTCTGGATATAATGCGCGGCCGGAGGTGCGATGAACGACGGGCCGCGCGAATCGCTGGAAGTGGACGTCCTGTTCGTGGGGGGCGGTCCGGCGGGGCTGGCGGGCGCCATCCGATTGAAGCAGCTCTTGAAGGACCGCAACGAACGGGTCGCGCACGAGGGGAAGGGGAAGCCGCTCGAGCTGTCAGTCGCGGTCCTGGAGAAGGGGCGCGAGATCGGGTCGCACGCTATCTCGGGCGCGGTCGTCGATCCGCGGGCGCTCCGCGAGCTGTTCCCCGATTTCGCGACCGACTGTCCGCTCGAAGGGCCGGTCACCACCGACGCGGTCTGGTTCCTGACCCGCGGCGGGAGGCTGCCGCTGCCGATCGTCCCGCCGCCTTTGCGCAACCACGGCAATTACGTCGCGTCTCTCGGGACGGTGGTCCGCTGGCTGGCGCAGAAAGCCGAGGCCGCCGGTGTCGATCTGTTCCCCGGCTTCGCGGCGGGGGAGCCTCTTCTGGAAGGGGACCGGGTGGTCGGGGTGCGCACCGGCGACCGGGGCATCGACCGGCAGGGGAAGCGGCGCGCCGGCTACGAACCGGGAATCGACGTCCGCGCCAGGGTCACGGTCCTCGCCGAAGGGCCGCGCGGCACCCTCACCAAGCAGCTGGTGTCCCGTTTCGGTCTCGATCGGGGGCGGCAGCCCCAGGTCTACGCCATCGGCCTCAAGGAAGTCTGGGAGTGCCCGAAGGGGAGCGTGGCGCGCGGGAGCGTCGTCCACACCATGGGGTTCCCGCTCGATGCCCGCACCTTCGGCGGGGCGTTCATCTACGGGATGGGGGGGGACCTGCTCGACCTCGGTCTGGTGATCGGTCTCGACTATCCCGATCCCCGACTCGACGTGCATCATCTGTTCCAGTCGCTCAAGACCCATCCCGCCATCCGGCCGATGCTGCGCGGCGGGAAGATCCTGGCCTACGGCGCCAAGGCCATCCCCGAGGGAGGGATCCACGCCATGCCGCGGCCGTACCTTTCGGGTTGCCTGATCGCGGGGGATTCCGCGTCGATGCTCAACGCGATGCGTCTCAAGGGCATCCACACCTCGATGAAGGCGGGGATGATCGCGGCGGAGGTGACGCTGGAGGCGATCGCGGCGAACGATGTCTCGGCGGAGTTCCTGTCCCGTTACGAGGATCGCTTCCGCGCTTCGTGGGCGGGGCGGGAGCTCTGGCGGGTGCGCAACTTCCACGCCGGGTTCCGGCACGGTCTGTGGGCCGGTCTGCTGCACGCCGGGCTGCAGATGGCGACCGGGGGGCGGGGGCTGCGCGATCCGCTGCCGTCCGAGCCGGGACACGAGCGGCTGCGCCCGCTGAACGGCCGCGGCGGCGGGGGGGCCGGGGCCGGCGCCGCGGCGGAGCCGGTGGTCCGCCGTTACGACGACCCGCTCCTCATCGACAAGCTGACCGACGTGTTCCACTCCGGGACGAAACACGATGAGGACCAGCCGTCGCACCTCCTGGTGAGCGACACCGCGATCTGCGAGACCCGCTGCGTCGAGGAGTACGGCAACCCCTGCCAGCGCTTCTGCCCGGCGGCGGTCTACGAAATGGTCCCGAAGGAGGGGGGCGGCCGGCGGCTGCAGATCAACGCCAGCAACTGCGTCCACTGCAAGACCTGCGACATCATGGATCCCTATCAGATCATCACCTGGGTTCCCCCCGAGGGCGGGGGCGGCCCCGAGTACGTGAAGCTGTAGTCCGGGACGGGCCGCAACCCCCGCCGACCGCGAGGAGAGAGGAACGATGGAAGCGCACATACCCGTGTACTTGGTTCTGGCGATGCTCCTGGTGCTGGGAAACGCCTTTTTCGTGGCCGCCGAGTTCGCCATGGTCAAGGTGCGCGCCAGCCGCATCGAGGAGATGGCGAGCACCGGTCTGCCCGGCTCGGCCCTGGCGCGCGAGGTGGCGTCGCGACTCGACGAGTACCTGTCGGCCTGCCAGCTGGGCATCACCCTGGTCAGCCTGGGGCTCGGCTGGATCGGCGAGGAGGCGTTCGCCGGGCTGCTGCTGCCGCTGCTGTCGGGGCTGGGCGGTGCCGCGGTCCCCGCGGCCCACACCGTCGCGTCGGTCGGGGCGTTCGTCATCATCACCGCGCTGCACATCGTCCTGGGAGAGCTGGTGCCGAAGTCGCTGGCGATCCGCCGCCCCGGCCGGATCGCCCGGATCTCGGCGATGCCGCTCGTGGTCTTCAACCGGGTCTTCTACCCGGCGCTCTGGATCCTCAACGGCAGCGCCAACGGCGTGCTGCGTCTCCTGGGGTTGCGCCAGTCCGAGGAAGCGACCATCTCCGAAGACGAGCTGCGGATCCTGTTCCGCGAATCGATCCGCAAGGGGGTGATCACCCCGAGCGAGGCGGAAATCATGGACCGCGCCACCCGGTTCGCCGACCGCTCGGCGCGGGACGTGATGGTGCCGATCGAGCGGGTCGTGACCTGGGACATGGCCCGCTCCGTCGAGGAGAACCTGGCGCGGGCGCGGGTCGCGCGGCACACGCGGTACCCGGTCTACGACCCGGCCAAGAACGATCTGGTCGCGGTGATCAACGTCAAGGCGCTGGCCCTGCTGACCGACGAGGATCTGACCCGGATGCGCGACTCGAACCTGCTCAAGCCACTCATCCGGGTCCCGTCCGACCGGCGCATCGACACGGTCCTGAAGGAGCTCCGCCGCCAGCGGCAGCACATGGCCGTCGTCGTGGACAAGACAGACCGGCCGATCGGCATCCTGACGATGGAGGACATCCTGGAGGAGATCTTCGGCGAGATTCAGGACGAGTTCGAGTCCGCCCCGGTCGTCGAGCCGAAGACCCCGTGATCCCGAACCGCCCGGTTCTGGCGCTGCTCGCCGGTCTCTTCCTGGCCGGGTGCGGCGGGCGGGACGCCGCGCGCGACGCGCGATCGCCGGATGACGGCGGCGGGTCCGGGG
>JBOGOE010000285.1:0-11833 GCA_050747445.1 Candidatus Polarisedimenticolia bacterium | reverse complement strand
GCCTGGCGCGCCAGCGGCAGTACGAGGATCTCTTGTTGTCGCTGCCGGACGCCGCCCGGATCCGGGAGCACGCCCGCGTCCTGACGGCCGCGCCGCACGTCGCCGGGACGCCGGGGAACGACGCGGTGGCCCGATACATCGCCGATCGGTTCCGCGACGCGGGGCTGCGGGTCGAACTCGCGTCGTATCCGGTCTACCTGGGGTTCGTGAAGCGGGCCTCCCTCGAGCAGGTCGCGCCCGTGCGCCGCGTCCTGGCGACTCCCGAGACGCCGCGCGCGCCGGAGGAGGCGGCCGCGGGGGCGGCGGACCGTACGGGTTGGAGCGCCTATTCCCCCTCGGCCGACGTCACCGCGGAGGTCGTGTTCGCGCATCACGCGCGCGAGGAGGACTTCGCGGCGCTCGACGCGCTCGGCGTGCAGGTGCGCGGGCGGATCGTCCTGGCGCGCAATTTCCGGGGCTATCGCGGCGGGAAGGCGCTTTTGGCGGAACGGCGCGGGGCGGCCGGCATCGTCTTCTACAGCGATCCGGCCGACGACGGCGCCGCGCGCGGCGCCGCTTACCCCGAAGGCCCCTGGGGCCCGGAGGACCACCTCCAACGCGGGTCGATCGCCTACGACTTCAACGTCCCCGGCGATCCGCTGACCCCCGGCTGGCCCTCGCTCCCCGGGGCCCGCCGCATCCGGCCGGAAGCGGCCGCGAGCCTGCCGCGCATCCCGGCGATCCCGATCTCGGGTCTCGACGCGCGGGTCATCCTCGAATCGCTCGGCGGTCCCGAGGCGCCGCCCGCATGGAAGGGAGGACTGCCCATCGCGTACCGCCTCGGTCCCGGTCCATCGCGGGTCCGTCTGGCGATCGAGGCGTCGTTCGAGACCCGCCCGATCACCAACGTCGTCGGCTATCTGCCCGGGCGCGATGAACCGGAACGCCGGGTGATCCTCGGCAATCATCACGACGCCTGGGTGTTCGGCGCCGTCGACCCGGTCAGCGGCACCGCCGCGATGCTCGAGCTGGCCCGGGTCGCGGGGGAGATGGCGCGGCGGGGACTGCGCCCGCGCCGGACCCTGGTGTTCGGTTCATGGGACGCCGAGGAGTGGACGCTGACCGGCTCCACCGAGTGGGGGGAGGATCGGCGGCAGGAGCTGGAGCGCCACGGCGTCGCGTGCCTCAACATCGATACCGCCGTCTCGGGCCCGGCATTCAAGGCGTCCTCCGTGCCCACGCTGCGCCGTTTCATCGCGGAGGCCCTGCGCGACGTACCCGACCCGGCGAGCGGCAAGGACCTCTTGTCCGTGACCGCCGCGGCGGGCCGGGACGAGGGGCTCACGGCCCTGTACACGGGCCGCGTGGGCGACGACGTTCCGGGAATGGCGATCCTGCCCCTCGGCAGCGGCTCGGATTACACCGTCTTCTTCAACCATCTCGGAATCCCGTCGCTCGACGCCGAGTTCGGGGGGCCGATGGGGGTGTATCACTCGATCTTCGACTCGCACGGCTGGATGGAGCGGTTCGGCGATCCCGGCTTCCGCTATCACGCCGCGATGACCCGCGTCTGGGGGTTCATGGCCTACCGGATGGCCAACGCCGATCTCCTGCCGTTCGAGGAGTCCCCCTATCCGGCCGACGTCGCGGGGTATCTTTCCGACCTGGAGAAGGAGGCCGCGGGGGGGGCGGTCCTCCCCGATCTCGCCGGAGTGCGCGGGGCCCTGGCGGAATGGCGGAAGGAGGCCGCCGCGTTCGACGCGGCGGCGGCGCGCGTGCTCACGTCGGGCCCGCCCCCGTCGCCGGGCGCGTTGGCGGCGGCCAACGGGGCCCTGATGCAGGCCGAGAGGGACCTTCTCCATGCGAAGGGGATCCCGGGCCGGCCCTGGTTCCGGCACCTGATCTACGCGCCGCTCCCGACCTACTCCCCCGAGTTCCTGCCCGGTCTGCGCGCTTCGCTGGCGGGCGGCGACGCCCGGACGGCGCGCGCCCAGGCGGCGATCCTGGCGAATGCGCTCCGCGCCCGCGCCGCCACCCTCGGGCGCGCGACCGCCGCCCTCAGCGGGGACCGCACCGGTCCCTGAACATCGCGCCCTTCCCAATCCTCCAGGCGCCGCTCAGATCGCCGCCTCGAGGGTCACGGCCCGCGCTTCCTCCTGCTGCACCGCGGAAAGGAAATCCCGGAGCGCCTGGTACTCCGCGACCGGGATCTCGCGCCGGTCCACCGAGACCGAACGCCGCACCACCAGGATCTGCCGCCCGCCCTCGGTGGTCACCTCGTGCTTCGTGCTGGCCGACAGACCCGGGCCCTTGTGGTCGTGATCGGCGGGGGTCCTCCGGAGCCTCCGGCCCGGCGGCAGGCTCAGGTGGATCTCCGCCCGGTCGCTGAACAGGTATTCGAAGAAGACCGGGTACCGCCGACCGGTATACGCCGTGATCCGTCCGAGCCAGCCGAAGCGCGCGAGGTAGGGGGTCACGATCTCGGCGCTGCCCGCGCGGCTGACGAAACGCGGGACGCGAAAACGGATGACGACCCGCAGCGGTTCTTCGGGACGCCCGGGGAGCGCGACCTCGTGCCCTTCCATGATCGCGCCCGGGCAGAGCCACGAGAGCAGCAAGGACAGCTCGTCCTCGCGTTCCGTGGGTTTGCTGTCGAGAAACCCGGTGTAGGAGGCCTTCTCCTGCCCGAAGACCTCGACGACGTAGGTGCCGCTCAGGTCGCCTGTGGGGCTGATGGCGGCGCGCACCAGGCGCTGGGTCCGGTTGCGATCGGCGGGAAGCAGCGGCGTCTCGACCAGCTCTCCGGCGCCGCCGTCTTTGACCAGGAGGGCGTTGGCCCCCTGATCCACCCAGGGCAGATCCCCGAAGGCGGTCCGATCGTCGGTGGGATCCATGAACAGGTACCCGTTCTCTCCCGGGACGGCCGTAATGACGTGGTTGAAGCGGTCCTCGGGAAAGTCGCGATCGACGGCACCGGCGTCGCGCGTCCGGATGAGGACCGGGTAACCCTGCAGGCCGACCGCCTTCAGCATGGCGATCAGGAGGGTCGTCTTGTCCTTGCAGTCGCCATAGGCGTGACGCAGCACCTCGGCGCTGTGGTGGGGCTGCAGACCACCGAGACCGTACTCGACGGCGACGTAGTTGATCTTCTTCTGGGCGTGCTCGAACAGGTGGTGCGTCATCTCCATGGGGTCGGTGAGACCCGCCGTCAGCTCGCGCGCCTTGGCGGCGACCTCCGGGGTCGGGGTCATCCGTTCGCGGGCCAGCTCCCAGTACCAGCGGGCCAGACCGTCCCAGGTCGCGGCGTCGATCCGATAATCGTCGTAGGTGAATTCCTTCGGGAAAAGGAAGACCAGCGGGTAGACGTCGGCGGGCGGCGGCATGTCCGCCTCGCGCTTCAACCCCGCGACGTCCCGCACCTCCCAGGTGTACGTCGCCACACCGTCCCGTTCCTCGTGCCTGAACTCCGGGGAACCGCGCGTCGAGTGACGGAGCGGGAAGCCCGCCGGGGCGCGCACCACGAGGCGGCGGAGGCGCGCCGGCTCGAAATCCTGCAGGGCGAAGCGGGATGGGAGGTAGAAGAGGCTCCGCACCTCCATCTCGTACGCGTACTCCACGGTCGCTCCCGGGACCACGCCGGGAAAATGCAACACCCGTTGCCTCGAGTCGGAGTAGAGCTCGAACCCCCCATAGGCGGCCTCGTCGGCGATCCGCTGCTTTTTGACCTCGGTGCGCTTCCCCTGGGGCGAGATGACGGCGCCGCTGATCTCAGTCACCTTCTCGTAGAGTCCGTAATCGACCTCGGCGGTGACGTGCGCCTCGACCCCCTTCGGGGTCAGGACCTTCGTGCTGTTGGAGTAGCGGAGACGCGCCTCCCGCACCGACAGGATTTCGATCTCCAGACGCTCCTCCAGGACCACGGCGTCCTCGCCGGTTTCGATGGCAGGGGCCGGCGCCGCCCGGACGATCGGAGCCGCCGGGGCTGCCGCGAGGACCAGCCCGAGGAGGACCGGCATGTCGATGAAGAGGTGGAGCGATCGAGCCATATCTGAACCCGTGAAATTCCGCCCCGGGCGGAGGAGGTTGCCGTAGAATACCAGCAATCGTCATCCCCAGGAAGCATCGATCCGTGGGAGGGACCATGAGCCGACACCGTCCGCTTCGTTCCCGACCGTCGCTCCGCACCTCGGGTTCCGCCTTGCTCGCCGGAGTCCTCGTCGCTGTGGCGACCGCCGGACCGCCGGCGCGCGCCGCGGACAAGGAGGGGGACTGGCCCGAGATCACCGCCGAGGAAAAGGGGCTCTCGAAGGTCCTCAAGGATCCCGACGCCGACGGGGTCTATCTGAACCGGGAACGGAACGGCCGCATCACGCGCAAGGGCAACGATCGGGTCAATGTCCTGGACTACCACGTCCGTTACAAGATCCTCACGGAGCGCGGCAAGCGCCACGGGGAGGTGCGTATCCGGGCGCAGAAGTTTTCCCGGGTGAGCAACATCCGGGCGCGGACCGTGAAGGCGGACGGGACGGTCGTTCCGGTTCCCCCCGATCAGATCTTCGAGAAGACCGTCCTGCAGATCGGCGAATTCAAGATCACCGAGTGGGTGTTCACGTTCCCCGCGATGGAGCCCGGAGCGATCCTGGAGTACCGCTACGACCGGCACGACAACTTCCTGTTCTTCATCGACCCCTTCTACTTCGAAGGACCGGAGTACACGCTCCGGGCGAAGGTGACGCAGATCTTCCCGGCCGACATGGGGTACATGGCGCTCGCCGATCTGTGCGACGTCCAGCCGCAGGTCAGCGACTGGCGTATGGGCAAGGAGAAGGGAAAGTTGTACAGCCTGGAGCTCAAGGACCTGCCGGGCTACCGGGACGAGATCTTCATGCCACCCGCCCGGGAGGTGAGCCCCCGCCTGGAGCTCGTCCTGCAGTCCTGGAAGGGCGTCTACTGGATCGAGCTCGACCGGCGCGACATCCTGTTCGGCGACTGGATCTCGGTCGCGAAGCTGATGGACGACCACTATCAGAAGGTGATCAAGGAGGGCCAGGCGGTCCTCAAGCCGCTCGTCGAGGGTTGGGTGCAGGGACTGTCCGAGCCCCAGGAGAAGGCCAAAGCGATCGCGCGCCGCGTCCAGGAAGAGTTCCGCTACATCCCCTGGACGTCGGTCGTCGGCGGCTCGCGCAAGATCGAGACGCTCATCACGGAGAAGACCGCGGACAACGAGGAAAAGGCCGTCCTGCTGTCCGCGGCCCTGAAGGTCGTCGGGATCGAGTCGCAGCTCGCCGCGGTGTCCGGAAAGCACGTCGGTTCCCTCAACCCGAAATTCTTCAGTCCGTCCCAGTTCACCCACGTCGTGGTGGGAATCCCCCAGGAGGGAGGGAGTCCCAGGTGGATCGATCCCACCGTTTCCTATGCTCCATTCGGCTTCGTCCCCTGGCGCGATGCCGGAGCGACGGCGATGATCCTGAAGGACGGGCTGGGCGAGATCCTCGATCTGCCACAGAAGAACGAAGTGAGCGCGGCGCGCTACCGGAGCTCGGTGAAACCGCGCCCCGACGGGAAGGCAGACGTCGCGATCGAGGCTGAGTTCATTGGTGAAGAAGCCGTCGAACTGCGGGACGATCTCCTGCCGGCGGCCGAGACCGCCCGCCTCGCGTACCTGCAGGCCTGGCTCGCCCGCCGGCGGCCCGGAAGCGCCCTGAAGTCGCACGCGATCGAGAACCTCCAGGACGTGGAGAAGCCGTTGCGCCTGAAGCTGGCGATCGAGGCCCCGGGTCTCGTCACCGTGGCCGACGAGACCACCCTGGTCCGCGGCTGCGTCCTCACGTGCGAGGACAGCAACCCCCTGTCGCGCCGCGCCCGCCGGCACCCGTTCTACGTGGACCGGGGCTGGAACGAGGAGGAAATCGTGATGATCCAGCCGGGGACCGCCATGCAGGTCGAGACCCCGCCGCCGGTGAGCGCGCGCTCCGAGGTGGCGAGCCTGACGTTCTCCTGCCTGGCGCAGGGCGACGGGGCCCGGTGCACGCGGCAGTTCACGGCGCGCCGCAATCGCTGGCCGGCGACCGTCCAGGAGAATCTGCGCCGGATGTACGACAAGGTCGTGGAGGCGGATCGCTCCACCGTGGCCCTGCAGCCCGCGTCACCCGAAACCGCGGCCGGCGGGCGCTGACGTGCGGGCCGGGCACCGGAGCGTCGCGACCCTGGCGGTCGCGATCCCGGCCCTGCTCCCGTGGATGACGCTGGCGGTGGTCGCGGCGCCGGCCACTCCGGCGGATTCCCCGACCGACTGGCCTTTGATCTCGGCGGAAGAGCGGTCGCTGACCCGACTGACCCAGGATCCCGAGGCCGATGCGGTGGTGTTGAACAACGAACGCCGCGGACGCATCGTCAAGAAGGGGAACCAGAGGGTCAACGAGCTCGACGTCCACCATCGAATGAAGATCCTGACCGATCGGGGCCGCCGTTACTCCGAGGTCCAGATCGCCGCGGGCAAGCACTCCCGCGTGGAGGGGATCGAGGCACGCACGGTCCTCCCGGACGGACGGGTCGTCCCGGTACCGCGCGACCAAATCTTCAGGAAGGTCGTGCTTCAGGCGGGCGGGATACGCGACATCGCCTGGGTGTTCAACTTTCCGTCGGCCGAGGCGGGGGCGATTCTCGAGTATCGCTATCGGCGCTTCGACGACTCGCTCCTGTTCATCACCCCCTTCACCTTCGCGGGTCCGGAGCACACCCTGCGGGCCCGGGTGAGCCAGTCGGTCCCGGGCGACATGGCCTACACGTTCCAGTGCGCCCTATGTCCGCGCGGCCAGCCACCCGTGACGGAGCGCTGGCGTCAGGGGCGCATGCCCGGGACGACCTACATCCGCGAGCTGCGGGACGTTCCCGGCTATCGCGACGAACACCTCATGCCGCCGCTGCGGGACGCCGTCCCGCAGCTGGAGATGCTCCTGACCGGCTGGCGTGGCTGGATCCTTCCGGGGGTCGACGCGGCCGACCGGTTTTTCGCCGACTGGCCCTCGGTCGGTCGTTATGTCGCGACCTCCTACCGTGAGTCCATGAAGCAGGGGATGGGCGACCTGAAACGACGGGTCGCGGGGTGGATCGCCGGGGGATCGGGCGGCGACGAGACGCTCCGCCGGGTGTTCGTCCACGTGCAGCGCGACGTGCGATACGTCCCCTCCAACGAGGTCCTCGGATGGTCGCGCTCGGTGGAGGCGATCCTCGGAAACAGCGCCGCCGACAACGAGGAGAAGGCGGTGCTGCTGGTGGCGGCCCTGAAGGCCGCCGGCGTCACCGCGCACCCCGCGCTCGTCGCCGGGAGACAGGGCGGGACCCTGCTGAGCGCCTTCTACAGCCTGTCGCAGTTCACCCACGTCGTGGCGGCGGTACCGCGCCCGGACGGCACCGTCCTGTGGCTCGACCCGACGGAAACCTGGGCCCCGTTCGGATTCGTGTCGTGGCGCAACGGCGGAGCGTCCGCCCTTCTGATCCAGGGACTCGAAGGGACGATCGTGACCCTGCCTCCGCGGACGTCGATGGGCGCCAGCCGCTACCGGGTGATCCTGCGGCCGCATCCGGACGGGACGGCGGGGGCCGCAATCGACGCGACCTTCACCGGGGACGACGCCATGGAGCTGCGCGAAGAACTGGCCGGCGCGGCGGCGACCGCCCGCGAGTCCTTCCTACAGCACTGGATCGACGGGCGTCGGCCGGGGTCGGCCCTCGAATCGCACACCATTGACGCCCTCGAGGAGCCGGAGCAGCCGCTCCGCCTGCGACTGCAGGCACGCCTGCCCGGGATGGTGACCGTCGCGGACGACACGGCGGTCGTACGGACCTGCGCCTTGACCTGTCTCGAGCGCAATCCCGCGGCACGCAGCGGGCGCGCCCACCCCTTTTATGTTGAGCGCGGGTGGGACGAGGAGGAGGTCGTCGTCCTGATCCCGCCCGACGGCTTTCGGGCCGGCACTCCTCCGGGGACCGCGTACGCCGATTCGACGATCGGCGTCCTCAAGTTCGGCTGTTCCGGCACGGCGGACGGATCGACGACCTGCACGCGCTCCTTCATCGCCCGGCCCGGGCGCTATCCCCCTTCCACCCAGGAGTCGGTCCGGCGCATGTATGACGCCATCATGGAAGCCGATCGCCAGTCGATCGATCTGCAACCCGTCGAGGCTGCCGCTCCGTCCGGAGGGCGGCCGGTCGCGGCGATGACGGGTCAATGACAGGGAGGGCGGACAGATGAGGAGCAGCCTGTCGGCGGCAGGACGTGGTGCAACGGCCTGCAGCCGGCGCCATGACCGGCCGGCGCCCGGTGTCGCGGCGATTGTGCTGTTCGCCGCGCTCCTGCCGGACGCCGTCCTGGCGGCCAGGAAGGACGCCCCGATCGGGTCGACATGGGAAACGTCGTCGCCGGCTGGGTCGGCGGGATCGAGGAGCCCGGGGCGCGCCTCCGGGCGGTCTCCGGACACGTCAAGGAGGATTGCCGCTATCTCCCGCACGAGGTGGTGATCGGCGCCTCCCGGACGATCCCGGCCCTCCACTCGTGGGGGTGCCGCAGCCGGGCGGTTCGACGCTGTGGCTCGATCCGACCGCGACCTGGCTGGCCTCCGACGTCCTGCCGTGGCAATCGGCGGGGGCGACGATCCGGCCGCGTCCCGACGGCAAGGCGGATTTCGAGGTGGATTCCGAGTTCACCGGCGAACAGGCGGCCGCGCTGCGCGCGGAACTGGCCCCCGCAGCAGAGAACGCCCGCCTGTCCTGGTTGCAGGACCGGGTGTCCGATCGACTCGCGGGAGGGACGCTCCGTTCGCACGCGATCCACGAACTGGAGGACCTGGACAAGCCCTTGCGCCTCAGCCTCTGGATCGAGGCCCCCGGGCTGGTGACGGGCGCGGACGATCTCGTGCTGGTTCGGGTCTGCGCCCTGACCTGCACCGGGACCAATCCGCTGGGAAAGGGAACACGGCGTCACCCGTTCGTCATCGATCCGGGGTGGAATTACGAGGAGACGCTCACGGTCGTTCCGCCGGAAGGCATGGTGGCCGGCGCTCTTCCAGGCCCGGTACCTGCTACGACCGGGTGATCGAAATCGACCGCCGCACTGTCACCCTGCGCCCGGCGGGCCCGCCGCCCGCCGTCTCCGGTTCATGACGCGGCGCCCCGTCCGCGCGGACTGCTCCGGCCGCGCCACCTACTCCGGCCGGTCCCCCAGCTCCTCTTGGCTCCGCTGCCGCTGCCAGGCGGCGTCGATGGGGCCGTCGTAGAAACGTTCGGGATGCTCGATGGCCCGGATCTGGGTGCGCAGGATCCGGTTCTCCGGCTCCCGCTCCAGGGCGCGGCGCAGGTAGGCCACCGCCCCGCTCCGATCGCCCGCCGCAAGGAGACGATGCGCCTCCGCCACCGGGTTGGCGGCGGTGCTCTGCGGTTCGGGCCCGGGGGGTGCCGCCGCGGCGGCGACCGGGTCCGCGGCCGCGGGCGGGGCGGGAGTGAGCGCCGCGCCCAAGGCGGGGCCCGGGACCGACCCGGCCGCCAGAACCGCGGCCGTGGGCCCGGCCGGCTCGGCGAGGATCGCTTCCAGCCCGGCCAGGAACTCCCGATCCGGTCCGCGGCCGGCGGCCCGCACCAGCCCCAGCTCGTCGACCAGGAAGGAGGTCGGGATCATCGTCATCCCGTAGGCCTCCCCCAGCCGGTTCTCCTCATCGACGAGCATCGGGAAGGTGACACCGGCCCGGCGTACATACGGTGTCGCGGCGGCGGCCCCCTGGACGTCCATGGCGACGCCGAGGACCGTGAAATTCCGGTCGGCGTGCTTCTGGTGGAACGACTGCCACGCCGGCAGCTGGTCGCGGGAGGCGTCCCACGACGCCCAGCAGGTCACCAGCACCCGCTGTCCGCGGAGGGAGGAGAGCGGGATGGTCCCCGTTCCATCGAGCCGCGGCAGGGAGAAGTCGAGGGCGGGAAGCCCGGCGACCAGGCGTGTCGCCTGCTCGGCGGGTTCGAGACCGGCCGGCAGCGCGGCGGCCCGCGACCCCGCCGCCTCGCGCGGCATCGAGCGGAACGACAGGAGCCGGCGCTCCGGCAGCCACAGAAGCTCGTACGACAGGGCGCGCGCCAGGGACGAGGCCTGCACGAACAGCCCGTGTCCGACGCGGATCGCCTCCCCTTCCGCCGCGATCCGGAGCGGCACGCAGATCGTCCCGCGGCAGACCACCGCCAGGTCGCCGGCGGCCACGTGTTTGATCGCCGCGCCGAATGCCGTCTCGACCAGGCCGGCCGCGAGATACGGGGTGTCGGCCCCCTCCGGGCGGATCAGACCGCCCCGGAACGGGATGTCGCGTCCGTCGACCACCAGGCTGATGCCGGCGCCGGAGGAGCAGGAGAACAGGGCCGGCAGGAGGATCAGCGGGCCGAGAGCGGCGCACCGGGCGGCCCGTCCCGCCGCCGCCGCACCCGGGGACCCGGTCAGCGCAGGGCGCTCCGCAGGCGCCGCAGACCGCGCTCGAGCCGGGCGATCAGATCGTCGATCTCGGCGGCGCTGATGGAGAAGGGCGGCGACACGATGAAATGGTCGCCGTCCTGCCCCTCGCGCGTACCGCTTCCGGGGTAGATCAGCAGCCCCTCCTCGAGACAGGCCTCGTAGAGCCGGCGAGCGGTCTTGCGGGACGGGGGGAACGGCTCGCGGGTCCTGCGGTCCTTGACGATCTCCACGCCCCACATCATCCCCATGCCGCGGACGTCGCCCACGATCGGGTGACGGCGCAGCGTCCCGAGCTTCGACCCCAGAACCTTCCCCATCCGCGCCGCCCGCCGGATCAGCTTGTGGCGCTCCAGGTAGTCGAGCACCGCGATGCCGACCGCCGCCGACAGGGGATTGGCGCTGTAGGTGAACCCGTGCTCGAAGAAACCCCGCCCCCTGGCGATGGCGTCGGCGACGAAGCCGCGCGCGATGACGGCGCCGAGCGGCGCGTAGCCGCCCGACAGCCCCTTGCCGGTCACGATCAGGTCGGGGACCACGCCCCAGTGATCGACGGCGAAGTTGCGGCCGGTGCGTCCGACGCCGGTCATCACCTCGTCGGCGATCAGGAGGATGCCGTGCCGGGTGCAGATCTCGCGGGCGCGCTTGAGATAGCCGTCGGCCGCCGGCACGGCGCCCAGGGTGGCGCCGACGACCGGCTCGGCGATGAACGCCGCGACCGTCTCCGCACCTTCCTGGTGGATCGCCGCCTCCAGCTCCTCGACGCAGGCGATGCCGCACTTCGGATACTTGAGCCCGTAGGGGCAGCGGTAGCAGTAGCAGGGCGGGATGTGCGGCTGCGGCTGGAGGAGCGGGGCGTAGAGGTCGCGGCGCGCCACGTTGCCGGTGACCGCCAGCGCCCCCAGGGTGCTGCCGTGATACGACTGCCAGCGGGCGATCACCTTGTAGCGCCCTGGGTGGCCGGTCTCGACCTGGTACTGGCGCGCCATCTTGATCGCGGTCTCCACCGCCTCGCTGCCCCCCGAGACCAGATAGACGCGGCCTCCGGTCTTCATGTCGCCGGGAGCGAGGCGGGCGATCCGATCGGTCAGCTCGATGGTCTGGCGGGTGATGAACTGGCTGGAGTGGGCGAACGGCAGCGTGCGCGCCTGCTCCGCCATGGCCTCGGCGATTTCGGGGACCCCGTGGCCGATGGAGCAGACCACCGCGCCGCTGCAGCCGTCCAGATACTTCCTGCCGCCGCTGTCGGTGATCCAGACCCCCTCGGAGCGGACCGCCACCGGGTAGGCGATCGTCAGGTTGCGGGGGAACAGGTGCGGCGCGTCCGCGGCGGTGCGGCGCTCCGCCGCGGCGGGGCCGCCCCCGGGG
>JBOGOE010000284.1:0-3445 GCA_050747445.1 Candidatus Polarisedimenticolia bacterium | reverse complement strand
GCCGTGGCGGGGGCCCGGGGCGCGCGCCTCCCCGCTCCCGCTCCGCGTCCGGCTCACGCCGGTATCCGCAGGGTCCGATGGCGACGTTTCATCAATCGAGTATCCGGGTTCCTTGCGCCGGCGGCCTCGAGGCAGGCGGGTCGGGACGGACTTCGGCATGCCGGCGCGCACGGATCATGTATAGGCGCGGGCCGGACGGGCGCAACCCGGTCCCCGGTACTTTCCTGTAATCTCTCCCGGCCATGAGCGACCGCCCCCTCCTCTACGCCGCCGCCTGCGTCCGTTCGGCGGCCAACGGAATGATCGGCGTCCTGATGGGGGTGTACCTGGCGGAGCGCGGCTTCGGGGCGGCCCGCAGCGGGGCGATCATCGGCGCCGGTCTCCTGGGCGGGGCGGTGGCGGCGCTGCTGGTGACCGTCTCCGGGGACCGTCTGGGGCGCCGCCGCAGCCTGATCGTGCTGGCGCTCCTGTCGGCGGCGGGGGGGGCGGCCTTCGCCTGGGCGCCCGGTCCCTGGACCGCCGCGGCCGCGGCCTTCGCCGGAATGGTCAACGGCATGGGACGCGATCGGGGCGCGTCGCTCATCCTGGATCAGGCGATCCTGCCGGCGACCGTCCCGCCGGAGCGGCGCACCGCCACCTTCGCCTGGTACAACCTCCTTCAGGATCTGGGGGGCGCCTTCGGCGGGCTCCTCGCCGGTCTGCCGGCGCTGCTCCGCGCGGTCGCGCCGGAGGGGGGGGCAGGGAGCGCCGTCGGATCGCTCCGCCTGTCGGTCCTGGCGTACGCCGCCCTGCTGCTGCTGCCGGCGCTCCTCTATCCGCGGCTGTCGGCGGCGGTGGAGACGGCGCCCGCGGCCGGCGACGACCGGCGGGTCTCGCCGGCGACGCGGCGGATCCTGTGGCGGATCGGCGGTCTGTTCGCGTTCGACAGCCTGGCGGGCGGCTTCCTGACCACCGCGCTGGTGTCGTACTTCTTCTACGAGCGGTTCGCGGTCGGGGAGGGAACCCTCGGCGCCCTGTTCTTCGGCGCCCGTCTCCTCAACGCCGCCTCCCACCTGGCGGCCGCCTGGCTGGCGCGGCGCATCGGTCTGGTCAACACCATGGTGTTCACCCACACCCCTTCCAGCCTGCTCCTGGTGACGGTGGCCTATGCCCCGAGCTTCGAGGTCGCCGCGATCCTCTTCCTGCTGCGGGAGGGGCTGGTGGAGATGGACGTGCCGACCCGGCAGTCCTATGTCATGGCGATGGTCCGCCCCGCGGAGCGGACCCTGGCCTCCGGCGTCACCCACCTGGTGCGGGTGGGCGCCTGGGCGGTGGCCCCCACATTCGCCGGGATGTTCATGCAGAGCGTCTCGCTCCACACCCCGCTCTTGATCGGCGCGGCGATGAAGATCGTCTACGACGCGCTGCTGTTCACGGCCTTCCGGAGGATGCGTCCCCCCGAGGAGGGGGGGGAGATGCGTTGAGAGGGGAGCGTCAGACCGCCTGCGCCCCCCGCTCCAGGAGCAGGATCACCAGGAGGTCGTTGCGGCCGTTGGCGGCGAGGGCCAGGGGCGTGAACCCGTGACCGTCCCGGGCATTGACGTCGGCCCCCCGTTCGAGCAGCAGTGTGGCCACCTCCACCTGCCGGTTGGCCGCGGCGGCGTGCAGCGGTGTGTTGGCGCGCGCGAAGCGGGTGCTCTTCGAGACGGCGTTGACCTCGGCCCCCCGCTCCAGGAGGAGGGCCGCCACCTCCTTGTGCCCGAAGAAGGCCGCCAGATGGAGCGGCGTCCAGCCATCGTGGCTGTAGGCGCCGACCGCCTGCGGCTCCTCCTGCAGGGCCGCCGCGACCCGATCCTTCAAGCCGAGGGCGCACGCCTCGTGCAGGTTGACCCCCGCCCCTTTCGCGATCAGCAGCTCGAAGAGATCCCGGCGGCCGGCGTACGCCGCCGACAGCAGCACCGTGTCCCCTTCGGCGTTGCGCGCGTTCGCCCATTCCGGATGCGTCTCGAGGATCCGCCGCAGCCTGTCGGCGTCCCCGACCCGCACCGCATCGAAAATCGCCTCCTCCGGCCGTGCCGGAGTCTCTTCGTTCTCCATCGAAGCCTCCCGCGAAGCGGGGATTATAGCCTTCCGCCGCGTCGCCGCAACGCCGATCCCGGCGCCGCGGGGCGGGCGCACCGGACTGCGCCGCTCTGTCTCGGCCGGGGTTCACGGACTCCCTGGTCCGAGGCGTGCCCTCGGGCCTTCGACCCTTGTGGGTTCGACTCCCGCCCCCGGCACCAGCCATTTTCACCTGCTTACGAAGAGAGGTGCGAGGGGACCGCGGGCACGTGGTGTCAGTCTGTGTGTGCAGCACATGGGTCACGGCGCCAGCGGTGCCCATCTGCAGGTGCCGGGATCGACCGCCGTCTCGGTCTGACGCATCGGCCAGGTCACCTCGCGAGCGCCGAATTCCCACCATAGCGGGGGCTCTTGCGGTATACACCAAAATATCTTATATTGGTGTATGTTTCCGAGGAGAGATTGCCACCATGGGACGAACGAACATCGAAATCGACGAGGCGCTTGTTGAGAAGGCCAGACGCCTGACGGGAGCCAAGTCCAAGCGGGAGGTCGTGGACATCGCTCTCCGCCGTTTGGTTCAGAAGGGCACCTTGTACCGCGCGTTGCGTCGTCTCCGAGGCAAACTCGCCTGGAAAGGCGACGTCGACTCGTGGCGCTCTGCGCGCACGTCAAGGGCATGATCCTCGTTGACTCGAATGCCTGGGCGGATTTTTTCAACGGCGTCCAGACTCCTCACGTGGCGCGCCTCGACGCAGCACTCGAGAGAGAAGAGGACCTGTCGGTGATCCCGATCATCGTCACGGAGGTCCTCCAGGGATTCCGGACCGATACAGGGTTCCAACGAGCACGGAGGGTCCTCGTATCACTGCCGATGATTCATCCGACCATTGACTGTCACGTGCGAGCGGCCCGCCTCTACCGTACACTGCGACGCAGAGGGGTCACCGTGCGTGGAGCTGTAGACTGCGTCATCGCCCAGACGTGTCTCGACGTCGGAGCAGAACTGCTTAGCCCCGACGCAGACTTTGAGCATATTGCGCGCCACTCGGCTCTTCACCTGTGGCGCGCGTAATTGGAATCCGTCCCGCGAGCGGATACTGCGCTGCTGCGCTGTCGCGGCCGTTCGCGTTTCGATGTCGAACGCTCCCGGCACCTCGTGCGGCAGGCGGCGCCGCGTTGCGCGCGGCGGGGGCGGGGGGCTACACTGGCGGCTTCTGCGGCGGGGCGGGCGTGACGATCGTCCTTTTCGACATCGATGGAACGCTGCTGTCCACGGGCGGGGCGGCGCGCGAGGCGTTTGCCCGGGCCCTGTCGGAGGCGGGGGGGCGGGCGATTTCGCCGGACGGCTACTCGTTCTCCGGACGGACCGACCCGCAGATCGCGCGCGACATCCTTGCCGCCA
>JBOGOE010000283.1:0-8573 GCA_050747445.1 Candidatus Polarisedimenticolia bacterium | reverse complement strand
CGGGGGCGGCCAGCGCCGAGGTCAGACCGTGCAGCCGCGCCACCGGGATCAGCTCGCTCTCGGTGTAATAGGCGTCGATGGCCCGGAGGTGGGGCAGGACCGGCGCGGTCGCCTCGTCCTCGTCGCGCATCACCCCCACCTGATCGATCTCGGCCAGCCCCAGGTGCGTGCGCGACTCGATGAGTCCGGGGAAAACCCAGGCGCCGCGCGCGTCGATCACGGTCGCGCCGGTCGGGGGCCGGAGACCGGCGCCGACCTCGCGGATGATCCCGTCGCGGACGATCACCGTCCCGTCCTCGATCGGCGGCCCCGTCATGGTGAACACGCGCCCCCCGGTGACCGCGTACAGCCCCTGCGGATGGATCGCCGGCAGCGGCGGCACGAGGGAGGCCGGCCCGGGGGCGGACGGCCCCTTCGGGAGGGGCGGGGTCGGGGGCAGGCCGGTCGGGGTGGGGAGGGTTCCGCGCCGCCAGGCGATCGTGCCGTCGATGATCGTCGTCTCGACCAGGGTGTACACGTCGAGCGGGTGGCGGCTGAAGATGGCGACGTCGGCGTCCTTGCCGGTCTCGAGCGAGCCGATCCGCTCCGCCAGCCCCAGGGCGGAGGCGGGGTTGATCGTGATCGCCTTGAGGGCGTCCTCCTCCGAGAGACCGTAGCGGGCGGCGACCGCCGCCTCGGTGTACAGACGCTGGATCAGGTTCCCCGAATCGGAATGGATGCTGACCCGGACCCCGGCGCGCGCCAGGATCGCGGCGTTGTGCGGGATGCCGTCCCACGCCTCGACCTTGTACCCCCACCAGTTGGAGAAGGTGGCGACGGCGATGTCGCGCCGCGCCAGCTCGGCGGCGATCTTGTAGGCCTCGAGACCGTGCTGGAAGGAAGCGACCTTGAACCCGAACTCGTCGGCGATCGCCAGGAACCTCAGGATCTCGTCCTTGCGGTACGAATGGACGTGGACCCGCACCCGTCCCTCCAGGACGTCGAAGAGGGCCTCCATCTTGAGGTCGCGGTCGGGCGGCGCCCCCCGGTCGGCTTCCTTCTTCGCCCGCCAGGCGTCCCGTTTCGCGCCGTAATCGCGCGCCGCGGCGAACGCTTCGCGGAACAGCGCCATGTTCCCCATCCGGGTCGAGGGGCTCTTGTCGCGCGACCCGTAGACCCGCTTCGGGTTCTCTCCCAGCGCCATCTTGATGCCGCGCGGCGCCCCTTCGAGCACCATCCGACCGACGTCGGCGCCGGGGCGCAGCTTCAGCGTCACCCCTTCGCCGCCGATCAGGTTGCCGCTTCCCGGGATGACCTGGACCGTCGTGACGCCGCCGGCGCGCGCCCGCTCGAACGCCGGGTCCTCCGTCCAGACCGAGTCGATGGCCCGGATCCAGGGGGTGATCGGGTCGGTCAGCTCGTTGCCGTCGCTGTTGGCCTCCACTTCCGGCCAGGGATAGACCCCCATGTGCGAGTGGGTGTCGACGATCCCCGGCATGACGTACCGGCCGGTGGCGTCGAGCACCGTGGCGCCGGCGGGCGCTTGCAGACCGCGGCCGACCGCCGCGATCTTCCCGTCGCGCAGCAGCAGGTCGCCGCCTTCGAGGGTGCCGCGCGTCACCGTCAGGATCGTCCCGTTGCGGATCAGGATCGCGCCGGAGGGAGCGGAGCGGGCCGGCGGGGGGGCGGGAAAAGCGGCGGCGAGGCCGGCGAACAGCGAAACGGCGGCGGCCGGGACCCGGGACAGACGCATGCGCGGTTGCCTCCAGAAAGGCGGGGATTGTAGCATCGCGCTCCGACCGGGGGTCCGCCGATGCCGCTCCGACGCCCATGATCGCCGCCCGCCGCCTCATCCCGCCCCTGATCCTCGTCCTCTTCCTTGCGGCCCTCGGGCTGGTGCTCGGCGCCCGGGGGCGGAACCTGTCGGAAGCCCTGACCTTCCTGGTCGAGGTCTGGAGCATCGACGCGGTGCCGGCCGCGGCGGAGGGGCGGCCGAGTCCGGTGTCCTATGCCGGCCCGGGCGGGGCGGGTCGGGTCGCCGACCTGTACTGCGAACCGGCGGTGGCGCCGGGCGGCCGGCTGGTCCTGATCCACGGCCTGGTCGAGACCGGCAAGAACGACGCGCGTCTCCGGGCGCTGGGCCGCGCCCTGGCGCGCCGCCGGTTCCTGGTCCTGGTGCCGGATTTTCCGGGGATGCGGAGCCTGCGGGTCGGGCGCGGCGACATCGACGAAGTCCGCGCCGCGCTGGCGGCGGCGCACGCCATCGAGGAGTGCGGCGGGGCGGACCCGGCGGGATCGGCGACGCGTCCCGGCGCTGCGCCGCTGCCGACCGGGATCATCGGCTTCTCGTACTCGGCGGGACCGGCCCTGCTGGCGCTCGACGGACCGGCTCCCGCCGCCGAGTTCGCGGTCCTGTTCGGCGGCTACTACGACCTGCGCGACGTCCTGCTGTTCCTGACCACCGGGCGGCATCGCGATCGCGGCGTGGACCACGACGGCGAGACGCTCCCCGAGGGACGCTGGATCCTGCTCGGGGCGAACGCCGATCGGATCGCCGATCCGGCCGGCCGTGAGGCCCTCCGGGCGATCGCCCTGCGGCGGCGCGGCGACCCCGCCGCCCCGATCGACGACCTGGCCGCCGGTCTCGATGCCGCATCCCGCGCCGCGCTCGATCTGGTGGCGAACGACGACCCGGCGCGGTTCGACGCGCTCTACGCCCGCCTGGATGGGGCGCTGCGGGGCGAGATCGACGCCCTGTCTCCCGCGCGGGCGCTGCGGGAACCGCTGCACGCCGATCTCCTCCTGCTGCACGGGCGCGGCGATGCCGTCGTGCCCTGGACGCAGGGGGACCGGATCCGCCGCTTCGTCCGCACCACCGGGACCACGCGTCTGGTCCTTCTGGGCGGATTCCGGCACGCCCGCCCCGAGCGTCATCCGGAGGAGAGCGGCGTCGCGGCGGCGCTGCGCCATCCGGGCGATTCGCTGGGGCTCCTGGGAGTCATCGGCGATCTGCTGTCGCGGCGCGCCCCGGTCGCGCCCCGCTGAACGGCCCGCCCCCGCCGCTCCTTGACACCGCCCCCGGCCGATCGGCGATCATGCGCGCTCCAGCTCGGCGAGGATCCCGGTGAACGACGAACCCCGCGGGCTCACCCTGGAGCCCGATCGCAGCAGCCGGCACAGCGTCGGCATCCACGCCTCGCCCGCCGAGGTCTACCGGGCGCTGACCGACCCCAGGGCGCTGTCCCTCTGGTTCGTGAGCGAGGCCAGCATCGAGCTCCGTCCCGGCGGGTCCTATCGCTGGGTGTTCGGGGAGGGGACCGGGGCGAGCGGTCCCGACGCGCAGGTCGCCTCCGGTCAGTTCGTGAGCATCGTTCCCCAGGAGATGGTGCGCATGCGGGCGCGGGTGCGCGACCTGGAGACCGATCTGGAGTTCCGGCTGGAGCCGTGGGCCGACGGGACGGTCCTGACCGTCTCCCACTCGGGCTTCCCCGGGGAGGAGGGGTGGGACGAGACCTTCGTCGCCATCGACCAGGGCTGGGCCTCCGAGATCCAGATCCTCAAGTTCCACATGGAAAAGGCGCGCGGCCACCGGCGCCGCTCCGAGTATCACGAGGCGCGCGCCGCGGTCCCTCCCGAGGAGGCCTTCGAACGCCTCACCACCCAGGCCGGTCTCTGCCTGTGGCTGGCCGAGAGCGCCGCCGCCGAATCCTGTCTCGGCGGCGAGTTCCAGCTGGAGCGTCCCGGCGCGCCGCGCGTGAAGGGGCGCTACGTGGTGTGGGACCCCGATCGCTTCCTGGTGATGACCTGGGAGGGGGAGGGGCCGTCGGTCGTGCGGCTCTGGCTGGAGGAGGCGGAGGGGGGGACGGCGACCGACCTCAGCCTGGAGCACCGCCTGTTCGCCCCCGACCCGCGCTCGTTCAAGCCGTTCGACTGGGGGGCGGCGCTGCAGCGACTGGCGGCGTCGGCCGCACGGTGACGGCGGCGCCGGTCCGCACGAACAGGATCTCGCCGCGCACCCGGGACCCGGGAAAGACGCGGCCCACCGCCTCCAGATAAACCGCCACCTGGTCGCGGTAGGCCGCGGCGGCGGCCGCCGGGTCGCCGGCGACCTGGTCGGTCTTGTAGTCGGCGACCACCAGGGTTCCGCCGGTCTCCCGGTACAGCAGATCGCAGGCCCCGGTCCAGGTCGCCCCCTCCCTGTCGCGGAACAGGATCGGCACCTCGCGGCCGAGGATCTCCACGCCCGCGAGCCGGTGGGGGAGGGGACCGCCGAGAAACGCCTCGACGATGGCGGCCGCCTCGGCGGCGGTGTCGCGCGCCAGGGAGGCGTCCTCCCCCGCCTCCCATTCCGCCGCGCGCCGCGCCGCGTCGCGCAGGGTCCGGGGATCCTGGAAGTCCCAGCGCTCGAGCGCCGCATGCACCGCGGAGCCGGCCAGCCGCGCCACCTCGCGACCCGGGCCGCCGGTGCGGCGCCGCGCCCCGGTTCCGTCATCCGCTTCCCCGGCACCGGACATTTCGGTGTCCCGCCCGCCGGTCGGCCAGCGCAGGGGGGGCCGGGCCGACGCGGCCGCGGCGGCCGCGGCCCCTTCGAACCGGGTGGCGGCCTCCGCCCAGGCCGGGTCGATGGCGGCGGCAGCCGCCGCGACCGGGGAGGGCGCCGGAACGATGCGGCGGTGCCGGACCCCGGGGGAAATCGTGCCGCCGTCCGGCAGATCGGCGGTGCGGTCATACCCGAGGGTCCCGAGGGCCCCGATCCAGGCGGTGGGGGACGGGGCGACGGGATCGCCGTCGATCAGGATCAGACGCTCCCGCGCCCGCGTGCAGGCGACGTAGAAGACCCGTTTCTCCTCGGCGATCGCGTGACGTGCGTCGAGGAGGTCGTTGCGGACCCGGGTGAGATTCCGGGTTCCGTCGGGCAGCCGGATCGCCAGGGCGCCGCCGCCAGGGAGTGCCAGCCAGTCGACCTCGGTTTCGCGGGCTCCGCCGGCCGGCGGCCGGCGCGCCAGATCGGGGACGAACACCACCGGGAACTCGAGCCCCTTCGCCTTGTGGATGGTCAGCACCCGGACGGCGTCGACGGTCTCGTCGGCCAGGGGGCTCTCGGCTCCTTCCCTGTCGGTGCGGAACTCGTCCTCCAGGACGCCGAGGATCTCCTCGAGCGACAGCCCGCGCCGGGACAGGCTCTCCGCCTCCGCGGCCAGCTTTTCCAGGTTGGCGACCCGCTGCGACCCCTCCCAGGCCGAGGCGTGCAGGAGCAGAAGCGGCGTGTCGTGGATCGCGGCCCGCACCACGACGTCCGCCGGGGCCCCCCGGGCCCGCCCGCGCAGGACTTCGACGAGACGCAGGGTGCGGGTGACGGAGGGCCAGCCCTCCCCACCGGCGGCCGTCCCTGCGACGGCGGGCTCCCCGGCGCGGTCAAGCCGTCCCCCCGCCGCGGCGAAACGCGCCAGCTCCTCGTCGGGACAGCCGCCGAGCGGCGAGCGCAGGACGGCCAGGAGAGCGGCGCCGTCGTTCGGATTCGCGACCGCCCGCAGGAGGGAGAGGAGGTCGCCGACCTCGGGACGTTCGTAGAAATCCTTTCCCCCGTCCACGACGAAGGGGATCGCCGCCCGCCGCAGGGCGCGCGCGTAGAGTCCCGCGTCGTTCAGCGAGCGCAGCAGGAGCGCGATCTCTCCGAAGGCCGTGGAGGCGACGTCGGTCCCGGGCTCGCGGGCGCGGGCGGCGATCCAGCCGGCGATGGCGGCGGCCTCCGCCTGCCGTCGCGCCGCGGCGTCGCCGCCGGATTCGACCCTCCAGATTTCCACCCGCGGTTCGGCGTCCGGAACGGCGGGGCCGGCGGCCGAGACAATCGGCTCGTAGGGGGGCTGGAAAATCGCCCCGTCGTCGCGGTCCTCCCGCATCCAGGCGCGGAACATCCGATCGATCGGCTCGACCACCTCCCCCGGGCTGCGGAACGAGGCCGACAGGACCAGCCGGGCGCCGCCGCACTCCATCACCCGCGCCACGGCGCGCTCGTACGCCTCGATGTCGGCGCCGCGGAACCGGTAGATCGACTGCTTCGGGTCGCCGACGATGAACAACCGGCCCGGCTCGAGCCGGGTCCGCCAGGCGTCATCGGAGGAGGCCCCCGGTGCCTCGGCCAGGAAGAAGAGGATCTCGTACTGCTGGGGATCGGTGTCCTGGAACTCGTCCAGGAGGATGGTCCGCCAGCGGGCGGCGAGGACGCGCCGGAGAGCCGGCCGCGCGGCCAGCAGGTCGCGCGTCAGCCGGAGCAGGCCGTCGAAGGAAACGAACCCGGCGCGCAGCAGGGCCTCGCGGGCGTCGGCCGCGAGCGGCCGGGCGGCGTCGACCAGCGGGGCGATCGCCGCCTCGTCCACCTCGGCGAGCGCCGATAGCAGCCCCTTGGCCCGCTTGTAGACGGCGGTCAGCCCGGCCGCGTCGATCCCCGGGAGTTTCTTCCCCGGAGCGGGGTCCTTGTCTTTGAAGGTCCGCGGCGACCAGGGGGTGGTGACGGTGGCGAGGGCCCCGGGGCCTCCCTCGAGGAGGGCGGTCAGCAGCGCCTCCGCGGATTCCAGGGCCGCCGCCATGTTCTTCTGCATCCCGGGGTGCTCGCGCCGCGCCCGGGCGACATCCCGGAGGAGGGATTCCACCGCGGGGCCGAGCAGGGCCTTCACCGCCGGGGCCGCGTACGTCCGATCCGCCTCCACCGCGGTCCCGGGGATGCGGTACGAGCCGAGGGCGCGGGCGATGTCGCGCACGGCGCCGATCCCGTCCGGCCGTTCGAGGACCTTTCTCCAGAGCGCCGCGCGGGGCGCCGACGCCCCCAGCTCGACCGCCGCCGCGCGGCGGGCCTCGGTCTCGAACAGGGCGTCGAACGACGCTCCCTCGTCCACGGCAAATCCGGGATCGACGCCGGCGAGGGTCGGGTACCGCTTCAGGATCTCGACGCAGAAGGCGTGAATGGTGGAGACGACCGCGGCGTCGAGATTGAGCAGGGCCGCCAGGGCCCGGCCGGTGATGATCTCCGGCGCGACTCCCGCCTCGCCGGCCAGCCAGGCGTAGGAACGGGCCGCCTCCCCGTCGCTCCCGGCCGTCCCGGGGTCGGCGCGGCGGGCGGCCAGCTCGCGCAGGTCTTCGAGCCCGGCGGCGAGCCGGAGCTTCAGCTCGGCGGCCGCCTTGTCGGTGAAGGTGATGGCGGCCAGGGATTCGATCGCCACGCCGTGGCCGGCGATCAGGTTGAGGGCCCGCTCGACGAGCAGGGCGGTCTTGCCGGTGCCGGCCCCCGCCGTCACCACCAGGTTGCGTTGGAACTCGGTGACCGCGCGCCTCCGATCGGCGGCGTCCGGAAGCGGCGGGAGCGGTCCCGTCCCGCGCCGCGCGCGCACCGCGCTCATGACTCCTCCTCGTCCCCGGGTCGGGAGTCCCCGAGAAGCGGTCGCTTCAGCATCTTCTCCCGCAACCCCGCGAAGCGGCGGAGCGGCGCGGCCGCCGCCAGCCGCTCCAACGTCGGCGCATGCTTGCGGCGGCAGGCGCGCGGGAAGGGGCAGTAGTCGCACCATCGCCCGCTGTTGAGCGGGAAACGCCCGGAGCGCAGCAGCTCCTCGAGCACCCCGAGGGTCTCCAGAAGCCCCTCCCGGCTGCGCGCGAACGCCGCGGCGTCGACCGGCGCGCACGCCTCCCCGGCATCCTCCCTCCCGTCCCGCGCGATGGCCCTGTCGAGGGCGGGTCCGATACCGAGGATCTCGGCGAGGACCCTGCCTCCCTGAACCCCGCCGGCAAGGCTCCGTTCCGCCAGGAGGAGGTAGAGCGGCATCTGCAGCTCGTGCCCCTTGAGCCAGAGGGTCGCGTTGACCCGCTCGCGCAGGCTCTTCGTGGTGCGGGCCGTCTTGTAGTCGGCGACGACCAGGGTTCCCCCGCTGCCGCTCACCACCCGATCGAAACGGCCCCGCAGCTCGAGCGACGCGCCGGCGGGGAGGGGCAGGGCGGCCCGCGCGCCCTGTTCCACGCCGAGGATCGCCGCACGCTCGCGCACCAGCCGCGCCAGGTCCCATTCCAGGAACCGGCCGATCGCCGCCAGCCAGCGCTCTTCCAGGACCTCCCAGGCGATCGGGAAGGTCGCCCGCAGGCGCTCCGCGAGGTCGCGGGTTTCCTCCTGCCAGGCGGTCGCGAGGAGCTCCGCGGCCCGCCGCGCCGCCTCCTTCCCTCCGTCGGACTTCAAGATCTTCTCGTCGCGCACCGCGCCGTACACCCGGCGCAACACCTCGTGGACGCGGGCACCGAGTTCGGCCGGCTCGAGATCGTGCTCCTCGCGGACCTCCCCGAGCTCGGAGGCGTGAAGCGCCCTTTCGAAGAACCAGCGCTGCGGGCAGCGGCCGAGCGTTTCCATCTCCGACACCGAAACCACCGCCGGCGGGGAGTGGGCCGCCCCGACGCAGGCGTCGTAACGCAGATCCCCGGAGGAGAAGGTCTCGATGGTCTCCAGGAGGCGCAACCCGGACTCCAGGACCGGCGCGTCGGCGTCGCCGCCGCGGAGCAGGAGGTCCAGCCGGTCGCGCACCGCCCCCGGCGACCCCGCCTGGAGCGCCGCGCCGATC
>JBOGOE010000282.1:0-3695 GCA_050747445.1 Candidatus Polarisedimenticolia bacterium | reverse complement strand
GCGCGCGGAGGAGCGGCCGCCATCGCGGCGACCCCCGCCTCGCGCCGGAGACGCAGATCCTCCACCCCGAGCAGCCGCAGCCACTCGAGCCGCGCCCGCAGTCCCGCGGGCAGGGGGGCGGCGCGGCTCACGAATCCTCCCCGCCACCCGGCGGCAGCCAGGATTCGACCAGGTCGAGCACCGCCCGCGCCATCTCCTCCTTGCCCATCAGCGGCAGCTCGGTCCGCCCGCCGCGCCGGTCGAGGACCACGGCGCGGTTGGTGGCGGCGCCGAATCCCTCCCCCTCCTGACCGATCCGGTTGGCGACGATCAGGTCGAGATTCTTCTTCTTGAGCTTGGCCCGGGCGTTCTCCTCGAGGTCGTCGGTCTCGGCGGCGAACCCCACCAGCACCTGGTGCGGTTTCTTGCGCTTTCCCAGCTCCTCCAGGATGTCGGGGGTCGGGCGCAGGCGCAGCAGGATCGCCCCGTCGGCGGTCCGGTCACGGAGCGCCTGGCGCTTCAGATCCTCCTTCTTGAGCTTGCTGTCGGACGCTTCCTCGGGGCGATAGTCGGCGACCGCGGCCGCCTTCAGGATCAGATCGGCCCCCTGCGCCTGGTTGAGGGCAGCGGCGAACATCTCCTCCGCCGTGGTCACCCGCACCAGCCGGACCCCGGCAGGGGGCTGGAGCGCGGTCGGCCCGGAGATCAGGGTGACCTCGGCGCCGCGCGCGCGCGCCTGCGCCGCCAGGGCGTAGCCCATCAGACCGGTGGAGGGGTTGGTGATGAAGCGGGCGGGGTCGATCGGCTCGTGGGTGGGACCGGCGGTCACGAGGACCCGGCGGCCCTCAAGCGACCCGGAATTTTTTTTTTAACGAGATCCAGGATCTCGCCGACGATGCGGGCCGGGTCGGCCATCCGGCCGATCCCCTCCTCGCCGCAGGCCAGCTCCCCCGACTCCGGTTCGATCACCCGCACGCCGCGCCCCCTGAGGGTCGCCAGATTCGCCCGGGTCGCCGGGTGATCCCACATCCAGAGGTTCATGGCCGGGGCCACGACGACCGGGGCGGTCACCGCCAGGTGGAAGGTGGTCAGGAAGTCGTCCGCGAGGCCGTGGGCCATCCTCGCGAGGACGTCGGCGGTCGCCGGCGCCACCAGGAAGGCGTCGAGCCCGCGCGCCAGGGCGATGTGCTGGATGTCGGCCCCCTGCGACAGGTCCCAGGGGTCGCTCAGGACCCGGTGTCCGGAGAGGGTCTGCAGGGTCAACGGGGTGATGAACCGCCCGGCGTTGGCGGTCATCAGGACGTGCACCTCGGCCCCGGCGCGCGTCAGACCGCGGACGATCTCGGCGGCCTTGTAGGCGGCGATCCCGCCGCTCACCCCGAGGACGATCTTCACCGGTCCGGCTTCAGGCTCCGGGCTCACTCGTCTCGCCCTCCAGCACCTCGGGCGGGTACTCGGTCGTCACCTCGGCGACCTCGGCTTCCGGCTGGTAATCCTCCGGGAACGGGCCGTACGAGTAGGGGATGGTCCCCGCCAGGACTTCCTGCATGGCGACGGTCACCGCCTTGATGGCCGCGCTCTCGACCCGCGCCCGGGCGCCCCGCTGCAGCTGCTTGCAGCGCTCCCCCGCCACGCTGATGAACTCGAACTTGTTGCCGATGTTGCCGCTCGCGATCATGCGACCTCCGCGTTTCGTGGTTCCGCGACTGAAGGCGCCATTGTAAACGAAAAGGGTCCGCGGACGCCCCGCGCCTCACGGAGCCGGTGCGTCCCGGACCCCGAAGGAGCGGGCGACCCGCTCCACCCGGCCGGCCTGGCGGGAGTAGCGGCATCGGGCCGCCTCGACGACCGCCCGCAGCGCCCGGTAGGCCGACTCCAGGTCGTCGTTGAACACCACGTAGTCGTACAACCCCGCCTTCCCGATCTCCCCCGCCGCCAGGGCGAGACGGCCATTCATCCCCTCGGGGCTCTCGCTCCCCCGCTTCACCAGACGGGTCCGCAGCGCCTCCCGATCGGGGGGGAGGATGAAGATCAGGATCGCCTCCGGCATCCGGCCGCGGATGCTCTTCGCCCCCTGCGTATCGATGTCGAGCAGCAGGTCCCGCCCCCCCGCCAGCGCCTGACGGACCGCCGCCTGCGAGGTGCCGTAGAGATCGCCGCCGACCACCGCCCACTCGACGAACTCGCCGGCCGCGCGGCGCCTTTCGAACTCCGTCCGATCGACGAAGTAGTAGTCGACCCCCTCCTGCTCCCCGGGGCGGGGCGGGCGGGTCGTGCAGGAAACCGAGAAATCGATCCCCTCGAGATCGTCGAGCAGCCGGCGGCACAGGGTGGTCTTCCCCGCCCCCGAGGGGGCGGAGATCACGAACACCGTTCCGGTGCCGGCCGCCGCCACGCCTACTCCAGGTTCTGGATCTGCTCGCGCATCTTCTCGACCTCGGCCTTGATGGCGAGCGCCTCGCGGCAGATCCCCATCGCCTCCGCCTTGGAGGAGATGGTATTGGCCTCCCGGTTCATCTCCTGCATCACGAAGTCGAGGGTCTTGCCCACCGGACCCGACCCCTGCTCCAGGGTCCGGCGGGCCTGCTCGACGTACCCCAGGAGACGCACCGTCTCCTCGGTCACGTCGACCCGCCCCGCGAGAATCGCCGCCTCCTGGGCCAGCCGGGCCGGGTCAATCTCGAACCCCTGCGCCAGCGCCGCCACCCGGGCCCGCAGCCGCGCGGCGTACTGCGACGGCAACCCCTCGGCCTCCCGGGCGATCCGCCGGCTCGCCTCCTCGACGATCCGCAGCCGGGCGGTCAGATCCTCGACCAGGCGGCCCCCCTCCTGGCGGCGCATGACGTCGTAGTCGGTGAACGCCTGATCCACCGCCTCGACGACCGCCTCGTCGGCCAGCCCGTTCCCGGACGGCTCGGTCCGCACCGCGACCACCCCCGGAAGGGCCAGGACGGTCAGAAGCCCGACCGATCCGCGCAGACCGAAATCTTTCTTGAGGTCGCCGACCGCCTTCAGATACCCCTCCACGAGCGCCCTGTTGACCTCCAGACGCGCTTCGCGCGGCCGGGACGTGACGAGGGTCACGACGACGTCGATCCGGCCGCGTGCGACCTTTTCCTGAAGCCGGGCGCGCAATCGGGGCTCCAGCCCCGCCGATTCCAGGGGGAGGCGCAGCTTCAGGTCGAGGAAGCGGTTGTTGACCCCCTTGAGCTCGACCTCGACCCGGAGACCGTCCCGCTCGACCGCCCCATGCCCGAAGCCGGTCATGCTCTTCACGCCGGCCGGTGCGGCTGCCATCGCCCCTCCCTGTCCGCCGCGACCGCGGGATGACCCGCGCCGCCGCCTCCCTCCGCGGCGCGGCGACCCTCTGCGCCGCCGCGACGGGCGGCGATCATATCCCAGGCGATGGAGGCCACCCGCCCGATCGCCCCCGGCTCCCCCAACCGCCGGCGCACCCCCGCCAGCCCCTCCCGCATGCCGCGGGCGACGGCCGGGTCGGTCAGGATCCGGCGGAGCTCCCGGGCAATCCCTTTCGGAGTGCACTCCCCCTGCACCAGCTCGGGGACCACCCGCGACCCGGCGATCAGGTTGGCCATGCCGATGTGCGGCACCTCCGAGATCGACCGGGCCATGAGGAAGGTCAGCGGGTTCACACGGTAGACGATCACCATCGGCACCCCCAGGAGGGCGGTCTCCAGCGTCGCGGTGCCGGAGGC
>JBOGOE010000281.1:0-4315 GCA_050747445.1 Candidatus Polarisedimenticolia bacterium | reverse complement strand
CCGCCGCGCTCCCCGGGGCGACGAGCGCCAACGCCAGGAGCGCGGCCGCCGGGATGCGGCGGCAGGCCGGCGGCAGGTGGGGCCGAGGGGTTGTCCGGGACATCGGAGCCGGGATTCTAGCAAGAGGGCCGTCGCGGGTGGGCCGTGAAAGGACGCCGACCGCCAGGGCCGGGACGGGGTCTCCTTTCGTGGTGTCCGGTCTGGCTGCCGGTGGGTCAGCAGGTGGTCTGGTCGCACTCGGCGCCGGGGCGCGGCCGGTTCTGATCCGGCACGCAGTTCGTCCCGGTGTTCTGCGCGCAGGTGATGTTCTCGCCGATGACGACGCACGCCCGGTGGTTGCAGGTCGGCCTGGCGTCGAACGAGACGACGGCGCCGGGCGCCGAGGCATACGGTCCATCCGAGACGGTGGCCGTGGGGAGGATCGACAGCGCCAGGGGGACGGCCGCCGCCAGGAGCAGCACGGGGAACAGGGATCTCCGAATCGGACGTGACCTGCGGGTCCTCCTTGTGGTTTGGGGGCGTCTGACCCGGAGCTTTGCCGGGTCCGCGCGTCCGGTTCCCGCGACCCACAAAGCACCCACAGGGGGCGCACAGGGGGACCCACAGGGTAAGTGCTGAAAATCCATCATGTTGTAGAATGATCGCGCCGCACCCACAATATTTTGTGGAGATCTCTTGACAGGCCTCGAATCCCCTGTGGTAGAAATCCCCGTCGCCGCCGGGACCGTCCATCAGTCGTCCGGGGGGGTCGAACGAGGTCCAGGCGGCATCAAACGGGCGGGTCACTCCAACCAGGGGTCGGGGCCGAATCCAACCCGGAGCCAGCGCGATCCGGGATGGCAGGATGCTCGATCCTTGCGGGGCAGGTGACGGCGCCGGGGCGAACGCGGGGCAGGCCGATGGCGCGGGGTAGCAGTCGGGCCGGGGGAGGGGACCAGGGGGTCCCCAGGATGGGAGGGGATGCGATGAAGACGGAGTCGGAGCTCAAGGGGCGCAGGGCAGGTTCCGGGGCGCCGCAGTCGCAGGAGGCGCGCACGCAGCCTTCGCCGCAGCGCAAGACTCAGCCGTCCTCCGGGTTCCCCGCCCCCCTGTCGCTCCGCAAGGCAGCCGATGGGCTCAGGATCGAGCGTTACTTCACCCGCCCTGGCGTCGATCCCTTCGACGAGGTCGAGTGGGAGGTGCGCGACGCCCTCATCGGCAACGAGAAGGGGGCGGTGGTCTTCGAGCAGAAGAACGTCGAGGTCCCCAAGTTCTGGTCGCAGACCGCCACCAACGTCGTCGCCTCCAAGTACTTCCGCGGCACCCTCGGCACCCCCGAGCGGGAGCGCAGCGTCAAGCAGCTCATCGGCCGCGTCGTCCGGACCATCAGCGCCTGGGGCCGGGCGCAGGGATACTTCGACACCGAGGCCGACGCCCAGACCTTCGAGGCCGAGCTGAAGCACCTGCTCGTCTATCAGAAGATGTCGTTCAACTCGCCGGTCTGGTTCAACATCGGGATCGAGCCCCGCCCGCAGGGATCGGCGTGCTTCATCAACGCCGTCGAAGACACGATGGACTCGATCCTCACCCTCGCCAAGACCGAGGGGATGCTGTTCAAGTACGGCAGCGGCACCGGCTCGAACCTGTCGGCCATCCGCTCCTCGAAGGAGCTGCTCGCGGGCGGCGGCACCGCCTCGGGCCCGGTCTCCTTCATGAAGGGATACGACGCCTTCGCCGGCGTCATCAAGAGCGGCGGCAAGACGCGGCGCGCCGCCAAGATGGTCATCCTCAACGTCGATCACCCCGACATCGAGGAGTTCATCAAGTGCAAGAAGGAGGAGGAGCGGAAGGCCTGGACCCTCATCGACGCCGGTTACTCCAGCGCGCTCGACGGCCCGGCGTACGCGTCGATCTTCTTCCAGAACTCCAACAACTCGGTGCGGGTCAGCGACGACTTCATGAAGGCGGTCGAATCCGACGGCGAGTGGCAGACCAGGGCGGTCACCACCGGCCGGCCGATGGACACCTACCGGGCGCGCGACCTGATGCACATGATCGCCGACGCCACCTGGTACTGCGGCGATCCCGGGATGCAGTTCGACACCACCATCAACGACTGGCATCCCTGCCCGAACACGGCGCGCATCAACGCCAGCAACCCGTGCGTCACCGGCGACACCCTCGTCGCGACCGGCGAGGGGCTGATCCCGATCAAGGAACTGGTGGGGCGGAAGGTCGTGCAGATTGTCACCGAGGACGGTGACCTGTCTCCGGTCACGGAGATCTTCAAGACCGGCGTGAAGCCGGTCTTCCTGCTGAAGACGAAGCACGGCTTCACCCTGAAGGTCACGAACGACCACCCGATCGCAACGACCAACCGCGGCGACGTTCCTGCCGGGCAGCTCAAAGCGGGGGACAGGCTGATCCTGGTCCCGGGGCACTTCGGCAAGGAGCATCTGCACGCGAAGATGGCCGAGTTCGTCGGCATGGCCGCAGGCGACGGCTGCACGAGCGGCGAACAGGGACAGGTGTTCGTGACCATGGGCCACGGGGAAGCGCACATTCTCGACGAGTACGTCGATTACCTGAACTCCGTGAAGGGGGATGGGACGATCGGCGGTCTCACGAGCACGGAGACGGGTGTCCGCGTCGCCACCTCGGCGAAGGAGGTCGTGTCGGTCATCGACCGGTTCGCCGTCCTGAACGAAGGTGCGGCGAAGAAGCGCTTGCTCGACGATGCCTTTCGTCTGGATCGCGAATCGACCGCGGCCCTGCTGCGCGGTCTGTTCACCGCAGACGGCACCGTCGGCATCGGCGACGACAAGAACGCCTGCGTGTCGCTCGACTCGACAAGCCCGGGCCTTCTCCGGCAGGTGCAGCAGCTCCTGCTGAACTACGGCATCAAGGGGAAGATCTATGAGAACCGCCGGGGCGGTGTCACGCAGGCCAGCGACGTCCAGGAGATGCACTCCCTCCGGATCAGCCGCAACTCCCGGGTGCTGTTCGAGCGCTGGATCGGCTTCCACCCCGGCAGCGGGAAGGCGGCGAAGCTGCGCGACCTGAACGCGACCGTCGCCGCGTACTTCGATCGGCCCGATGACGAGTTCGAGTCACTCTCGCCGCTGGGCGATGAGGAAGTCTTCGATCTCACCGAGCCCCGCACGCACCACTTCGTCGCCGGCGGGTTGCTCGTCCACAATTGCTCCGAGTACATGTTCCTGGACGACTCCGCCTGCAACCTGGCGTCGCTGAATCTCATGAAGCTGGCCAAGGAGGACGGCGAGCTGGACGTGCCGGCGTACAAGAAGGCGATCGAGACGACCATCCTGGCGCAGGAGATCATCGTCGACAACGCCAGCTACCCGACGCAGCGGATCGCCGACAACTCGCACGACTATCGGCCGCTCGGGTTGGGGTACGCCAACCTGGGCGGGCTCCTGATGAGCCGCGGGCTGGCGTACGACAGCGACCCCGGGCGCGACTATGCCGGCGCCATCACCTCGGTCCTGACCGGGCACGCCTACGTGATGTCGGCGCGCATCGCCGAGAAGATGGGACCGTTCAACGGCTTCGAGAAGAACCGCGAGCCGTTCCTCCGGGTCCTCAAGAAACACGGGTCGCACGCCTCGAAGATCGATCCGGCCCACGTGCCGCTCGACCTCACCACCGCGGCGCGCGACGTCTGGGAGGAGGCGCACGAGCTGGGCAGCCGCCACGGCATCCGCAACGCGCAGGCGACGGTCATCGCCCCCACCGGCACCATCGCCTTCATGATGGACTGCGACACCACCGGCATCGAGCCGGACATCGCCCTGATCAAGTACAAGAAGCTGGTGGGGGGCGGGCTCCTTAAGATCGTCAACCAGACCGTGCCGCGCGCCCTCGAGCGCCTGGGCTACTCCGACCAGCAGGTCAAGGAGATCATGGAGTACGTCGAGGAGAACGAGACCATCGAAGGCGCGCCGCACCTCCAGGACCGCCACCTGCCGGTCTTCGACTGCGCGTTCCGGCCGCTCCGCGGCAGCCGCAGCATCCCCTACATGGGCCACGTCAAGATGATGGCCGCCGCCCAGCCGTTCATCTCGGGCGCCATCTCCAAGACGGTCAACGTTCCCTCGGACGTCACCGTGGACGAGATCACCGAGGCCTACATGCAGTCGTGGAGGCTGGGTCTCAAGGCGGTCGCCATCTACCGCGACGGCTGCAAGCGGTCCCAGCCGCTGTCCACCAGCAGGGACCAGAGCAAGGGAAAGGTCGAGGCGATCGCCACCGGCCCGGCCGCTTCCACGGTCGCCGCGGGCGCGAGCGGCGCCGCCGTCGGGGCGGCCGCGCAGAC
>JBOGOE010000280.1:0-3976 GCA_050747445.1 Candidatus Polarisedimenticolia bacterium | reverse complement strand
ACCCTTCCCCGCGCGGAGCGCCTTGACGCTGGACGAGCCGATGTCGAGCCCGATCGCCATGCGGGCGCGATTGTACGGTCGGACGCGGGGGAAAGTGTGTCGAAAAAGTGTTGACGGGTATTCGAACTGGGGGTGGATGCCAGAAACACTCTCGACTTCTACGAGAGGGCTTATCCTTCCGCGCCTGACGACTCGCTGTAGCCGATGCGCTCGCGTGTCACGTACGAGGGCAGGCGCGCGCCGCGCCGCACCGCTGAACGCGAGAGTCGGCCGGAAAGTAGACGCATCCAATTCGCGAAGACCGAGGAGGAGAAGGGGTTTCTTGGGGCGGTGGAGAAGCTCCTGGAAGAAGGGATCGAGGATGCCGGCTTGAACCTCGTGTTCAGTGGTAAGTGACGGAACGCAGTCGAAAGTCGTCGGGCGAAGCCGATTGATGGTCACGCGGCTGGCCCGCGGCGTGACCGTTCGTTGACACCTGCAATAATTCAGCAGTTCCTCCTTGCCCCCTCCCCGCTTCGCGTCCCAAGTTAGACTCGACACCCCAATCACAGGGACGCGAGGTGACGCCATGCGACTGATGACGCACGGAGGACGTCCGGGGTTCGGGCCGAGGGCGGCGCATGCGGCCGCCCTGATGACGCTGACGTTGTTGCCGCTCGCGGGCTGCGCCCGTGAACCGGAACCGGGGGACCCGCTGCCGGGTCTGACCGAGGAACAACTGAAGCTGTTCGAGCGCGGCCGGGCCGTCTTCGCGCGGACCTTCGAGCCGGCGACCGGGCTCGGGCCGTTGTTCAACGCGCCCTCCTGCGGCGAGTGCCACGAACAGCCGGTCCTCGGCGGGTCCGGGGACGAAGTCGAGCTGCACGCCACGGTGCTGCAGCCGGACGGGACCTGCGATCTGCTCCTGGCCGAAGGGGGGCCGGTGTTCCAGAACCAGGTGACGCCGGCACTCAGGGAAGCCCTGGGGATCGAAGAAGAACCGGTGCCGGAGAGGGCCGCCCGGGCGCGGCGCACGACGCCCGACGTCCTGGGGTTCGGTCTGCTCGACGCCGTCCCCGAGAGCGTCATCCTGGCGCTCGCCGATCCGGAGGATCGGGACGGGGACGGGATCTCCGGCCGCCCCAACCGCTTCATCGATGGCCGGCTCGGCCGGTTCGGGCGCAAGGCGTTCCTGCCGACGCTCCGCGAGTTCAACGACGGGGCCTTCCCGATCGAGCAGGGGATCACGACACCGGTCGCCCCCGCCGAGGGGACGGTCGGCGGAAGACCGCTCCCGCCCGGTGTCGATGCGGCGCCCGATCCCGAGATCGATCGGGAGGCGCTCGATCTGACCGACGCATTCGTCCGTTTCCTGGCGCCGCCGGCGGCGTTGCGCGGGTCGTTGCCGTGGCGGCGCGGCGAGCGTCAGTTCGGGGCCCTCGGGTGCGCCGCCTGTCACGTGCCGGTCCTAAAGACCGGCGATCATCCGGTGAAGGCGATCCGTCACCGGAAGGTCCGTGCCTGGACCGATCTGCTCCTCCACGACATGGGGCCGGAGCTGGCCGACATCTGTCTGGGGCTGGCCGCTCCGTCGGAGTTCCGCACCGAGCCGCTCATGGGGCTCCGGCTGTCGTCGAGCTTCCTGCACGACGGGCGCGCGGCGAGCGTCGAGGAGGCGGTCCGGCTGCACGGCGGCGAGGCCGCGGCGTCCCGCGACCGCTTCCTGAAACTCTCCGCCTCCGATCGGCGCGTCCTGCTGCGCTTCCTCGAAAGCCTGTAACGGGGTCCGCGCGCCGCGACAGGCGCAGCGTGTCCCGCGCGGCGCGGCGGGCCGGCCGGTCTATACTCCCCGGCCGTGACCGGCCGCCGCCTGTTCACCCGCAACGATCTCGAGCTCCTCGCCGCCGTCCTGATCTGGGGGTTCAACATGACGGTGGTCAAGGTCGGTCTGCGCGAGGTCGGGCCGCTGGCGTACAACCTGGTGCGCTTCGGGTGCGCCTCGGTGGTCCTGCTGGGACTGACCCGCTGGCGGGAGAAGACCCTCGCCGTGGCGCGGGAGGACGTCGGGCGCATCCTTCTCCTGGGGCTGCTCGGGCACACCGTCTACCAGATCTGTTTCATCGAGGGGCTGGCTCGGACGACGGCGTCGAGCGCCTCGCTCCTGTTCGGCAGCACACCGGTCGTAGTCGCGCTGATGTCCCGTCTGGCGGGACACGAGACGATCACCCCGGCGGCGGCCGGCGGCACGCTTCTGGGGTTCTACGGGGTCTACACGATTGTCGCCGGCACCCCCGGGGCGCCGGATTTCGCCCGTATGACGCAGGGGGCGACCGCCTCCGGCAATCTCCTGATCGTCGCGGCGGTGCTCTGCTGGTCCGGCTACACCGTGCTGTCGCGCAACCTTCTGCAGCGCTACTCGCCGCTCCGCGTGACCTCGCTGAGCGTGGCGGCGGGGACCCTGTTCATGGCGCCGGTCTCGCTGCCGGAGGCCCTCCGGCAGGACTGGTCGTCGGTGTCGGCCGTCGCCTGGGCGGGGGTGTTCTACTCGTTCCTGTTCGCGCTGGTGGTGTCCTACCTGATCTGGTACCGCGCGGTGAAGGCGGTCGGCAATCTGAAGACCTCGGTCTATTCCAACCTGGTCCCGTTCATCGGGACCCTGTTCGGGGTCGGTCTTCTTGGCGAGCGGGTCACTGCGGGGCTGGGGCTCGGCGCCGCCTGCGTCCTCGCCGGCATCCTCCTGACCCGCGTCGGCGGGCGTCCCGTCACACCCCCGGCTGGCAGTAGCACGATGAATTGAGGGTCACGTCGGACTTCGACCAGATGGCCTGGAAGCGGGTCTCCACGGCAGCGGCCTCGCCATCCTTCTTCTGCAGCCTGAGGCTGCGGGCCAGACCGAAGAGCGACCAGCCGTTTTCGGGGCGCCGTTTCAGATCGTCCCGGTAGATCGTCTCGGCCTCCGTGAAACGGCCGGACTTCAGGAGAACCGCCCCGAGGGCGTGGCGCACCGGCTGGATCCAGTCGGGGGGCTCGTTGTAGCGCAGGGCGTCCTCGCGCCGCACCGCTTCACGCAGCGCCGCGATCGCATCGTCAATGCTCCCTTCGCGCGCCAGGATCTCCCCCTCCAGCAGGTTCTCGGCGACCCCCAGCAGGTCGCGGGCGGCGTTGTTGCCGAAGAACGCCCCCTCCGGCATCGCCGCGGCGGCGGCGCGGAAGGATGCCTGCTCCGCGCGGGCCCCGGGGATCTTATTGCGGGCGGTCCGCGCGACGCCGCGCGCGTACAGACGCAGCGCCCGGGCGATCGGCAGGTGCGCCGGTGGCTCCGGCTCGGCGAGGATCTCGTCCCAGCGGCCGAAGCGCATCAGCACCTCGAACGGCGCCCCCACGAAGCCGTCGGCGAAGGCGGCGCTCTCCCGCACCCACTCCTCCGGCATCTCCTCGACCATGGTGCGGATGGCGCGCACGGCGTCGCCGCTCCGGCCGGTCATCATGGCGGCGAACGCCAGCATGTGGTGGTTGTGGGCCATGTAGACCCGGTAGAAATCCTGCCGCGGGCTGAGGGTGCGGTATCTCCGGTCCGCCTCCTCCGCCTTCGCGTTGGCCAGGATCGCCGCCTCCCAGCGGCCGCGCAGGACGTCGATGTGGGACGGCATGTGGACCAGGTGGCCGAGCCCCGGCGCCAGGTCGCGCAGCCGGTCCGCGGCGCCGTCGGCCTTCTCCGGATGCGGCGAGGCCTCGACGGCGTGGATGTAGAGGTGGTTCGCCAGCGGGTGGTCCGGGTGCCGCGTCATGATCCCCTCGAGTGTCGCCAGGATCTCGCCGGTGCCGGGCTGCGGCGCGCCCTCCTCGGTCCACAGGTCCCAGGGGCGGAGATCCATCAGTGCCTCGGCGAACAACGCCCCGATGTCGGCGTCGCCGGGATGATCCCGATGGACCTCGCGCATGGCGCCGGCGTAGGCGGCGTCGAGCGGTTTCCGATCGGCCGGCGGCGGCCAGGCAT
>JBOGOE010000279.1:0-3121 GCA_050747445.1 Candidatus Polarisedimenticolia bacterium | reverse complement strand
GTCTGGAATCAGTCCGTCGATGGGTATGCCCATTCCCGGGTTGGTGCCGTATGTGATCATCGGGCTCAGGCTGCTCGCATCGAGCGTCACCGTAGCATCGTAGGTCGCTCCCTTGTCGGTCGTGAGCGAGCGCCACATCTCGACCGCCGCGTCCCACGCCGTACCCTTGGGAGCATGTGGACGGCCGCGGATGTACTCGACGGTGGTCTCGTCGGGAGCGATGAGGCCGGCGCGCGCCCCGGCCTCGATCGACATGTTGCAGACCGTCATCCGCTCTTCCATCGACAGGGCCCGGACCGCCCCGCCGCGGTACTCGATCACGTGGCCGGTCCCGCCGCCCACGCCGATCCTGGCGATGATCGCCAGGATCAGATCCTTGGCGGCGACTCCCCGCGGCAGCCGGCCGTCGACCCGGATGGCGAAGGTCTTCGGGCGCTCCTGAAGCAGGCACTGGGTCGCCAGGACGTGGCCGACTTCGGTCGTGCCGATGCCGAAGGCCAGGGCGCCGAAGGCGCCGTGGGTGCTGGTGTGGCTGTCGCCGCAGACGATGGTCATCCCGGGCTGGGTCAGCCCCAGTTCGGGGCCGATGACGTGGACGATCCCCTGCCGGTCGCTCCCCAGCCGGTGCAGCGGGATCCGGTGCTCGGCGCAGTTGGCCTCCAGCCGGCCGATCTGGGCCGCCGCCTGCGGGTCGTCGATCGGGATCCTCCCGTCGGGGCCGCGCGGTGTGGTCGGGGTCGAGTGGTCCATGGTGGCGACCGTGAGGTCGGGGCGCCTGACGGGGAGCCCCTTCTCCCGGATCAGGGTGAACGCCTGCGGCGAGGTGACTTCGTGGATCAGGTGCAGATCGACGTAGAGGATGGCAGGGGTTTCGGCCGTCTCCGGCCGCACCAGGTGGGACTCCCAGATCTTCTCGAACGACGTCCTCGGCGCCACGTCACTCCCCGCAAACGGGCGCCGTCATTATACGTGCGCGGTGGCCCGCTGCGCGGCGACCATCGCGGCGAACGAGGCCGCGGTCAATAGAAGCAGGGCGCCCGTCGCCAGCGCCAGCCCGATCCGGGAGGCCCGTGTCACCGGCTCGCCGGGGCGCAGCCAGAGACCGAGCGCCCCGCCCGAGAGCGCCCCGCCGAGGTGGGCGGCGTTGTCGATCCCGGGGAGGAACAGCATCACCAGGCCGAACATCAGCCAGCGGCCCAGGTGATCGGCCACGATCCTCCCCCCGGCGCCCCCCCGGTAACGGCCGTAGACCCAGGCGAACCCCATCAGCCCGAAAATCGATCCCGAGGATCCGACACTCAGGGTCTCGGGACGCCACCAGCTGCTGAGAACGAACGCTGCGATGCCGGTGACGGTGTAGATCACGAACAGCCGGCGGCTGCCGAACCCCTCTTCGATCAGCGGACCGAGGCTCGCCAGAGCCGAGCAGTTGAACAGGAGATGGACCGCGCCGCCGTGCAGGTAGGAGGCGGTCAGCAGACGCCATGCTTCCCCCGCCAGGATGGCGGGGGTGTACTTGGCGCCGAAGACGTAAAGGGCCTCGCCGGATGGGGCGAACAGCCCGAACAGGCTGCGCCCCTCGGTCACGCCCCGGAGCGCCAGAATGAGGGCGAAGAGGGCGACGTTGGCGGTCAGAAGACCGATGGTTGTGAGACGGCGGGGCGGGAGGAGGGCGGCGGCCGTCCCGCGGGCGCCGCCGGCGAGAAATTCTTCCAGCCGGCGGCGCCCGAGACGCTTGCGCCACTCCCAGCGGGTGCCATGCACCCCCACGGCCTCCAGGAGGGCGGCCGTGTCGTCGTACAGCCTCAGAAGGAAGCGGGGGAACGGACCCAGGGGCCTACTTCCAGCTCCAGCCGACGCCCACCTTGAAGTCCGGGTCGTCGTCGGTGAGCCCCACCTTCCCCTCGAAGAAGAAGCCGGTGCCCGATTTGAGCTTGGTCTGGACCCCGCCGACCCCCATCAGGCTGACGTCGGTATCGCTGTCGTCCCCCTGCGCGCCGGCCGGGAGGTCGACCTTGACGTAGTTGAACCCGGCACCGCCGCCGACGTACGGCTTCCAGACCTGCACCTTGGAGAAGACGTAATGGACCTCGAAAAGCGCCTGCAGCAGGGTCGCGTCGTCCCCCGAACCGATCTCCACGGTCGGCCGGACGCGGACGTTCCGGGCGAACTCGCCGAGATGGAAGTGCACCCCGGCGTAGACCTGGTCCGGGTCGCTGGTCAGGCCGACCTGGGCCCCCCAGCCGTTCCACCCCAGGTTCGGTCCCCCCGACTGCTGGGCGAGGACGGGCGTGGCCAGGAGCATCAGGAGCGGGACGGCCAGCAACGGAACCGAGCGTCTTCGATTCATCGTCGGATGTCCTCCTTCGGGATTGAGACAGGACCCGCATGCGCGAAGCGGCATGCCAGAAAAGCGCGCAGAGGCTACCACGGGGATGAAACCCGGTCAAGGAAACGGGCCGGGTTCCGGTGAAACCCGTTGACGGATTGGGGGGTTGGGCGTATATGGACGGGGCGCTGATGAGCCAGTTCCGCCTCTCCCCCACCGGGCCCCGGCGACGGGCGTCACGGCACGTGGCTTCCCGGCCCCTGGCGGCCCTCCTGCTGGCTCTCGCGGCCATCGGCCCGGTCCCGGCCACCCTCATCCGCCCCCTGAGCCTCGAGGAAACCGCCGGTGCAGCCGACCGGATCGTCCTCGGGAAGGTGGCGTCCACCCGGGTCTACTGGGAAGGGGGGATGCTCTGGACCGAGGTGACCTTGTCGGTCGGGCGCACCCTGAAGGGGGCGGCCGAGCCCCGCGTGACCTTGATCCAGCCGGGGGGCAGGGTCGAGAGCCCGGTGCCGCTCGAGATCGCGGTCCCCGGCGCCCCGATGCACACCGTGGGCGACGAAGGGTATTACTTCCTGGAGCCCCGGGGCCCCGGGAAACGGGTCATCGTGGGCATGCATCTGGGTCAGGTCCTGCTGCGCGCCGACGATCGCGGTCCGTTCGTATCGTTCGGCGGCCGGCGTCAGACGCCGGCCGGGTTCGAGGCGGCGGTCCTGAAGGCGCTGCAATCCCGGGGCGGCGCCGGAGGACGCCCGTGAGCGACCGGCGGCGGCGCGCCGCGCGGCTTCGCGC
>JBOGOE010000278.1:0-4613 GCA_050747445.1 Candidatus Polarisedimenticolia bacterium | reverse complement strand
ACCGGAGCCGCAGGCCATGTTGACGGTGTAGGCGACGGCGGTGTCGGGGATTCCGGTGCGGTGCGCGATCTGTCGCGCGGGGTTCGGCCCCACTCCTGCGGGTCGGGCGTTCCCCATGATCGTCTCTTCGATATGGTCGGGCTTCAGACCCGCGCGGTCGATCGCGGCGCGTGCCGCGACGGCGCCGAGCTCGGGCGCGGTGAGCGACGCGAACGCACCGCCGAACTTGCCGAGCGGCGTGCGCACCGCCCCCGCGATCAGGATTTCCTTCGAACCGCCCATTCGCCGCAACCCCTTGTCCCGCTGGCCGTGGAGCGGCGGTTATACCACACGCATCGGGGTGACTCAACCGAACGACCCGCGAGCGCGTGCCGTGCGGTTTGACTCGCTCGGGCGCCTCTGTTAATTTCGCGCGCCCATGACCCCGCGCCCACGCTTCCTCCCCTTGCCCGACTTCGTTGCGAGCATCCTGTCGCTCGGTGTCGCTCTGGCGGTCGGTGCGCCGCCCGCCGTGGCCGAGAGCGCCGGGCTCCCGATCCTCGGTCTCGGTCACGAGTACGACCTCTCCGGCATCCGCGAGGAGTTCCTCCTGCCGGATCCGATCGTCGACGACTCGGTGGCGGCGGATCATCCTCTTTATGTCCGCATCCGGGTGCCATGGGCGCTGGTGGAGACGACGCGCGGCGCCTACGACTGGGCCGAGGTCGAGCGAATCGTCGAGCCCTACCGCGAAGCCCGCTACGTCGTGACCCTGTGTCTCTACGGCCCCAACCCGGCGGTCGACCCCGGCGGGGCGCTCCCGGGGCCCGACCGGCCGGAAGTCCTCAAGGCGTGGCTGGAGTTCGCGCGCGCTGCGGGGCGGCAGTTCAAGGGGCGGGTGCGCTTCTACGAGATCTGGGACGGCCCGAACCGGGAGGAGCGCTGGGCCGGGGAGCGGGTTTCCGACTTTGCCTACCTGACGAAGAACACCTCGGTCACCATCCGATCCGCCGATCCGGGGGCGTTCGTGGCGCAGGGGAGCCTGCACCTCGATGCGGCGACGCTCGACGCGGACCTCGCATGGCAGACGGCCCTCTATCGGGAGGAAGTCGCGACCTACATCGACGTCCTGCCGGCGCGCCCCGGACCCGATCTCGACCTGCCGCGCGCCCTGTCGCGTCTCTACGACGTCATCCTGGAGAACGATCCATCGGCACAGATGTGGGCCATCGGGGTTCCGCTGGCGGGGCAGGAGGACCGCGCCCGCGCGGCCGACCTCCTGGCGCGATTCATCGCCGGCCAGGGGGAAGGGGCGGCGCTCGTCTCCTTCGACCTGGAGGCCGACGTCGAGGGGCAGCCCGATCTGCGCAATGTCCTTCTCGACCTGCACAAGCTGTTCCTGCCGACCTTCCAGCGGGTGCCGGGCGGCCGGGTGGTCTTCGAGCCGTTCGAGACCGGCGGGCAGCGCCCCGCGGGGATCGCCACGTACGAGTTCTTCGACGCCGACGCGTTCCAGGGGCTGGTCGGCTTCCACGCGCCGGCCCCGCCCCCGGACGGGAAGGCGCGGATGGTCCTCCCGACCGCCGCGGTCCGCGGCGTGGCGGTTTACGACATCGTCGGTGGGGCCGCGGGACCGATCCGATCGATCGAGCCGGACTTCAAGGCCAACACGACCCGCGTGCCGGTCTTCGTCTTCGACCGGCTCCAGGTCTTGCAGTACGCGCGCGTGCCGATCAAGGGGTTCGAGGTCGAGAAGGAGGAAATTGAGATCAAGGAGACCGGCCTGATCACCGCCGAAGAGGTGATCGCCGGTCACCAGACGTTCATGGCGGACCAGAACTTCCGTCTGAAGCACTACCAGGGGGAGGGGTTGCTGACCTACCACGGCAAGATCGCCGGCAGCAACACCGTGGACATCAGCTTCGACGTCGCCTTCTACTGGGACCGGGAGACCGGGGCCGAGTGGGAGCAGCGCGCCCTCTACTACAACGGCGTCCTGTGGCGGAGCGAACGCCTGCCGCCCCTGCCGATCCCGAGCGTCGAGCAGGTGTTCACGCTCCCCCTCGACATCAACCTCAACAAGGACTACCGCTACACCTACGCCGGCCGGGAGAAGGTCGGGGAGTACGACTGTCACGTCCTGCAGTTCGAGCCGATCGACCCGGCGCGGAACCTGTACAAGGGGCGCGCCTGGATCGAGACCCGCACCTTCGCCCTGGTGCGGACCACGACCGTCCAGGAAAAACTGTCGCCGCCGCTGATCTCGAACGAGGAGAGAAACACCTTCGCCCCGGTCGCCGGCCCCGACGGGGCAACCTACTGGATCCTCTCCCGTCTCGAGGGACAGCAGATCATGACCCTCGCGGGGGAGAATCTTGTCCTGCTGCGTGAGATCGACTTCAAGAACCTCAGGATCAACGATCCCGGGTTCGCGGAATCGCGGCGGCGGGCCTACGCCTCGGAGCGCAACATCCTGAGGGAGACGAAGGAGGGGTTGAAGTACCTGGCCCGGACGGAGACGGGGGAGCGGGTGCTGGCGGAGCCGCCGCAGGCGGTGTGGCTGGGGCTGGCGGGGCTGTACCGCCAGACCGGTCTCGACTACCCGGTGGTGCCGCTGGCCGGCGCGGGTTATTTCAACTTCGACGTCAAGGAGAAGGATCTGCAGACGACCGCCCTGCTCGGCGGAGCGGTCAACCTGGTGTCGCTGGCGAAGCCGAACCTGTTCGGCAAGCGTCTCGACGCCAATGCCCAGCTCGTGGCGGTCGCCTTCAGCCTGACGGACCAGCTGTACCTCCGCGGCGAGGAACGGGAGGAGAGCCACGTCGATGCCCGCACGCAGGACCTGTCGTTCAGCCTGGGGGTTCCGCTGGGGAATTTCTGGAGGGCGCGGGCGACCTACGGTCTGGAGCACGTCGATTACGGCCGCGACGACGACACCGACAGCTTCGTGGTCCCGACCGACACGCTGATCCAGACGCCGGGTGTCTGGGTCGAGTTCAACCGTGACGCCTGGACCGCATCGGCCTCGGCCGAGCACGGCATCAGGAACGATTGGAAGCCGTGGGGCGACACCACGGTGCCGGCGTCACCGGAGATCGCGGCGCAGTTCCCGTCGTCCCCGTGCGACAGCCCCGGCTCCTGTCTCTCGGAATTCGACCCCGAGCAGAAGGACTTCGACCGTTACGAATTCTCGCTCAGCCGGCAGTTCTTCCTGAAGCGCTTCCAGAAGCTCCGGTTCCAGGGGGGCTGGCAGACCGGCTCGCGTCTCGACCGGTTCAGCGAGTTCCGCTTCTCGTTCTTCGGGAACCGGGTCCGGGGGTTCTCGGGGTCGGGCGTGCGCTACGACCGGGGCGGGATCGCCCGTGCCCAGTACGCCTTCAACATCGGATCGGTGGTCCGCTTCGACGCGTCGCTCGACGTCGCCTACGTCCGCGACGGTCTGCTGGAGGACGAGTACCGCACCTTCACGGGCTTCGGCGTCAGCGGCAACCTGATGGGGCCGTGGGACACTGTCCTCCAGTTCGACGTCGGCGTGGCGCTGCAGTCCGACTTCGACGACCTGCGGGGCAACACCGAGTTCCAGATCGGCCTGCTCAAGTATTTCGGGGAGCGGCTCCGGCCGAAGAAGTGAAACCGGCCTCGATCCGCCGGCGCACGTCCGCGATCAGGGCGTCACGGGTCTCGAACGAATAGCGGGTCGTGTCGATGGGGTCGCCGATCGACACTTCGATCCGACCGGGCCGGATGCGCAGGCTGCCCTTCGGCAGGATCTCGGTTCCACCGCGCACGGTGACCGGGACGATCGGGACGCCGGCCTGCATTGCCAGCACGAACCCCCCCTTCTTGAACGGCAGGAGCCGGCCGTCGGGGCTGCGCGTTCCCTCTGCGAAGACCAGGATCGGCGTACCGGTCCTGACCTTTCGGGCCGCCATTTCGAGGCTCCGGATCGCCTTATCGCGGTCGCGCCGGTCGACGAAGACGAACCCCGCCAGCCACAGCGCCCACCCGAAGATCGGCACGTAAAGCAGCTCCTTCTTGGCGATGAACCGGGTGGAGGCAGGAAGCGCCCGGATCAGGGCCGGGATGTCGAGCTGGCTCTGATGGTTCGCAATATAAACGCAGGGGCCGGCCGGGCCTGCCCCGGTGACCGTCACCCTCACCCCCGCGGCGCGCAGAACCAAACGTCCCCAAAGTCGCATCGGCGGACCGAAAGCCCGACCTCCTGGAATCAGGAGGCAGAGGAACATGGCCGTGAGCCCGAGGACCACGGTCCAGAAGACGATGAGGGCGTGCCGCAGTAGGTGCATGGAGCCGGGTGTGGGTGACCTGAACGGCGGTCGAGTATACGGTAGGCGGCGCTTCCTTGACGCCCCCCCCTCTAGTCATTAGACTCTCCGGGACTTAGCGCGCTCCGCGAGGCGCCCGAGCCCCCTCCGAGGAGCATGGCCGCTGCCCCATGACTGCCGTTCTCAATCTCGCCCTGAGCCATGTGGGTGCCTTCTCGCTCCTGCTCGGCTCGACCTTCAAGGAGACGGTCCGCCGCCGCCCCGAGTGGCCCATCGTCCTGGACCAGTTGCACCACCTGGGGGTCCGTTCGATCGGGATCGCCACGGTGACGGCGCTGTTCACCGGGA
>JBOGOE010000277.1:0-2088 GCA_050747445.1 Candidatus Polarisedimenticolia bacterium | reverse complement strand
GGCCGCCACAGGGTGTCGAAGTCGGCGACCGCGGCGAGCGCCGCCGGCGCCGGGCGGCCGCCGCCCACCGGCACCGCGACCACCAGCACGGTGCGCGATTCCCCCTGGCCGCGCAGCCGGATCGGATCGGTGACGATCGCCTCCCCATCCAGCGCCGCCCGCACCGCCTGCGCCATCGCCCGCCCGATCCGGTCGGCCGGGAAGCCCCTCTGCCGCGCCTCCGCCGGCGGCCCGGCGCGCGGCGCGTAACGGAGCATCAGGAACTCGGACCCGAGGAGCCGCTCGAGCAGGGCGGCGTCGATGGCGCGCCCGCCACCGGCGCGCTGCGACGCGCCCGCCGATTCCGCCAGACGGGTCACCTGGGCGCGCAGTCCCTCCACCGAGGCATCGAGCTGCCGCACGACCGCCGCCGCGATCATCAGCTGGACCTCCTGCTGGGAGGTGACCAGCGCCTCGCGGCTGTAGTCGATCAGCTTGTAGGCCGAGAGCCCGAGCGGCAGCAGCCCCATCGTCGACAGGACGAGCAGGAACCAATAGACGATCTTCCGCTTTGGGCGGCGCGGGGGCTGCTCCGGCTTCGGGGACTCTGTTTGGGGGCTCATCGTCGCCGCGCCGGGTGCACCTTCCGGGGATTCGCGTGACGCGCGAAAAGGCAGGCCGCAATGGCGGAGTGGATTCTAGCGGAGCCCCCCGGGGGTGTCAACCATGGGCGCGCGCCGGCGGCGGGACCGGCCGGCGGCCCGCTACCGATCGCGGGGCACCGCCATCATCCGCTCGAGGGCGCGGCGGGCACCGGCGGCATCGCCGGGATCGACGTCGATCTCGAACACGTTCTCGCGCAGCGCCCGCTCCACGGCGCCGAGGTCGACCATCTTCATGTAGGGACAGTGCAGGCGGCAGCCGATGCAACCGTCCGCCGGGATGAACTCGCGGCCCGGGAACCGCTTCTTGAGCTGGTGGATGAGCGCCCACTCGGTCGCCACGATGAAGGTATGGGCGGCGGGGTGGCGCGCGACCGCGGCGATCATCCCGGTGGTCGAGCAGACCTCGTCGGCCAGGGCCAGGACGTCCTCGCGGCACTCGGGATGGGCGATCACCACGGCGCCGGGATGGAGGGCGCGGGTCCGGTGCACGCTGGCGTCGCGCAGGACGTCGTGGGTCGGGCAGACGCCGTCGTAGATGACGAACTCCTTCTCCGGCACCTGGCGCGCCACCCAGCGGCCGAGATTGCGGTCGGGGGTGAACAGGATCCGATCCGACCGCAGGCTGCGGACCACGGAGACCGCGTTGGCGGAGGTGCAGCAGATGTCCGACAGCGCCTTCACCTCGGCGCTGCTGTTGATGTAGGTGACGACCGCGTGCCCGGGGTAGCGCTCCTTCCAGGCCAGGAGGGATTCCGCCGTGATCGAGTCCGCCAGGGCGCAGCCGGCCGCCAGGCTCGGCAGCAGGACGGTCTTCCCCGGATTGAGGATCTTGGCCGACTCGGCCATGAAATGGACGCCGCAGAACACGATGAGATCCGCCCCGGTCCCCTGCGCCTCGAGCGCCAGCCCGAGGGAATCGCCGGTGACGTCGGCTGCCTCCTGGACCTCCGGGAGCTGGTAGTTGTGCGCCAGGATCACCGCCCGGCGCTCGCGCGCCAGCGCCCGGATGGCCCCGATGCGCCGCTCCGCCTCCCGCGGATCGCGCACGCGCCAGTGCTCCGGGACCGACTCGGCCGCCACGGCGAACGCCGCTTCAGCGCTCATGGGTCCGCTCCCCCTTCCTGTCGAGGACCCGCGCGCCACGATCCGGGCGGATCGCGCCGTTGCCGGCCGGGAAGACCCTCCAGAACTCCTTCCGGATCAGGCTGGTGATGGTGCCGCTCTTGGAAAACCCGTGGTAACGGGCGATCGCCTCGAGCATCTCCAGGTCCTGCCCGGTCGCGGTGAAGGTGCGGATCTTCTTGTTCATCGGGTCTTCGCGCCTTATATAATCCTTATATATATAACGAATAACATCCTACACAGCCCGCCGGCCGTCGTCAAGTAGCCCCGCGACCCGCCCCGATCCCGCGGGGCGGGCGCACGGGGCTGCGCCACGCGGCAC
>JBOGOE010000276.1:0-14535 GCA_050747445.1 Candidatus Polarisedimenticolia bacterium | reverse complement strand
GATCCCGACGGCGACCCGCTGGCCTATGAATGGAGCGGCCCGTTCGGCTCGGCGGCGGGGGTGGCCCCGGAAGTCCTGATGCCCCCCGGGACGCACCTGGTCAGCCTGGTGGTGAGCGACGGAGTCGATCGATCGGAGCCGGCGATGTTCGAGTTCGAGGTGCGCGACACCCTGCCGCCCGCCGCAGTCGCGACGGCGTCGCCGGACATCCTATGGCCGCCGGACGGACGGATGGTCCTGGTCGCCGTGTCGCTGGAGTTCGCCGACGCCTGCGACCCCGCCCCAACGGTTGTGCTCCGGTCGATTGCGAGCAGCGAGGCGGAGGAGTCCGGCCGGTCGGGGGACGACGTTGCCGGGGCCTCCTTCGGCGAGGACGATCGCCAGGTCTCGCTCCGTGCCGAGCGTGCCGGGGGAGGGGCCGGGAGGGAGCCGGCCGCCGGTCGGACCTATACCCTGACCTGGAGCATCGCCGACGCTGCCGGGAACGCCGCAGTCGTGTCGACCCCGGTCACCGTGCCGCACGATCGCCGTCCCTGAAGGAGCCGCCGTCCCCGGCCGCCTGGACGCCGGGCTCCTCCGACTGCGCTCAGCTCCGGGGAGGCCAGCTCCAGCCGATCATGGGACCGAGCTGCCAGTAGTCGGCGTCGGTCTCGACGCCCAGCAGGTCGAGCGCCGTCCCCCCCAGGATCCGGCCGTGCAGCCCCAGGTTGAAATGGGGCCCCAGCCGCCAGTAGACCCCCCCCTCGATCCAGACTCCAGCCGAGGTGTCGTCCTCTTCCTGGGTGGTGCCGGCGAACAGGTTCTCGACTTCGAGGGTGGCGGCGACCAGGGACAGGCCGGCCGACAGGAACGGCCGCGTCCGGCCCCGGGTCTCCCAGGTCTTCGAGATCCCGAAGCTCAGCTCCGCGATGCTGCCGGTGACGTCGCCGAACAGGGTTCCCCCGAACTCCTCCACCCCCAGGGAGACCTGCTCCCCCAGGACGAGGTGGATCGGCCAGTCGCGGCCGCCGAAATCGACCATCCCGCCGAGCGCCAGCTGGTCCTCGACCGGGGTCCAGAGGTCGTCGTCCCCCAGCGAACGAAGGGCCAGCGGGTAGACGTTCAGATTCACGTCGGCGGCGCGCGCCGGGGGGGCGGCCGCCACGGCCACCAGTCCAAGGACGAGGCACGACAGGGTCAGGCGCATGGTTTCTCCTCGCGGACGTGAAGGCCGGCCTGCCGGTCCGGCGGCGCCGCGGCCTCCCGCCGGGAAGCGCCATCATGCCACGCCCCGGCGGGCGCCGGGGAATTACATTTCGGCGATCAAAGTCCTTGAGAAGATCGGAAATGGCGGTATATTACGCACCACTCCCGGGCGGGTGTGTTCATTCCCGGAAGTGAGGGGTCGCGCCAGGCGCGGCGGGACCCGATTTCGCGGCGGAGCACTTCTACTACTCCAAATCGGCTGAATCAGGAGACCGGTGGAAATCCGGGCTCTCGGCAGCGGTCCAGTGATCCATCCATTCGTGACGTTCACTCAGGCGCCACAAACCACCGGCGCGCCCAATCAGGGAATGAACCAGACCACCCTTCGGGGGGAGGGACACAGCATGACGCACGCACGGCGCCTGTATCGTCTCGGACTCGTACTTCTGGCCGGTTGTCTTCTGGCGCTCGCGCCGGTGACGACGGTCCTGGCCGACGACTGCCCCGACGGGGACGCCGACGGCTACGTGACCTGCTCCGGCTGCGACGCCGGGGGCAACACGTGCGGCGACTGCGACGACGCGGACGGCGCGGTCCACCCCGGGGCCACGGAAATCTGCAACGGCGTCGACGATGACTGCGACGGCGACGTCGATCTCGCCGACTCCGGGTTCGACGATCCCGACCCGGTGGACGACGTCGACAACGACAACGACGGCGACCTGGACGAGGGGTTCGGGTACTGTCTGTTCTTCGAGAGCGGGCCGGCCAACGAGTGCAGGACCGGCGGCCGCCTCGAGTGCCGCTTCCCGGCCGAGGCGCCGACGGTGGCGAACGCGTTCGGAACCCTGTCCTGCGTCAACCTGACCAACAACGTCATCCTCTGGGCGGATGAGACGCTCGCCGCGGGGAACTGCGGCGACGGCGTCAACAACGACTGCGACACCGGCGCGGCGGATGGCGTGGACAACGACCATGACGCCCTGATCGACGAGGCCGACGAGGCCGGGTTCGATCTGACCGACGTGCACGACCCGGCCTGCCAGACGGCCGAGATCTGCGACGGTGCGGACAACGACGGCGACGACGCGATTGACGAAGGATTCAATGTGGGCGCCCTCTGCATGGCCGGTCTCGGTGTCTGCGAGCACACGGGGACCATCGGCTGTCTGGGCGACGGCTCGGCCGCCTGCGGCGCCACCGCGGGAACCCCGAAGAACGAGGGGGCCTCGTTCGGCGTCTCCTGCGAGGATGGCAAGGACAACGACTGCGACGGTCTCACCGACCTGGGGGATCCGGACTGCGCCGGCTTCGGCGATCCGGAGCTGTGCGGCAACGGTCTCGACGACGACGGCGACGGGGTGATCGACGAGGGGTTCCCGCAGGTCGGGCAGCCCTGCGCGAACGGCGTGGGGGCCTGCGCGGCCCTCGGCCAGGTCGAGTGCACCGGCGACGGCAGCGGCGTGGAGTGCGGCGCCACCGCCGGTTCGCCTCCCGAGGCCACGGAGACCACCTGCGGCGACGCGGTCGACAACGACTGCGACGGCGCCACCGACGGCGCCGACACCGACTGCGCCGCGGCGGTCGCCGACCTGGGCGTCACCTGCTCGCTGCCGTACGAACGGGCCCGTCCGGGCGACGACTGCACCGGCTGGCACGTCCTCACCTTCGGCGCCTCGACCCCGGGGGTGACGCTCAAGGCCGATCTCCTGGCGCTGGGGCTCGACGGGACGCTCAAGGACGCCATCGAGAACGTGCAGAACGGCCAGTCCGCCCACCTCGCCAGCCGCGTCGAGGACTTCGACTACAGGGTCACGAGCCAGGTGCGTCCAGGCTCCACGCGGCACACCGTGTTCGCGCCGATGCCCCTGTTGAGGGTGACCGGGACCAAGGGAGGCATCGAGGACGTCGCCTACTGCGGCATCCTCCCGTACCTCGAGGTGACCGCGCCGGACAACGTCACCCTGTCGCTCTCCGAGAGCAGCATGCTCGCGGTCGGCGGCCACCTGCCACTGGTCGATGTCAACACGCTGGCCGTGCTTCTGAACGGCGTCGATCTCCTGTCCGAGGCCGGCATCGATCCGGCCACCGCCTTCCCGACCGCGTCTCCCTTGTGCACCGCGCCGGGGGACTGCGTGTTCCAGGTCGAGGCCGGGTGCGGGGACGGAACCATGGTGGACGTGGAGATCCGCAACCTGCAGGTCCTGGCGCAGGACGGAGACGGCGGCATGACCGCACGGATGGCGGTCGCAACGCCCCTTCAGATCAACACCTTCTCCTTCGAGGTCGTGGGCCTGCCTCCGGGCGGGCACATCTTCCACGTGGCCGGCTCGCCGCTGCCGCTGCCGGACGCTCTGGACGTGATGTGCGATCGAGACGATCTGGCCGACGCCGGCGTCGCCTCGGCCTTCGGCATCCAGATCGACGCGCCGACCGAGCAGCAGGTGGTCGCCACGGCCCCGGTCACGGTCGCGGGATCGGTCTGCGGCGGCAACGAGATCACCAGCCTGAGGATCAACGGCACGAGCGTCGACGTCTCGGTGCCGGCGAACCAGACCTGCACGCCGGGGAACGGCACGACCGAGGCCCCCGAGTGCGTGGTCGACTTCAGCCAGGAGATCGAGGAGACCGACCTGCACGACGCGGTCGCCGGAACGGCCACGGGAGGCACGTTCCACCGCGGCTCGAACCGGGTCATCGCCGACGCGGCCGACGTCCAGGGGAACCGGACCTTCAACACCGATGTGGTGTTCGCCCTCGGCGCGGTGCAGTCGCCGGCCGGCAGCCTGGCGGCGCTGACGGCTCCGGAGATCGCCGCGGCGATCGGCCCGGCCTTCGCGGACGTCCTCGACACCATCACCAGCGAGATCGACCCGGCCTTCGTGATCGGCCTCAAGGAGTCGGCGGCGCAGGACTTCTTCAACGAGAAGTGCACCGGCGCGATCGAGGAGTTCTCGACCCAGGCGGAGGCCCGGCTGAGCGGCCGGACCTTCGGCACCCTCGACGCCGAGCCGGGTTGCTCGTGCAACCTCAACAACGTGCCGATCGTTCTGGAGGACGTCGACTTCACCCCGAGCGCGGCCGATCCGACCTGCGCGGTCGATTTCCAGAGCGGCCAGATCAACGTGAAGGTGAACCTCCCGGACATCCGCATCCAGGTGGGGGCGCACCGGTCGTGCACCACCCGCGGTCTGTTCGGGGAGTGCCTGGCGCGCACCAAGATCAACGTGACCGCGGTGACCTTCGTCAAGAACCTGAGCTACGAGTTCGTGATCACCGCCGACTCGATCGAGAACAAGACACCGCCCCCGGAGGACCTGCAGACCTTCAGCTGGACCGTCGTCGACAGCGACGGCGACCCGCTGTTCCTGTCGGCCGGCACGTGCAGCGGCGGGCCGACTCCCGGGAAGGAGTGCTTCGGCGACACCGGCTGCGGCGGCGGGACCTGCGCCGGCGTGGTCAAGAACTCCGGTGACGGCGCCGGGCAGTTCAACGCGGTCACCAGCAACAACAGCGGCATCGAGTGCTGGGGCGCGTCGGTCTGCTCCGTGTTCCAGTTCATCGGGGCCGGGCTGATCGAGATCTTCACCCTCGGGTTCGCGGACGGCGCCGACATCGTCGACATCATCGACTTCGATTTCGACTTCGAGGAAGGGTTCGAGGAGGAGGTCGCGGCCAGCGAGCCCGATCCCATGGCGCTCGACGAAATCGAGATCGATCCGGACAAGATCTCCTCGTTCGGCCATGCCCTGTTCACGCCGGGAGACATCAGCGTCGTCATCGAGAACGGCGGGCTGACGGCGGCCTTCCCGGCCTCGTTCGAGAGCCAGTCGGTCGATCCGACCAACCGGACGACGCCCGGCGCGAGCCTGACGCCGGCCTCGGCGCCGACCGTCCCCCAGGTGATCGGGGCCGGTGACGAGGTGTCGATCCTGATCGCGGACGACGTCTTCAACCAGGTGTTCGCCTCCATGAAGGCCTCGGGCGCGATCACCGGCTTCTGCACCGACGCCGACGCGCTCACGGTCGACGATCTGCTCCCGGATGCAGGCGCCGGCGGCTGCGACAGTCTTGGCGACGGCACGACCATCGCCGGGGCGACCGTCCAGGGGATCTGCCACGCGATCCGCGGCGCCGACTGCGGGACGCTGACCGGCGACCTCCCCAACGTCAAGATCGGCGCCTGCTACGGCTTCTCGGGCGCGGATTGCACGACGGTGACCCCGCTGGGCGCGCGGATCGTCTGCGCCGCCACGCCGACGCGGGACATCCACTCCGACGATTCGGTCGTGCTGTGCGCCCGTCAGGACCTGGAGCCCACCCTGCTGTTCTCCGACGACAATGCCGGGGACAACACGGTGCTCACCGACCTGATCCTGAACGACACCAGCGTCGTCCTGCTGATCGACAAGGCGAACGACGGCTTCGCCGGCGTGCTCGAGACGCTCCAGGGATGCTTCGGGGAGGAAGGGGACGCGGCTCCCGACTGCCTGCTCTACGCCGTCTGTCTCGACCTGACCCTGAAGACCACCATGGGGATCGACAACAGCCAGTGCGCCGCCAACGAGACCGGGTTCGTCTTCGCGCTGAACGAGGTCATCCCCTCGGGGGTTCAGGCCGGGGTGATGTGCAGCGCCGGGATCCAGACCGACGACGACCTGGTCACGGAGGCCGGCTTCGAAAGCCAGGCGGTCGACGCCCTCTCCGATCGGGCGGAGGCGTTCACCCCGCCGTTCTGCGGCGAGGGGCTCACGCTCGGCGGGGTGCTCGACTTCACCAGCGCCGGGGCGAAGCTGTTCGCCATCACCACCGACGGCGGCACCGGCTTCGCCGACTACCTGGGGATCACCGGCAGCCTCGGGCCGCCGGCTCCGTAAGCGCCGGAGACGCGTCCGTCACTGACATCTCCCCGGTCCGCCGTAAGGCGGGCCGGGGAGTGTTTTTTTATCGGTGCGCGGCGCGGGAAAGGCGCCGCGGCACGCAGCGGCGAGCCCCGCTCGACGGTCGATGTCGATCCGACGTCCACGAAGATCGATCTCTTCGTTGCCGGTGGTGCCCCTCTGGACGCAGAGCAGATGAAACGACGGCAGCGGTTCCAGGTTGCCACGGCGCCCGAGCGCTACCTTCCTCCTGCAAGAGCTCCGCGGGTACCGGATCGGCCAGGAGGTATCCGGGGCTTTACCCCCCCGCGACCGCCGGGATGATGGTGACTTCGTCGCCGTCGGTCACCGGGGTGACGGCCCCCTTCAGCAGGCGGACGTCGCTGTCGTTGACGTAGATGTTGACGAAGCGCCGGATCTCCCCCTCGGGGCCGCGCAGCTTGCCGCGCAGGCCCTCGTAGCGCGACTCCAGACCGTCGAGGACGTCCGCCAGCGTCCGTCCTTCGAGGGCCACGATCTCCTCGCCGCCGGTCTGACGCCGCAGGACCGAGGGAATTCTCACCTGGATCGCCATGAGTGCCTCCTTGCAGAACCATGAAATGGCGCCCGCTACGCGGGTCGCCCGGATAAGACGGACGCGCCCTTCGTGGCGCGTCCGGATGACGGACTCGGAACGGCCGTCGGGTCGTCGCCGGCCGCGAGCGCCTGCTCGAACGCCTCGATCCGGGGCTCGATCACCGGGTAGGCGGCCGGGACGCCCGCCAGGGCGTCGGTGGTCTTCAGACCGTTGCCGGTGACCACCAGGACGATCGGCTCGTGCGGCGGGATCGTGCCCCGTGCGATCAGCTTGCGCGCCACCGCGACGGTCACCCCCCCGGCGGTCTCGGCGAAGATCCCCTCGGTTTCGGCCAGCAGCCGGATCCCCTCGACGATCTCGGCGTCGGTGACGTCCTCCGCCGTGCCGCCGCTTTTGCGGATGACGCGGGCGGCGTAGTAGCCGTCCGCCGGGTTGCCGATGGCGAGGGAGCGGGCGATGGTCCGCGCCACCACCGGCCGGATCTCGCCGGTCCCGTCCTTGACCGCGGTGACGATCGGGTTGCAACCGGCGGCCTGGGCGCCGTACAGGCGGACCGGCGCCGGGTCCACCCACCCGAGCCCCTGCAGCTCGTCGAAGGCCTTCGAGATCTTCGTGATCAGCGAGCCGCCCGCCATGCAGCAGACCAGGTGGGGCGGCAGGCGCCAGCCGAGCTGCTCGGCGATCTCGTAGCCGACCGTCTTGGAGCCTTCGCCGTAGAACGGGCGCAGATTGACGTTGACGATCCCCCAGCCGAACCGGTCGGCGATCTGGCTGCAAAGCCGGTTGACCTGGTCGTAGTCGCCGCGCACGCCGTAGAGGCGGGCGCCGTAGACCGTCGTGCCGAGGATCTTGGCGGTCTCCAGGTCGTGCGGGACCAGGATGCGCGTGTCGAAGCCGAAACGGGTCCCCTGGGCGGCGACCGCGTTGGCCAGGTTGCCGGTGGAGGCGCAGCCGACCGTGGTCATGCCGAACTCGCGCGCCCGGGTCAGGGCCACCGACACCACCCGGTCCTTGAACGACAGGGTGGGGAAGTTGACCGCGTCGTTCTTGACGTACAGCTCGCGCACCCCCAGCCGCCGCGCCAGGCGATCGGCGCGGATGAGAGGGGTGAAGCCGGTCTCCTCGCCCAGGATGGTCGTGCCGGTGACCGGGAGGAGCTCGCGGTAGCGCCACATCGAGCGGGGGCGGGCCGCGATCGTGTCCGGCCCGAGGGCCTTCCTGATCGCGTCGTAGTCGTAGATCACCTCGAGCGGGCCGAAGCACTCCTCGCAGATTGCCCGCGGCGCCGCCTCGATCTCCGTACCGCACTCCCGGCACTTCAAACCCTTCACGTGACTCATCGCTCCATCTCCGGTTGCAACGACTGGCATTGCGTTCCTTCGACCCGGCTCAGGCGGCGGCGACCGCGACCTCCTCGAAGGCCGCGGCCGCCCGGCGCATCTCGTCGCCGGTGTTCAGGACGCCGACGCTCAGTCGGACGGTGCCGCCCGAGAAGGTGCCGAGATGCCGGTGGGCGTAGGGGGCGCAGTGGAGCCCCGGCCGCACCGCGATGTCGAACTGCTCGTCGAGGACGGCCGCGAACTCGGCCGGGTCGAAGCGGCGCACCGTCAGGCTCAGGAGCCCGACGCGCCCCTCGCCGCGCCGCTCCAGCAGGTCCCGGTCGGCGCCGTAAAACTCGAAGCGCGCGGGTTCCCGGAGGGCCTTGAGGAATTCGGCGAGAAGGGCCCGCTCGTGCGGCAGGACGCTTTCGACCCCCTGCTCCAGGAGATGCCGCACCCCCTCGCGCAGCCCCGCCAGACCGAAGACGTTGGGGGTCCCCCCCTCGAGGCGGTGCGGAAATTCGTCCGGCTGCACCGGCCGCGTCGAATCGCCGCCGGTCCCCCCTTCGCGCCACGGCCGCACCTCGGCCCGCTCGCCGACGTAGAGGCCTCCCGTGCCGGTCGGGCCCAGGAGCCCCTTGTGACCGGTGAACGCCAGGAGGTCGATGCCGTCCCGCTCCACCTCGATCGGCACCGCCCCGGCGCTCTGCGCCGCGTCCACCAGGAAGAGCGCCCCGTGCTCCCGCACGATCCGGCCGATGTCCCGAACCGGCTGGATGGTGCCGGTGACGTTGGAGGCGTGTGTCAGGGCCACCAGGCGGGTCTTCGGGGTCAGGGCGCGGCGGACCGCATCGGGGTCGATGAGATGGGCGGCGGTGGCCGGCAGGCGGGTCAGCGTGACGACCCCGTCCTGCTCCAGCCGGTTGAGGGGGCGGGAGACCGAGTTGTGCTCCAGGACCGAGGTGATGGCGTGATCGCCCGGCCGCAGCACCCCCTTGATCGCCATGTTGAGCGCGTCGGTGGCGTTGCAGCCGAAGACGATCCGCTCCGGCCGGGGGGCGGCGAACAGGCGGGCCAGGAGCCGCCGGGTGTCGCCGATCATCGCCTCCGCCTCGACGGCGCGCCGGTGGCCGCCCCGCCCCGGGTTGGCGCCGGAGGCGCGGACGAACGCCTCCATGCCGCGGTAGACCCCCTCCGGCTTCGGGTACGAAGTGGCGGCGTTGTCGAGGTAGATCATGAACGGCCTCCGGAGCGCCCCGGGCGCCCCTCAGTTCCCCACGTAACGGGCGTAGATCGATCGGGCCAGGTTCGGATCGTTGGTGCCGCCGATGATCGCCCGGCCGTCGGCGAACACGGTGATCTGGTGGTTGTCGATCTGCGCCCGCACCAGGAAGCGATTGCGCTCCACGCCGCCGAGGGGGGCGAGCCGGCGCGCCACCTCCTCCAGGTCGAGGGCCGACCGGTCCTTGCGGCGGATCTGGACGGCGTTCCGCCCGCACAGGGTCGTGGTGTCGGCCCCCTCCCGTCCCTCGAGCCAGGTGAACTCGCGCCGGCCGCAGGCGGGGCAGCCGGGATCGCGCGGCGGCAGATCGACCTGGCTCTGCCGTCCTTCCCAGACGTCGATGATGTTCATCTTCCGGCTCACCCGGTCCCGCCGGCCCGAAAGGATCTTGAGCGCCTCGGCGGCCTGCAGCGACGCCACGATCCCGACGATCGGTCCCAGGACCCCGGCCGTGTCGCAGGTGGGGGAGAGGCCCGGGGGCGGGGCGGTCTCGAAGACGCAGCGCAGGCAGGCGGTCTCGTCCGGCAGGATCGGGAAGGTCAGGCCGTACGACCCGACGCAGGCGCCGTACACCCAGGGGGTGCCGGTGCGGACGGCGAAATCGTTCATCAGGAAGCGGGCGTCGAAGTTGTCGGTGGCGTCCAGGATCAGATCGAAGCCGGTGAGGAGCCGCTCGACGCTGGAGGGATTGAGGTCCTCCACCACCCCCTCCACCCGCACCTGGGAGTTGACCGCCCGGAGCTTCTTCTCGGCGGCGACCGCCTTGGGGAGGAGCCCTTTCACGTCCTCCTCGTCGAACAGGATCTGGCGCTGGAGGTTGGACTCCTCCACGAAATCCCGGTCGATGATCCTCAAGGTCCCGACCCCGGCGCGCGCCAGGAGCGACGCCTGCACCGTCCCCAGGGCGCCGCAGCCGACCAGGACCGCTCTGGAGGCGATGAGCCGCGCCTGCCCCTCGACGCCGATCCCCTCGAACAGGACCTGCCGGGAGTAGCGTGCGGGAACCGCGGCGCCGGCGGGATCGGCCGTCCGGGCGCCGCCATCCCCGGCGACTCCGGTCCGGGCGCCGCCGGTTGGGGCGCCGCCGCTCCCGTCTTCGCTCGCCTTCGGTTTCACCCTGTTCGCGCCCATCGACGCCCCGCTTCCGTGATGCCCCCGGTCAAACAAAAAACCTCTTCGAGACGTCGAAGAGGTTCGGGGGACCAACTTCTTCGTCTTCCGTCTCTCATCTGCCGAAGCCCTCGGGGCCCCGCAGGAGTTGGCACCTGCCGGCCAGCCTTCGCCGCGGTTGCCGTGGGATCATCGGGCCTGTCCCTCCCCCACTCTCGATAAGATTTGGAAGAGCCTTTGTATGTTGGAAAAGTTCCTGGAATTCCTCCTTGATGACGAAAGCGGGGGAAAGTTAACACGCGATCCCGGGGGTGTCAACGGGGAAGACGGCCGGGGGAGCAAAATACCCCGGGTTATGTTTCTCATAGTGGAACGCACCGGTTCAAAGTTTTGCGATCCGTGCCGCTTGCCGACCGGTCGGTCAGTAATGTAGAATCCGCACCGGTCTTGACGCAGGGGAGCCGGTGGATGCCCCGCGGGGGCGTCTTCGGGCCGTTCCACCGGGCGGTCCATGGGTGGTAACCCCTGTGAAATCCGTTGACAGCGGACATCCAGCCTCGTATATGAACAACCATCAAGATTGCGGCGAACGCAGGGAACCCCCCGTGCCCGAGCGGATCCTGATTTTCGACACCACCCTTCGCGACGGCGAGCAGTCGCCCGGCGCCAGCATGAACCTGGAAGAAAAGGTTCGGATGGCCCGGCAGCTCGACGCCCTGGGGGTCGACGTCATCGAGGCCGGCTTTCCGATGGCCTCCGAGGACGACTTCCGGGCGGTGCGGGCGGTGGCGCGCGAGGTCCGCCGTCCGGTGATCGCGGCCCTGGCGCGGGCCACCCGGGAGGACGTCGAGAGGGCCTGGGAGGCGATCCGGGAGGCGGAGCACCCGCGCATCCACACCTTCATCGCCACCTCGGACCTGCACATCGAGCGCAAGCTGCAGCGAACCCGCGACGAAGTCCTGGCGATGGCGGTCGAGGCCGTGGCTCTGGCCCGCTCGTTCACCCCGGACGTCGAGTTCTCGGCCGAGGACGCCACCCGGAGCGACCCCGACTACCTCCGCGCCGTGGTCGAGGCGGCCATCGCGGCCGGGGCGACGACCCTCAACATTCCCGACACCGTCGGCTACACCGTGCCGCCCGAGTTCACCCGCCTCATCGGCGCGCTGCGCTCCCGGGTGAAGGGGATCGAGAAGGTGACCCTGTCGGTTCACTGCCACAACGACCTGGGACTGGCGGTGGCCAACTCGCTCGCCGCGGTCGAGGCGGGGGCGCGGCAGGTGGAGTGCACCGTGAACGGCATCGGCGAGCGGGCCGGCAACGCCTCGCTCGAGGAGCTGATCATGGCCCTCTACGTCCGTCGCGACGCCCTGCCGTTCGCCACCGGCGTGGTGACCACCGAGATCTTCAAGTCGAGCCAGCTGCTCACCGGGATCACCGGCATGCAGGTCCAGCCGAACAAGGCGGTGGTGGGGCGGAACGCCTTCGCCCACGAGGCGGGGATCCACCAGGACGGGGTGCTGAAGGAGCGCCGGACCTACGAGATCATGACCCCCGAGTCGGTCGGCATCAAGACAAACCGGCTGGTGCTGGGGAAGCACTCGGGCCGTCACGCCCTCGGGAAGAAGCTCGCCGACCTGGGGTACGCGCTGAGCCGCCCGGAGCTCGACAAGGCCTACAGGCGGTTCATCGAGATCGCCGACCAGAAGAAGGAGATCTTCGACGAGGACCTGATCGCCATCGTGCACGAGGGGATGCGCGACATCCCGGAGACCTGGCGGCTGAAACTGCTGCAGGCGACCGCCGGCAGCCAGAAGCCGTCCACCGCGACGGTGACCCTGACCTCGGCCGACGGCCAGGAGGCGGTGGCCTGCGCCATCGGCGACGGGCCGGTGGCGGCGACCTACACGGCCATCGACCAGATCACCAATTTCCGCGGTCACCTGGTCGATTACGCGCTGCGGGCGGTGTCGCGCGGCCGCGACGCCATGGGCGAGGTTTCGGTGCACGTCGATTTCGGCGGGCGGGGGTTCACCGGGAAGGCGGCGTCCACCGACGTCGTGGAGGCCAGCGCCCGGGCCTACCTGCACGCGGTCAACAAGGCGCTGCACCTGTCGCGCGCCGTGGCCCAGGGAGCGGAGCCGGCGCAGCCGGTGGCCCTCCCCAGGCTGGACGAGGCGCCGCCGGGCGCGCCGGTGATCGCGGCCGCCCCCGGGCCGGCGAGGGAGATCGAGCAGGGCAGGACGACCGGGACGGCCCGTTCGGCCGAACCGGCGCCGTTTATTCGCGTAATTCGGCTGTAGCGCAGGCCGGTCCGGCCAGCACGACGCTCGCCGGACCGCGGGTCCTGCGCTTCTTTTTTCCCCCGCGGTGTTTTCTGCCGCCGGAGGGGGAGACTTCCAGGGGCTATCCCATGGGGGTCGCCGGCGGCAGGAAAGACCGCGGAAAGGAAGGGCGGGAAGGAGAGGGTCCCATGAGAGGCAAGGCGCACGTCTTCGCGCGCGACCGGATCACGACCGACGAGATCATCCCCCCGCGGCACCTGACCGCGCAGGACGAGGCCCGGCTGGCGCGGCACGTCCTGGAGGGGATCGACGCCGGCTTCGCGGCGCGCGTCCAGAAAGGGGACATCGTCGTGGCGGGGGAGGAGTTCGGCGCGGGGTCGGCACGGGAGCAGGCGGTCTGGGCGCTGCGCGGCGCCCGGATCGGCGCGGTGATCGCCAGGTCGTTCGCGCGGGTCTTCTTCCGGAACGCGGTCAACAACGGCTTCGTCGTGGTCGAGTGCCGCGAGGCGGTGGACCGGGCCGCGACCGGCGATCTCCTCGAGGTCGACCTTCAGGAATCGATGGTGCGCAACCTGACGCGGGGTGAAAGCTACAAGTTCGTGCCCTACACTCCCTTCGCCATGGAGGTCCTCGAGGCGGGCGGTCTGCTGCCCTACGTGCTGCGGCAGACGACCGGCGCCTCGAGCGCCTAGGAGAGCGATGGGCGGGAACACGCGACGGGTCGTCCTGCTTCCCGGGGACGGCATCGGACCGGAGGTGACGGCCGAGGCGGCGGCGGTCCTGAAGGATGCCGCCCAGGCGGGCGGGGTGCGGCTGGAGCTCCTGGAGCTCGCCGTCGGTGGCGCGGCCCTCGACCGCGGTCTGCCGCCGCTGCCGGAGGAGGCGCTGCGGGCGGCGCGCGGCGCCGACGCGGTGCTCCTGGGGGCGGTCGGCAGCCCGAAGCACGACACGCTGCCGCGGGAGAAGCGCCCCGAGCAGGCGCTCCTCGGGCTGCGGCAGGGGCTGGGGGTGTTCGCCAACCTCCGCCCGGTGAAATTGCACGGGGCGCTCATCGGCGCGTCCCCCTTGCGGCCGGAGGTGGTGCGCGGCACCGACCTCCTGATCGTCCGGGAGCTGACCGGCGGCCTGTACTTCGCGCAGCCCCGCGGCATCGAGGGAGCGGGGGAGCGGCGCACCGGTCGCAACACCATGCTCTACACCGCCGCCGAGGTGCGGCGGATCGCCCGGGTCGGCTTCGAGGCGGCCCGCGGACGCAGAAAGAAAGTGACTTCGGTGGACAAGGCCAACGTGCTGGAAACCTCGCAGCTGTGGCGCGAAGTGGTGACCGAGACGGCGCGGGACTACCCCGACGTCCGCCTGGACCACCTGTACGTGGACAACGCCGCCATGCAGCTGATCGCGAGGCCTTCGGAGTTCGACGTGATCCTGACGGAGAACATGTTCGGCGACATCCTCAGCGACGAGGCGGCGATGCTTGCGGGAGGGATCGGCATGCTCCCGTCGGCGAGTCTGGGGGAAGGTCCGGGGCTGTACGAACCGGTGCACGGCTCCGCCCCCGACATCGCCGGGCGCGGCATCGCCAACCCGCTGGCCGCCATCCTGTCGGCGGCGATGCTGCTGCGTCACTCGCTCGACCTGCCGCGCGAGGCCCGGAGGGTCGAGGCGGCGGTGGCGCGGGTGCTGGACGAGGGGGCGCGCACCGCCGATCTGGCGGCCCCGGGGACGCGGGCGCTCTCGACGCGCGACATGGGGGCAAAGGTGCGGGAGGCGTTCGCCCGCCCGGTCCCGGCGGGGAAGGGATGATGGACGAGCGGAGGATGGAAACACGCGGCGCGCCGGCGATCGAATCCCCGGCGGCGTCGCCGAAGAGCGGGCCGGTCGCGGCGCCACGCCCCGAAGC
>JBOGOE010000275.1:0-2890 GCA_050747445.1 Candidatus Polarisedimenticolia bacterium | reverse complement strand
CGCCCGCACCCCGGCCAGGAGCGCCCACGCCCGGTTCTTCTCCGGACCGCCGATCCAGGTGGAGAAATCGGTGTTGATCCAGGAGCCGGCCCGCAGCCGCGACAGGGTGGCGCGCCCCGGGGCCGCGGCCAGCGCCTCGCTCACGGTGACCAGGTCGCAGCTGCCGTCGGGCCCCGCCTCGCCGTACAGGGCCCGCAGGAACGACGCCCCCGCCCGCCGATAGTGCTCCCACGGGTTCTCGCCGTCGAGCGCCACCAGGACGAAGGAGGCGCCGTCCCGCGTCCTCTGACGCGCGGTCTCGAGCAGATCGGCCACCGAGGCCGCCGGATCGCGGTGCGCGTACGCGAAGGAGATCCGATCGGAGAGTTCGTGGTCGCGGAACACCAGGTCGGGCCCCCCGGGGGACGTCGCGATCCGCCATGCCCCGGACGACGCGGCCCCCCCGGAGGCCGTCAGGACCCGATCGTCCCCCGCCACCCACGCCACGCCGCAATCGCGCAGCAGGCCCACGACCGCCTCGCTGACCGATCCTTCGGACGGCCAGACGCCGCGCGGGCGGACCCCGATTTCCCGCTCGATGAGCCCCAGACCGTCCTCGACCTGGGCCCGGGCGTCGTCCGTGGCCTGCATGCGGGGCGGCAGGCCGGCGTGCGGCATCGCCTCGCGCGCCGCGTCGGTATCGACGAGGAGCGGCAGGATCGGATGGGCGTAGGGGGAGGTCGCGATCTCCAGCCGGCCGCGGCGGGCCGCATCGCGGTACATGGGGAGGATCCGCTTGAGGACCTCCCGCTCGACCGCGTGCAGCTCGTCCAGCTCGAGGCGATCGAAGCCATGCCCCTTGCGTGCCAGCGCCCGCAGGACCGGGAAATCCTCGCGCGTCTTGAAGCCGAACCACGACAGGTCGAACAGTACCTGGAGGTCGCGCAGCTCCTCGGCGGTGAATTCCCGGTGGGCGTCGCGCGGGCCGCGCAGCCGTCGCGCCGCGGCACGTTTCTCCAGGAGCGCCCCGTAGCGGCGGAGCGGGCGGATCATGTGGAGCTCCTGCGCCAGGAAGAAGCGATCGACCAGGAAGCGGCGCTGCGTCTCGTCGAGATCCCCGGCGGGGCGCGCGCCGACCTCCAGGAACCGGTCGCCGCGCCCCGCCGCGGCGGCGGCGATCTGCTCCACCAGGATCGGGGTCAGGTTGACGGTGCTGCGGGCCCCGGGGAACTCGTCCAGCACCCGCACGGTGTCGTAGTAGCCGCGCAGGGCGTGCAGACGCACCCACGGGAGGACCGATGCGGCCCCCTCGCGCGGCGCGTACAGCGGCTGGTGCAGGTGCCAGAGGAGCGCGAGACGCGGACGGGTCACGGGTTCTCGAAGCGCACGTCCCTGGGAACGACCGCGATTCCCTCGGGGCCGACCGTCATCCCCCGGGCGAGGTCGTGGTCGCGATCGTAGCCGATCGTGGTGTGCGGCGGGATCCGCACCTCCTTGTCCACGATGGCCCGCCGGATGCGGCAGTGCCGCCCGACCTCGACCCCCTCGAACAGGACGCTCTCGCTGACCGTGGCGTAGGAGTTGACCCTGACCCGGGGTCCGAGGACGCAGCGATCGATGTGCCCGCCGGAGATCACGCAGCCGCCGCTCACCAGCGAGTCGGTGGCGATCCCCATCCGGTTCGACTCGCGGTCGGAGAACACGAACTTGGCGGGCGGGTCGTCGCGGCGCGCCGTCAGGATCGGCCACTCGTCGTTGTACATGTTGAAGATCGGGGTGACGCTGACCAGGTCCATGGAGGAGCGCCAGTAGGCGCCGATGGTCCCGACGTCCCGCCAATAGCCGATCTCGTCCGGCGTGGTCCCGGGGACCTTGTTGTCGACGAAGTTGTAGGCGTGGATGTGGAGCCGGTCGAACCAGCGGGGGAAGACGTCCCCTCCGAGGTCGTGCCGGCTCTCCGGCTCCTCGTGGTCGGCCTCCAGCACCCGGCGCAGCACGTCGAAGTTGAACAGGTAGTTCCCCATCGACACCAGCGCCTGCGTCGGATCGCCTGGGAAGGGGGGCGGCGTCCCGGGCTTTTCCAGGAAGCGCCGCACCCGCATGCCGCCGTCCACCTCGAGACAGCCGAACTGGTGGGCCTCGGCGAGCGGTTGCGGCACGACGCTGACGCTGACGTCCGCCCCGGCCTCGACGTGCTCCTCGATCATCTGCTGGATGTCCATGCGGTAGATGTGGTCGGCGCCGAACACCGCCACCAGACGCGGATTGTCCCGCCCCAGACGCGACAGGTTCTGATACAACGCGTCGGCCGATCCCTGGTACCAGCCCCGCCCCTCCCCCGGCATCGCCGGGATCACCTCGCAGTACTGCCCGAGGTGGGAGGAGAAGGTCCAGCCGCGCGACAGGTGGCGGATCAGCGAGTACGACTCGTACTGGGTCAGGACGTGGATGCGCAGCAGGTTGGAGTGGACCAGGTTGGTGAGGACGAAGTCGATGAGACGGTACTGCCCGCCGTACGGCATCGCCGGCTTGGCGCGCCTGCGGGTCAGCGGGAACAGACGCTTCCCCTCCCCCCCCGCCAGGACCATAGCCACGGTGGCGTGGGCGCCGGTGATCATGCCGCGCTCCAGAGACGCGGATCGAGGTCCGGGAACGGGTTGTCGCTCCGCTCCAGCGCCGCCAGGTACGCCGCGTCCACCCGCCCCCCCTCGACCTGCCGCGCCAGCCGATCGAACCGCTCCAGATGGTCCGCCAGCCGGCGGCGGGCGTATTCGACCGCGGTCCCGTTCTTGATGATGAACGGCCAGTCGGACGCCTGCGCCAGCAGCAGCTCCCGCGCCGCCTGCGCCAGGGCGCGCGGTTCGAGGGAGCGCCGCTTCGCCGTGCCCCGCCCCGCCGCGCCGGCCGCGTC
>JBOGOE010000274.1:0-1965 GCA_050747445.1 Candidatus Polarisedimenticolia bacterium | reverse complement strand
TGGGCGCCGCCGGGGCGGCAGCGATCGGTTCGGAGGGGAGCGGCAACTCCGCCGCCTCGCTCGGAGTCTCGAGGATCCCCGCCAGGACCAGCCCGAACAGGGCCCGCAGGGCGACCTCTTCCCCCATCGGGCTCACCATGCAGATCTCCCGGATGGTGGCGCGTCCGTCGACCCGCGACATGGTGTACCCCTCGGCGGGTGTGAGCGGGATCTTCTGATACCCCTCCGGCGGCCGGCGCGACATCACCGCGGCCACCTCCTGCGAGCCGAGCCGTTTCTCGATCCAGGAGACGTCGGTCAGCCCGCGCGACCACTGCAGCAGGATGACCGGGATGCCGATCCCGCCGTCCAGCTGCTCGCGGAACGGCAGCGCCCCCTGCTGGAACTCGAAGGAACCGCGGCGCAGCTCCAGGATCCCTTTCAGGACGCGGCGGATGTGCTCGTTGGTGAGCTCGGTGAGCAGGGAGCGGGTCAGGAACCCGAGCCGGGCCAGGGTGGTCCCCAGCAGCTCCTCCGCCAGCTTGCGGGCGGTCGCCTGCCGGATCTGGTCGTCGGTGATCCGTCCCTGTTCCTTGAACAGATGGGTGATGCTCTCGCCGGTGACGCTGCTCGCGGCGAACCGGATCGTGTTCCCGGCGTCGATGAACACCTGGCGGGTGGCGCCTTCGTTCTCGAATCGCAGGATGCCGGAAGCCTGCCGGCGGCGCACCTCCCCCAGGACGTCGCAGGGGGCCCGTTGCGCCAGACTGCCTGTCATCCGGGAAACCCTCCCGGCCGGGCAAGCTTCCCCCGGAAGCCCAGCCGGCCGGGTCATAACTTGTGGTCCGGAAAGCGTCAGTGCAAGTGGCTTTCCATCAGCGCCTTGCCCCAGGCGTCGCGCAGCTCCTGAAGGGTGTAGCGGGTGGCCCGCTCGACCGCGGCCGCCTCACCCAGCCCCTCTCCCATCCCCTCCAGGATCTCCACCAGGCGGTGGAATCCCTCCCGCTCCACCAGGAACTCGACGAAGGCGAGCGACGACGGGTAGGAGAAGACCTCCCCCCAGTTCCCCCGCTCCTGCAGGTCCCGATACTCCCGTGCCAGGGAGGCGGCGGTGGCGGAGGGGGTCCGGGTTCCCTCGACGTGCTGCGCCAGCCCTTCGTGCAGCCAGCGCGGGGCCGTGCGGCCGCTCTTCCCGGCGACAAAGGCGTGGGTCAGCTCGTGCAGCAGCACCCGGCGCGCCTCGGCACGCAGCTGCTCCAGCCCGCCGATCGGCACCCGGATCTTGCCGTCGAACAGTCCGGCGACGCTCGCCTCGGCCTGGGTCGCCTCGTGGAACCCGCGCTGCGGGTAGAGGACGACAACGATTGGCTGGGGCGGGAGATAGTCGAAGCGCACCACGAGGTCGGTGAACCGCTCCTCGAGATAGGCCAGGATCTGACCCGACAGGTCCCGTCCGGTGCGCTCCCCGTCGTACCGGAGGGTGAAATGCGCCGCCTCCGACTTCGTGTAATCGCCGTCGACGGCCGTTTCCCGCGCGATCTTGTCGAGCCGCTTGCGGACCGCCGGGTCGGGTTTCCGGTCGTGGGAACGCTGCCAGGCGTCGCGCGCCTCGTCCAGCCGTTCCTGGCTGTAATAGACGTCGCCGAGAAGCGCCAGCATGTCGGGGTGGTCCGGACGATCGCGCAGCGCCTGTTCGAGGATCGAGCGGGCGTAAACGTCCTCGCCCCGCCGGAAGTGGGCCGCGGCGAGGCCGAGCTGGGCGGCGTCGCTGTGCGCGTCGTACTGCATCGCCTCGCGGAAGCGGGCAATCGCGCCGTCGTGGTCCTGGTCGCGCAGGGCGAGGAATCCGAGGTCGCACAGCAGGCCGACGAGCCGGCGGGTGTTCTCGGCGCGCGCCACCGGGGAGCGGTTGAGACGGCGCTTCAGCTCGTCGATGCTCCGCTCGATCGCCGCGCCGTCGGGGGCCGGTGCCGGCGCGCCGGCCGC
>JBOGOE010000273.1:0-8587 GCA_050747445.1 Candidatus Polarisedimenticolia bacterium | reverse complement strand
GGCCGCCCCCGCCGGACGCGTGGCGACCACCGCGTCCCCCCCGCCGGCGACCCTCCGCGCCGCGCCCGGCCGCACCGTCACCGCCCGAACGGGGGTCCGCGTCATGGGAACGGGGAGCGATTCCGAGCCGTCCCCACAGCCGCGCCGCCGGAGCGGCGCCGAGGGCGGGACCCCGGCGCGGGAGCAGGTCCTGTTCTTCGATCTGGAGACTCAGAGGAGCGCCGAGGAGGTCGGTGGCTGGGATCGGATCAGCGACATGAAGCTGGCCCTCGCCGTCACCTACAACGACACCACTTCCGAGTTCCGGACCTATCACGAGAAGGACGTGGACCGGCTGCTCCTCGATCTGGTGATGGCGGATCGCGTCGTGGGCTACAACATCGATCGCTTCGACCTTCAGGTCCTGAAGGGGTACACCACCTGGGACCTGTCGCGCATCCGCACCTCCGACATGCTCGCCGACATCTACCGCAGGCTCGGGTTCCGGCTCAAGCTGACCGACCTGGCGGAGGCCACCCTGGGCGTCGGCAAGACGGCCGACGGGTTGCAGTCGCTGCAGTGGTGGAAGGAGGGGCGGCTCGATCTCATCGAGCAGTACTGCCGGCGCGACGTCGAAGTGACGCGCGACGTCTATCGCTTCGGCCGCGCCAACGGCTACGTCCTTTACCGCGACCGGGACGGCCGGCCGCTGCGCCTGCCGGTCGCATGGAAGTAGGGGCGCGCGATATGGCGGCGTCGCGGCCGGAGCCGGTCCGGGTCCTGTTCCAGGAGATCTACCTTCAAGACATGGTCCTGAGTCTGCACGGGATCTATCTCGATCGCCTGCGGGACGCCGCCGGCCGGGCCCTGCTCGAAACCTACGTGCGGGCCGAGGAGGACCGGCGCCGCCGCATCGAGCGCTACCTCGGGACCCGCGGTCTGGCGGCGCCGGCCGGCGCACGGCGTCTGTTCGCGGCGGCCGGACGGGCCTACGGGAGGATCACCTCGCTCCTGGGGTCGCGTGTGATGCTGCGCATCGTCCTGTCGTCGAGCCGGCGGGCCGCCCGGAGGGCCTGCGCCGCGATCGGCGGGGAGGAGCGTCCCGATCTGATCTTCCTGACCACCCTGCGCGCGCGCAGCGTCGGCGAGCTCGTCGACGGTCTCACGCAGCACCTGATCGACACCCGTCCGCGGCGCTGACGAGCACCGCCTCGGTCGCCGCGTCGGACGCCCGCGTCACCCGGGCCCGCAGCAGCCGGTTCATCAGCGATGCCGGTTCCCGCCCGTCGAGCTCCAGCTCGAGGTCGATGAAGTTCCCGGTGAGAGCCCGCAGCCGTCCCCCGGGGCGCACCGCGCGCAGCGTCAGGACCTCCAGCTCGCGGCCGACGAAGGAGCTCCGGAAGGCGAGCGAACGCTCCCGCCCGAGGGTCCGGAGCGCCGCGCTACGCTCCCGGATCGCGCCGGGAGGGACCGGACGGGGAAGCGCGGCGGCGGGCGTGCCCGGGCGCGGGGAGTAGGAAAAGACGTGCAGGTAGTTGAGGGGGGAGGCGGCGATGAAGTCGTGCGTCGCCCGGAACTCCGCCTCGGTCTCGCCGGGAAAGCCGGCGATTACGTCGGCCCCCAGTCCGATGTCGGGCACGGCGCGGCGCAGGGCGCCGGCGAGCGCGGCATAATCGCCCGTCCTGTAAGGTCGCCGCATCCGGGCCAGGACCGCGTCGCATCCCGACTGCAGCGGCACCTGCAGGTGCGGCGCCAGCCGGACGCCCGCGGCCAGGAGGGCGACGATCGCGGGTGTGATCGTCCGCGGCTCCAGGGAGTTCAGGCGGATCCGTCCGAGCCCGGGCACGCCGAGGCAGCGATCCAGGAGGTCGGAGAGCCGCCGCGGCGGTTCGAGGTCGCGCCCCCAGTCGCCGGTGTTGACCCCGGTGAAGACGATCTCGCGGAATCCGGCGGCGACCAACGTCCCGATGCGGCGCGCCACCTGCTCCATGGGGACGCTGCGGCTGCCGCCGCGCACCGCCGGGATGATGCAGTAGGAGCAGCGCAGATCGCAGCCGTCCTGGATCTTGAGGTAGGCGCGCGTCCGATCGGCCGGATCGGCGTAGGGGTCGCACCCCGTGGTCGCGCCCTCGGCGCCCAGGGCGCGTCCCTCCGGTTCGAACGGCAGCCCGAGCGCGGCGGCAGCGATCGCGGGAAGGCGGGCCGCCGGTTCGCGCAGCCCGACGACGTGATCGATCCCCGTGTCCTTCCGGAGCGACTCCGGATCGCGCTCGGCGTAGCAGCCGGTGGCGATCAGGACGGCCCGCGGGTTGTCGCGGCGCAGGCGGCGGGCAATCTGGCGGGCCTCCCGATCGGCGCCCGAGGTCACCGTGCAGGTGTTCAGGACCACCAGGTCGGCCGCGGGTCCGGCGGCGGCCCCCGACCCCGGCGCCGGGTCCCCGGCCCGCGTCAGCCCGAGGGCGCGCAGACGGGCCTCGACGAGACCCGCGTCGGCCTGGTTCAGCTTGCAGCCGAGGGTGACGATCCGGTAGGTCGGCATGACGGGGCCGGACATCGCGGCGCGCCGGGGGGCTCAGGCGCGGGTGCGGCGCGCCGCCTTGAGCGCGCGGTTCTTCTCGAGGACCTTGCGCGCCGTCTCCTCCTTGTAATCACGGAGCCGGCGGCGGAGGACCGGGTCGGCGGTCGCCAGGATCTGGGCCGCCAGGATGCCGGCGTTCAGCGCCCCCGATTTGCCGATCGCCATGGTCGCCACGGGGACGCCACCGGGCATCTGGACGGTCGACAGGAGGGCGTCGAGCCCCTGGAGCGAGGACGACGGCAGCGGCACGCCGATCACCGGCAGGGTGGTGTGGGCGGCGACCGCGCCGGCCAGATGGGCGGCGTGACCCGCCCCGAGGATGATGACGCCGATCCCGCGCCGCTCGGCGTCCCTGGCCAGCCGGGCGGTCGCCTCCGGGGTCCGGTGGGCGGAGGTGACGTCGACCTCGCAGGGGATGCCGAACTGCTCGAGCACCCGGATCGCCTCCTCCATCACCGGCAGGTCGCTGTCGCTCCCCATGGCGACCCAGACCTTCGGCCCGGTCCCGCGCTTCCGTCCCGATCGTTCCGAGGATCCGGCCACGACGCCTCCTTCGACGGCCGCCGCGGATCGGCGCCGCACGCGATGCGAAGGGCGGATTGTAGCAGAGAGGATGCGCCCCGGTTCAGGCGGCGGGGTTCCGCTTCGCGGGGCGGATTGGCTCCTCGCAGGCGCACCGCCCGAGACGCCGGTTGCAGGCGAAACAGTAGCCGTTCTCCGCGAAGAAGTCGGCCATCTCCTCCTGCCACGCGTCGATGAACCCCATCTTCTCGAAGTCCGCCATGTCGCTCATGTCGAGGAGCAGCCGGATGTTCTCGCGGGACCGGTGGTAGGCGCGCAGGAGCTCGAAGATGCGTTTGCGTCTGGCGGGGGCGCTCGCGGCGCGTGACGCGGACATGTGACCCTGAATTTACCACGCGTCCCGGGAAGCGTCCATCGGGCCGCCGACCGGCGTGCGGCCCGGGTGCAGCGGTGGGGAGGTCAGTCCTTCGGAGTGACGGCTTCCAGGGCCTCCCGGGCGATGTCGGTGCGGAAGTGCCGCCCCTCGAACCGGATCGCCTCGGCCCCGGCGTAGGCGCGCTCCACCGCCTGCGCGAACGAGGCGCCAATCGCGGCCACCGTCAGGACGCGCCCGCCCGACGTGACGTATCGTCCGTCCTTGACGGCGGTGCCGCCGTGGAACACCTCGACCCCCTCGAGCTTTTCGGCGTCCTCGATCCCGGTGATCGGGAGCCCGGTCGGGTGTTCGCCCGGGTACCCCAGGGACGACAGGACGATGCACGCCGATCGCGCCTTGACCCACTCGATCTGGGTCTCCTCCAGACGCCCCGCCAGGGTCGCCTGCAGCAGCGGCACCAGGTCGCTCTTCATCCGCACCACGATCAACTGGGCTTCCGGGTCGCCAAACCGGGCGTTGAACTCCAGCACCATCGGTCCGTCCTTGGTCAGCATGAGACCGGCGTACAGCACGCCGCGGTAGGGACGCCCCTCCTCGGCGAGCCCCGCGACCGCCGGGACCAGGATGTCGTCGAGGACGGCGCGGAAGGTGTCGGCGTCGATGTGCACGGACGGCGAGTAGCCCCCCATGCCGCCGGTGTTGGGTCCCTGGTCGCCGTCCAGCAGCCGCTTGTAGTCCTGGCAGGTCACCAGCGGCAGCACCCGCTGCCCGTCCGAGAGGGCGAAGAACGAAGCCTCCTGCCCCACCAGGAAGTCCTCGATGACGACGCGCTCGCCGGCGGCGCCGAAACGCTTCTCCACCAGCATGGTCTCGACGGCCGCGTCCGCCTCCTTCCGGTCGCCGGCCACGACCACCCCCTTGCCGGCCGCCAGACCGTCGGCTTTGAGGACCACCGGATACCCGTCCTTGCGCTTCTTGAGGATGGCGCGCGCCTCCCCGGCGCTGGTCGCGATCTCGTAACCGGCGGTCGGGATTTTCCGCTTGCGCATGAAGTCCTTGGCGAAGGCCTTGCTCGCCTCGATCTCCGCCGCGGCCTTGGTGGCGCCGAAGATCGCCAGATCCCGTTTGTGGAATTCGTCGGCGATGCCGAGCGACAGGGGCAGCTCCGGGCCGACGACGGTCAGATCGATATGGGCCTGAGTCGCGAAATCGGCGAGCTCGACGATGGCGGAGGGATCGATGGGGACGCGGGTGGCGACGCGCGCCATTCCCGGGCTGCCGGGGGCGCAGAACAGGTCCTTGACCAGGGGGCTCCGGCGGATCTTCCAAGCGAGGGCGTGCTCGCGGGCGCCGCTACCTACGAGGAGGACTTTCATCAGGACATCGGAGCCTGTCCGGGACCGCACCGGCCGCGGCGGCGATCGCGGGCCCCGCGACCGGAGCGGGCGGATTATTCCACAGCGTTCTCAAAAGGGTCAAGGACATGGGTATAATCGCGCGACCGCGCCGCCGCCCGGCGCGCGCGGCCGCCCATGGATGCCCGTCTCGACCGACTCGTCGACGACCTCCTCGCCTTCCGCTGGGACCACAATCCGGTCCAGGCCACTGCCGTCGGGTTCCACCATCACGATCATCGTCTGAAGGACGCGGACCCCGCCGCGATCGGCGAGGCCCACCGGGGTCTCCAGTCCTTCCTCGAGACGCTGCGGAGGCTGCGGGCCGAGACCCCGTTTCCCGCCGGCGACGACGAGCTGGACGCCCGTCTCGTCGAGGATCACCTCGAGGTCGAAATTCGCGTGCGGGAGGAGGTGCGGCCTGAGTTCCGCGACCCGTCCCACTACCTCGAGGAAGTCCTCTACGGCGTCTACTACCTCGTGCAGCGCGACTTCGCGCCGCTGCCCGAGCGGGCCGCGAGCGCCGCCCGGCGGCTCGGCGAGGTGCCGCGGCTGCTCCGCCAGGCCCGGGCCAATCTGACGCGGCCGGCGGAGATCCCCGAGACCTGGGTGCGCACCGCGCTCGAAGAGGCGGGCGGGAGCCAGGCGTTCTTCCGGGAGCTCGACACCGGACTCGTGCCGCGCGCCGGGACGGCGGCGGGCGAGCTGCGGCACGCCCTGGCGGAGGCGTCGTCGGCGATCGATGAGTACGCCCGCTTCCTGGAGGACCGCGTCCGTCCCGGCGCGCGGGGGATCTTCGCGGTGGGGCGGGAGCTCTTCGAATTTCTCCTCGGCCGCCAGCACGGTCTGGAACCCGACGCCGCAGCGTTGCGCGCCTTCGGCGAGGCGCAGGTGCGCGAGGCGCGCGCCGCGCTGGATCGCGCCGCGCGCGCCCTCGATCCGTCCCGGGACTGGCGCCAGCTCGTCGAGTCGTGGAACGCCGATCATCCGACGCGCGAGACCTTCGTGCGCGAGTACGCCGACGAAGTCCACCGCGCGCGCGACTTCGTCGCGGAGCGCCGTCTGGTCAGCCTGCCCGCGGGCGAGGTGCTGCACGTGGTGGCCACCCCCTCCTTCCAGCGCAGTCTGTGTCCGTTCGCCGCCTATCTGCCCGCGGGTCCGTTCGAGGCGAACCAGGAGGGGTTCCTCTGGGTGACGCCCCCCGATCCGGACGCCCACCACGGACGAAGCGACCTGCATCTGCGCGATCATCCCCGCCCATCGATCGCCGGGACCATGGTCCACGAGGCCTATCCCGGGCATCACCTGCAGCTCTCGGTCGCCAACCGGCATCCCTCCCGGGTGAGGCGGTTGTTCACCACACCGGTCTTCGTCGAGGGGTGGGCGTTCTACTGCGAGCAGATGATGGCGGAAGAGGGGTTCTTCCACGACCCCCGCAGCCGCGTCCTCCAGCTGAAGGATCAGCTCTGGCGCGCCTGCCGGGTGGTCATCGACGTCGGTCTGCAGACGGGGACCATGGGGCTGGAGGAGGCCGCCGTGATGTTGCACCAGGTCGCCCGGCTCGGCCTCGAGAGCGCGCGGAGCGAGGTGCTGCGCTACACGCGGAGCCCGACGCAGCCGATGTCCTACGCCGTCGGCAAGCACGAGATCCTGAGGCTTCGGGATGACTACCGGGGCCGGCGCGGCGGCGCCTTCCGGCTGCAGGAATTCCACGACGCCCTGCTGTCCTTCGGTTCGATCCCGGTGTCGCTGCTGCGCGAGCGGCTGCTCGCCGAGGCGGCCTGAGCGGCCGCGGGTCGTCCCCCGAATCAGCGCGCGCGGGCGGTGGCGGGTCGCGGCCGGGGCGGGGCCGGTGTCCCGAAGTAGGCGAGCAGCGCGTCGACGTAGGCGTCGGCCACCTTCTGGCGGTAGCCGGGATCCAGGAGCCTCCGGCCGTCGGCCGGATTGCTCAGGTTGCTGACCTCGAGGAGCGCCTGGACCGGCACCTCGCTGCAGCGCAGGACGGCGGGGACCCACGATCGTCCGCGTCGTATGATCCGCTCCCGGATCGGCAGGTAGTCGTGGACGTCGACGCGGTGCCTGCGGAAGGCGCCGACGAGCGCGGTGGCGAACTGCCGTGACAGTCCCTCCGACCGCCGCCGTTCCGCGCGCGTGAACGACACGTAGGTCTTCTCCCTCACCTCCCGGTAGCGGGCATAGGCCGCGCCGCCGTGGCCGTAGCGGCCGCGCCGGTATTCCTCCCCCGGGACGTACACCATCGCGCCGCGCAGCGACGGGTGGCGGGCGTCGGCGTGCAGGCTGGTGAACACGATCTTGAGGGGATCGTGGCCGTCCGCGACCAGACGCCGGTAGTGGGCGTTGGTCAGGTACCAGCGCAGGTTGACGCTCGCCTTCCCCGATCGCAGGGCGTAGGGAGGCTGGGTGAGGAGGATCTCGGCGCGGCTGCGCGAAAGACGCGTCCGATCCTGCACCGCGTACCCCTCCTTGCGGTCCTTGATCGTCGTCAGCACGCGGGCCCCCGTCGTCTGCTCCAGCCGCCGCTTGATGCGGCACAGGATGTCGTAGACGTAGTCGTGCTCCCAGACGCCGTTGTGGGCCGTGCCGCGATCCGCACCGCCGTGACCCGCGTCGAGGATCACCGCCACCCCCTTCAGGTCGAGGCTGACGGCGCGGTTGGTGTAGCCCGCGACCTCCGCCTGGCTTTTCTCCCACGCCAGACGGCGCGGGTCTTCGCGCGGCAGGTATTCGGGAAGAAGGAGGTCGAGCGGGATCCGCACGCGGTACCCGATCGGCATGTCGGTGACGTCGACGACGCCGCTGCGCCGCGCGATCCGCGCGGCCAGATCGTTGACCTCGCCGGCGTCGAGGCGGCCGGTGAACCGGAGCACGACGGCCGAGTAGAGCGCCTCGCCCCGCTTCAGGCGGTAGATCGCGTAACCTCCCTGGGTGTCGGCCCCATAGGTCAGCGCCTCCGCCCCTTCGGCCACCGGCGGCGGTCCCGGGGGCGGGATCTCCGGACCGATCTCCGGCTCCGCGGGCACCTCGGTGAAGTCGTCCTCCGGCCCCTCGCCCGGAATCTCTCCCGGTCCCTCTCCCGGCAGGTCCCCGGGTCCGGACGTTCCCTCCTCCGGCGCCACGGGAGGACGGGGCGGCGGACCGGCGGCGGCGAGCGACGGGTCGGCAAGGCGGGAGAACGCCGGCAGGAGCATGGCGGCCGGCACGGCGATCTCCCGGCCGCGCTCCGGGCTGAGACCGCTGACCCCGTTGAGGTCCGCGATGGCGGCGAAGTTCTCGCCGTTGCCGGTGAACAGGAACGCGAGCAGCCACAGGTTCTCCTCGAGATCGCGCAGGCGCCCCTCGCCGACCCGGTGGACCCAGGCGCCGTCGCGCGGACCGTCCCGGGGGAAGAGCTCCCGCAGCATCCGCACCTTGTGGTCGTCGTGCAGCAGGGGGTACGGGACGGCGACCGGACGACCGCCGCCGGGTGACGTCCCCGCCTGCGTCCCCTTCAGCACGGGGAGATCGCGCAGGTCCGCCAGGTACCGCTCCGCGATCGCGACCCAGGTGTCGTCCGGCCGGGTGCGGATCTCGAGGAGGAGCTCGCGTCCCCCGCGCAGGACGGCGGCTTCCCCCGGCCGCAATCCACCCGGCGTCGCGGGGCCCAGGCGGAGGGGCTCCGCGCCGGGGTCGGGCGGTTGAGGCGCCGCCGACGGCGCCGCGAGGACCAGGAGCGCCACG
>JBOGOE010000272.1:0-4886 GCA_050747445.1 Candidatus Polarisedimenticolia bacterium | reverse complement strand
GTGCCCGCCTGGCCGGTGGCGATTGCGGACGCGGGCGGGGGGCGGTCGCTGGTCCTCGACCGGCACACGGGTCGCGTCCTGATCCTCGACGCCGCGGGCGGAATGGCGGGCTCGTTCGGGCGGCGGGGCTGGGAGGCGGGCGCCCTCTCCTTCCCCGCCGGGATCGCCGTCCTGCCGGACGGCCGGCTGGCGATCGCCGACCAGGGGAACGCGCGTCTCGTGGTGTACCGCCGCGCCGTCCCGGAACGGACGCCATGACCCGCCGCCGCGCGGGAGCGCCCGGCGCCGCGGTCGCGTGCCTCCTGATGCTCGCCCCGTGTCCGGACGCCGCCGCGGCGGAGCCGGCAGGGGGCGGCCGCTATCTCAGGACGCTGCGACTCCCCGAAAGCGCCGATCCGCTCCGGCAGCCGCTGGCGGTGCACGCCGATCTCCATACGGGAGAAATCTTCGCGTGCGATCGGGCGCGGGATCGGATCGCCGTGTTCGACGCCGCGGGTCTGTTCCGTGCCCAGATCAGGGGCGGTCGGATCTTCAGGACGCCGCTCGATCTGGCGGTCGATCCCGAGGGATTCATCGTCTTGCTCGCGTACCGGGAGGAGAGCACCGTCCTCCTGCTGCTCGATTTCGACGGCGCCTTCGTGCGCGCGATCCGCCTCACCGGCCTCCCCGGGGACGCGCGGGAGCCGCAGCCGCTCTCGGTCGCCCTCGCGCCGTCCGGCGACCGGCTGTACGTCCTCGATCAGGCGAATCTGCGCGTCTGGATCGCCGATCGCGACGGAACGATCGCCGGCTCGATCGACCTCGCCGCCGGGCTCGGGGAGAAGGAGAAAGCCGACCTGATCCTCGGGCGCGTTGACGTGTACGGCGACACGGTGCTCGTCCCCCTGCCGATGGCGGGAAGCGTTCTCCTCGCCGGTCTGGACGGTAGGGTGCGCGGCGTGGTCGGGGTCAAGGGGACCGGTCGCTGCCAGACGGCGTTCCCGGTCGCCGCCGCGATCGACGCCGCGGGACACCTCCTGATGCTCGATCAGCAACGGACCCTGATCACGATCTGGAACCCGGCGGACGGCCGCTGCCTCGGGGAGTTCTCCGGCATCGGCAGCCTGCCCGGGTTCCTGTACCAGCCCGCGGATCTCGCGCTGGACCGCGCCGGACGGATTTACGTGAGCCAGGGATTCGAGGGGCGGGTCCAGGTCTTCGGGGGGGATGCGCCCGCCGCCGGAACGGCCCCGCCGGGCGGCGGCACCGGTGCGCCGGAGGAGGTCCGTCCGGACTGAGGCACCGACCCTATGGAAAGGAGACGTCGACTGCCGCTATATAATCCCCGACCCCGATCCCCTCGGGTTCGGTGGCACGGATGCTGCAGCGCTCAATACGGGATGAAGTCCTTCGTGGAGGCCTACCTATGAGACGCTTGGCGGTGCCTTTGCTGGCCGGATGCGGTGCCCTCGTCATTCTCGCCTCGGTTTCGGCGGCCTCGGCCGCCGGTCCCGCCCACGCCTACGTCGGGGCCGAGAAGTGCAAGATGTGCCACAACGCGCCGACCAAGGGGATGCAGTTCACCAAGTGGTCCGAGTCCAAGCACGCGCAAGCATTCGCGGTCCTGGCGACCGAGGACGCAAAGAAGGTCGCGGCCGCGAAGGGAATCGCCGACCCGCAGAAGGCCCCCGAATGTCTCAAGTGCCACGTCGCGGGACACGGGGCGCCGGCCGAGATGCTCAAGGACAAGTACAAGGCGGCGGACGGGGTCGGCTGCGAGGCCTGCCACGGTCCGGGCGGCGACTACTGGAACATGGCCGTCATGAAGGACCGGGCCAAGGCGGTCGCGGCCGGCATGACGGTCCCCACGGAGGAGACTTGCAAGACCTGTCACAACGCCGAGAGCCCCACCTTCAAGGGGTTCGATTACGCGGTGATGCTCGCCAAGATCGCCCATCCGAACCCCGCCAGGGGCGCGGCGAAGTGAACGGGACCGGCACGAACCGGTCCCGGCGCGGCTTTTTGAACTGGTTTCTGGGAACGTCCGTCGGGGCGCTGTGCGCCTCCGTCTTCTATCCGGTGGCGCGTTACATCTCCCCCCCGGACGTCCCCGAGGCCCAGACCGCCCGCGCCGTGGCGGCGCGCGACGGCGAGTTGAAGCCGGGCGAGGGTCGGATCTTCCGGTTCGGCAACGACCCCGCCCTGCTGATCCGCACGGAGGACGGCGGCTACCGCGCCTTCTCCGCCACCTGCACCCACCTGAACTGCACCGTCCAGTATCGCGGCGACCTCAAGCAGATCTGGTGCGCCTGCCACGCCGGCTTCTACGACCTGAACGGCGCCGTCGTCGCCGGGCCTCCACCCCGCCCGCTCGAGGCGTTCACCGTCAACGTCTCCGCGGGCGACGTCGTCGTGTCCCGGACATGAAGACCGACGCCCCCACCCCGGCCGGGGAACCCGGACGCCCCCGGACGCTGCTGGCCTGGCTCGACGATCGTCTCGGCTGGTCCGCCGTCGTCCGTCTGGCCCGGGAGAAGCAGGTCCCCCGGCACCGCCACACCTTCTGGTACTACCTCGGGGGGATGAGTCTGTTCCTGTTCCTGCTGCAGGTCGCCACCGGGATCCTTCTTCTTCTTTACTACCGTCCCTCCGCCGACGAGGCCTTCGAGAGCGTCCAGTTCATCGTCACCCGGGTGCCGTTCGGCTGGCTGATCCGCTCGCTCCACTCCTGGTCGGCGAACCTCCTGATCTTCGTGCTGTTCCTGCACATGTTCAGCGTCTACTTCCTGAAAGCCTACCACCCGCCCCGCGAGATCACCTGGATCACCGGGGCCCTGCTGCTGGCGGTGATGATGGGGTTCGGTTTCTCCGGCTACCTGCTGCCCTGGAACACCCTCGCCTTCTTCGCCACGCAGGTCGGGACCGAGGTCGCCGGTGCGGTGCCGGTCGTCGGCCCCTTCTTATTAAGGATGATGCGCGGTGGCGAGCGGGTCACCGGCGGGACCCTGACCCGGTTCTACGGGCTGCACGTCGCGATCCTCCCGGCGCTGGCATCGCTCCTGCTCGGTCTCCACCTGATGCTCGTCCAGAGGCACGGCATGAGCGTCCCGCAAGGGGCCGAGGGGGACGATCCGCGCGGCGGGACCCCGCCGCCCCACGGGTCACGGCCGCGGAGCATGCCGTTCTTCCCCAACTTCCTGCTGCGGGACTGCGTGGGCTGGTGCGCCGCCCTCGGGGTGCTCGCGGGTCTCGCCGCCCTGTTCCCGTGGGAGCTCGGAACCAAGGCCGACCCGTTCGCCCCCGCCCCCGCGGGAATCCGGCCGGAGTGGTACTTCTGCTGGATGTTCCAGACCCTCAAGCTGCTGCCCGGCCACGTCCTCGGGATCGAGGGGGAGATGCTCGGCGTCCTGGGAATCGGGCTGGGGGGCCTGCTCTGGCTCCTGGTCCCGTTCCTCGATCCTCCCGGCGCTCCGGGTGGTCTCCGCGGGCGGATCTTCGTCTGGGCCGGCTGGGCCGTGGTGGGCTACATCGCCCTGATGACCCTCTGGGTCTATCTGCCGGCGGGGAGCTGACATGCGCCGTCCCGCCCCAGCAGCCGCCGTCGCCCTCCTCCTCGCCGCCGCGACGGCGACCGCTCCCGCCGCCGAGCCGCCGCGCGAACCCCGGGGACCGCTCCCCCTCGAATCGAGCTGCGTCGCCTGCCACTCCCAGCTGGACGGGCCGGTCAAGGAGCCGGCGGATCGCGCTCCGGAGGACGTGCACTTCCTGAAGGGACTGGGTTGCAGCGACTGCCACGGCGGCAACCCCGCGGCCGGCGCCGACGGCGACATGGACGCCGCCCACGACCGGACGAAGGGGTTCGCCGGCCGGCCGGCGCGTCTCGGGATCCCGGCGTTCTGCGCCCGTTGTCACGCCGACGCCGTGTTCATGAAGCGCTTCGATCCCCATGCGCGCGTCGATCAGCTGGCCGAATACCGGACCTCCGTCCACGGCCGGAAGAACGCAGAGAAGGACGAGCGGGCCGCCGTCTGCACCGACTGCCACGGGGTGCACGGGATCCGCGCCGTGAGCGACCCGCGTTCGAGCGTCCACCCGTCGCGCGTCGCCGACACCTGCGGCCGCTGTCACGCCGACCCCAGCCTCATGGGACGCTACTTCATCCCGACGAACCAGCTGGAGGAATACCGCACGAGCGTCCACGCCGCCGCCCTTCACGAGCGGGGCGACCTGTCCGCGCCGACCTGCAACGACTGCCACGGCAGCCACGGTGCCGTCCCCCCCGGGGTCGAACACGTCACCAACGTCTGTGGCAGCTGCCACAGCCGCGAGGCGGGTCTGTTCCGGGAGACCGAGCTGAAGCGCGGTCTCGATCTGACCGCCTGCATCCAGTGCGTGGTCTGCCACGGCAATCACGCCGTCCTCAAGCCGACGCCGGCGATGCTGGGCGTCGGCGAGGGATCGACCTGCACCGGGTGTCATGCCGAGGGGGAGGAGGAGTACGCCGCCGCGGAGCGCATGGCCCGGAGCGCCGCGGCGCTCACCGATCGCCTGCGCGAGGCGTCGGAACTCCTCGATCGCGCCGAGCAGGCCGGCGTCGAGGTCGGTCCCGACCGCTTCGAGCTGCAGAAGGCGCGGGACAGCCTGGTCGAGGCCAGGGTCCTGGTGCACGCCTTCGACCTGGAGCGCTACCAGACGGCGACCGGCGCGGGTCTGGCGGTGGCGGACGGCGGGGTCGCCGCCGGCCGCCGCGCGTTCACCGAGCTGCGCCATAGGCGCGCGGGGCTCCTGCTGTCCCTGGTCGTGATCGCGGCCGTGATTGCGGGGCTCGTCATCAAGATCCGCAGCATCGAGCAAGGAAGTCCCCCATGAACGTCCCGTTCCGAATCCTGTCCGTCGCACTCCTGCTC
>JBOGOE010000271.1:0-11266 GCA_050747445.1 Candidatus Polarisedimenticolia bacterium | reverse complement strand
GTGCGCGTGGGCCCGGGGTGCGAGGACGCGCGCCACCTCGGCGCCGCTGGCGCCGATCCCTGGAAGTCACGTGGGTCTCCGGCGCCCGCGTCGACGACCGCGCGGGGCAGCCCGGCGCGCCCGCCCTCACCCCCGCGACGAGCCCCTGGGACCGCACCACGACTCCCCCGCGACGCGCACCCTGCCGCGGTTTACGCTCGCGGCACCCGGGAGCTTCGATCGGCGTTGGCAGCCCGAGCGAGGCGCCGGCCCCGCACCCGCCGGGGCGTACGAGACCGAGCGCCGGGTCCCACCGCGCCGCTTTATGGCGCGGTGGGGGGGCGCGAGGCGAGTCGAGGGGAGCGGTCGCGAAGCGACCGCGGACCCGTCCCCGGCGGGGGCGGGGCCGGCGCCTCGCGCTGCGGCGACGAGATCTCAGAGCGGTGCGGGTGCCGCCACCCGCCGTCGCCAGTCGGCGAGAAACTCCGCGTACCGCCCCGCCGCGATCGCGTCGCGGATCGAGGCCATCAGGACCGCGTAGTGATGCAGGTTGTGCAGGGTGTTGAGCCGCATCGACAGGATCTCGCCTGCGAGATACAGGTGCCGCAGGTAGGCGCGGGAGTGACGGCGGCAGACCGGGCAGGCGCACTCCGGATCGATCGGGCGCGGGTCGTCGCGGAACTCGGCCCGCTTGATCTGGATCCGGCCCCCCCCGGTGAACAACGAGCCGTTCCTGGCGTTGCGGGTCGGCAGGACGCAGTCGAACAGGTCGCACCCGAGGGCGACCATCTCCACCAGGTCGTCCGGTGTCCCCATCCCCATCAGGTAACGGGGCCGGTCGGCCGGCAGGAGGGGCGCGGTCAGACCGACGACCGCCCGGCTCCGCTCCGGCGACTCCCCGACCGACACGCCGCCGATGGCGTAGCCGTCGAACCCGATCCCCAGGATGCCGGCGGCGCTCCGGGCGCGCAGCTCCGGGTCGTCCCCTCCCTGTACGATCCCGAACAGCGCGCGCCCGTCGTCGGGGAACGCCTGGCGCGAGCGATGCGCCCAGGCCTCCGTCCGGCGGACGGCATCTTCGATCCGCCCCCGGTCGGACGGGAGGGGCGGGCAGTCGTCGAACGCCATGGCGATGTCGCCACCCAGCGCCTCCTGGATCGCCATGCTGCGCTCCGGGGTCATTTCGAGAAGACTGCCGTCGAGATGCGATCGGAACACCACGCCGTCGTCTCCAATCCTCCGGAGATCCGCGAGGCTGAGCACCTGGAAGCCGCCGCTGTCGGTCAGGATCGACCCCTCCCACCCCATGAAGCGGTGCAGGCCCCCGAGCCGCCGGATCGTCTCCTCCCCCGGTCGCAGCGCGAGGTGGTAGGTGTTCCCCAGGACGATCCCGTACCCCAGGGCGGCGACCTCCTCGGGGGTCATCGCCTTCACCGAGCCGGCGGTCCCGACCGGCATGAAGGCGGGGGTCTCCACCGTCCCGTGGGGCGTGCGGACCCGCCCGCGCCGGGCGGCGGTGCCGGGATCGCGCCCCTGGATCTCGAAGGCGAAGCGGCCGGTCATCGTCATCCCCTCACCGGATCAGCATGGCGTCGCCGTAGGAGTAGAAACGGTAGCCGCGCGCGATGGCCTCGCGATAGGCGGCGAGGATCCGATCCCGGCCGGCGAAGGCGGAGACCAGGACCAGGAGCGAGCTCTTCGGCAGATGGAAGTTGGTGATCAGGAGATCGACGACCCGGAACCGGTGACCGGGGGTGATGTAGAGATCGCAAAGACCGGATCCGGGCCGCACCCCGCCGCCGTCCTCGGCCCGCGATTCGAGCACCCGCGTCACCGTCGTGCCGACGGCCGCCACCCTGCCGCCGTGCGCGCGGCAGGCGGCGATGGCGGCGGCCGCCTCCTCCGGGAGCCGGTACCACTCCGGCTCCAGACGGTGGTCCTCGATCCGCGCCGCCCGCACCGGCTGGAAGGTCCCCGGCCCGACGTGCAGGGTCAGGCGGGTGATGACGACACCGGAGCGCTCGAGCGCTTCGATCAGCTCCGGTGTGAAGTGCAGCCCCGCGGTCGGGGCGGCGATCGAGCCGGTCTCGCGGGCGAACGCCGTCTGGTAGCGGACCCGGTCGAGCGGCGCCCGCGCGTCGTCCGGCTCGCGCCGGATGTACGGCGGCAGCGGCATGACGCCATGACGTTCGATGGCTTCCGCCACCGGGCCCGTCTCCGCCAGGAGGCGGACCCGCACCCTCCCCCCTTCGGCCTCACCGAGGAATTCGGCCTCGAACCCCGGCGCGACCGAAAGCCGCAGCCCCGCACGCAGGCCGCGTCCGGAGGAGGCCAGTGCCCGCCAGGTGGCGCCCGACGGGTCCTCCGGCTCCGGCTTCAGGAGGAGCAGATCGACCCGGCCGCCGGAGGGCTTGCGCGCCGGCAGGCGGGCGGGGAACACCCGGCTGTCGTTCAGGACCAGTAGGTCGCCCGGGCGCAGGAACGATCCGATCGCCGCGAACGTGGCATCGACGGGCGCGGCGTCCGGTGCGCTCCGATCGAGGACCATGAGACGCGCCGCCTCGCGCCGCGCCGCCGGCTCCTGGGCGATCCGGTCGGGCGGGAGGGGGTAATCGAACGCGGCGGTCCCGGTCCCGTCGCTCATGGATGGTACGGGATCGGGTCGGGAACCCCGGCCCCGGCGAACCCCTTGAGCCGCAGGCGGCAGGACTCGCACCGCCCGCAGGCGACCTCGGACTCGGTGTAGCACGACCAGGTCAGGTGGAGGGGGGCACCGAGCCGCATCCCCTGGCGCACGATCTCCGCCTTGCTCAGGTGGATGAGCGGCGTGACCACCGACAGCTCGGTCTCCGGCCGCGTCCCCTCCTCGACCAGCCGGTTGAAGGCGGCGTAGTACGACGCGCGGCAGTCGGGATAGCCGCTGCTGTCCTCCTCGACGGCGCCGATGAAGATCCGGCGCGCGCCGATCACTTCCGCCCAGGAGACCGCGATCGCCAGGAGGTGGGTGTTGCGGAACGGCACGTAGGTGTCGGGGATCGCCGAGCCGGGGCGGCGGGCATCGATGGCGTCGCGTGCCGGGTCGGTGAGGGCCGAGCCGCCGATCGCCGCCAGGTGATCGAGACGGGTGACCAGCCGCCGGGTCACCCCGTAGTGATCGGCGATCGCCTCGAAGGCGCGTCGCTCGCGGGCTTCGGTCCGCTGTCCGTACCCGACGTGCAGGAACGCCGCCTCGTGATCGCGGCAGGCGAGGGCCGCGGCGACGCAGGAATCCATCCCGCCGCTGACCAGCACAACGGCGAGGCCGGTCCGCCCCGGGGGGCCCCCCATCGACGCCTCACACCCCCCGCGCGTCGGCGGGCCAGATGTATTTGTGGAGTTGCAGCTGCAGGCGGACCGGCAGCGCGTCGGCGAGGATCCATTCGGACAGGAGGCGCGGATGGAGGGGGCCGTGGACCGGCGAGAACAGGATGCCGCACCGGCCGGCGAGATCGTGGCGCCGGACCATTTCGCGGCTCCACTCGTAGTCGGCCCGGTCGGCGATGACGAACTTGATCTCGTCCGTCGGCTTCAACCATTCGAGATTCTCCCACCGGTTCCTGTCCATCATGCCGCTGCCGGGGCACTTCAGGTCCATCACGACCATGACCCGCCGGTCGAGCGGCGCCAGGTCGAGGCTGCCCCCCGTTTCGATCGCCACTTCGTGGCCGCGTTCGAGGAGCTCGGCGATCAGGGCGTGGACCCCCTCCTGCAGGAGCGGCTCGCCGCCGGTGACCAGGACGTAGGGGGTCCGGTGGGCCGCGACCCGGTCGAGGATCTCCCCGACCGTCATGTCGCTCCCCTCCTCGAAGGCATAGGCGGTGTCGCACCAGACGCAGCGCAGGTTGCACGCGGTCAGGCGGATGAAGACGCAGGGGCGCCCGGCGTGGCGCGACTCCCCCTGGATGCTGTGGAAGATCTCGTTGATCTTGAGGACGGCCGTCCGTCGCCCGGTGGCCGCCGCGGTCCCGGCGCTCACGCCGTGGTCGCCCGGCGGGCGCCCCGCCGGCGCGTCCCCGGCGCGTCCCCCGCCACCAGCCCCATCAGGGTCGTGAGGTTCTCCACGTCCTCCCGGCAGTCCTCCTCCTTGGGCGTCTCCAGGAGGAACGGCACGCCCCGCAGCCGGTCGTCGTTCATCAGCAGGCGGAACGCCTCGAGCCCGAGGTATCCCTTGCCGATATGCTCGTGGCGATCGACCCGGCAACCCAGGTCCTTCTTGGAGTCGTTGACGTGCACCGCACGCAGCCGCGCCAGACCGACCTCTCCGTCGAAGCGACGCAGCGTGTCGTCGTATCCCGCCCGCGTCCTCAGCTCGTACCCGGCCGCGAAGACATGGCAGGTGTCGAAACAGATGCCCAGCCGATCCGGACGGCGCACCCGGGCCAGCACCGCGGCGATCTCCTCGAACCGGGCCCCCACGGCCCCCCCCTGCCCCGCCATGGTCTCCAGGACGATGCGCGCGCGGAGATCCGGAAGGCGGCGGTGCATCTCGTCGATCGCCTCCACCAGACGCCCCACGCCGAACTCCGCCCCTTTCCCCATGTGACTCCCGGGATGGGTCACCAGATCCTCGATACCCAGACGGTCGCAGCGTTGCAGCTCTTCCGCATACGCCTCGAGCGACCGGGTGAACTGTCCCTCGTCGGGGGAGCAGAGATTGATGAGGTAGGAGTCGTGCGCCACGACCTCACCGATGCCGGTGCGGGCGCGCGCCTGCCGGAAGCGCTCGATCTCGTCCTCGGGGAGCGGCCGGGCGGCCCACTGGTTGCTGCTCTTGGTGAAGATCTGGATGGCGCTGCAGCCGACCGCCGCGCCGCGCTCGAGGGCGAGGTCGATACCGCCGGCAATCGACATGTGGGCGCCGAGCGGCCGGCGGGGAATGGTCCAGACGACCGGCCGCACGGGCGCCTGCGACTTCTTGACCGCCACGTCCTTAAGCCTCCGCCCGTCAGAAAAACGTAGCGTAGCACCCGCCGGAACGGAGGGTCAATCGCGCCATTCCCAGGGGGGCTGGAGGAACGCCCGCCGGGCGAGACGCACCGCGGGGCGGGCCAGGAACAGGGCGGCGACGCGGGCCGCGTCGGCCGGACGGTCGAGCATCAGGCAGCGCAGCGGGTAGCGGTGCGACGACCCCGAGCCGGCGGCCAGCAGGAGAAGCGGGTCGGCGGCGGTGTAACGTTCCAGCAGCGTCCTCCGCACCGCGCCGGGCCGCGTCCCTTCAAGGAGCGCGGCGGGCGCCTCCCCGGGGAACAGCTTGTCGAGCGCCAGAAGCGCCAGATGCAGGGCGGTCCGCCCGCGCCAGGCCGCAGCCTTCTTCAGAAGCGGCTCCGGCTCCGGCCGCCATTGCCGGAGCATCTCGCGCAGGTCGATGGTCCATTTCAGGGAGGGGCCGAAGTAGTGATCGGCGGCGTGCAGCACGTGATAGACGATCGCGTCCTCCCGCGCCAGCCGCCGGCAGAACACGCCCTCAAGCAGGGCCGGCGCGGACTGCTCCCAGAGTGCGGCCACGTCGACGCGCGCCCGCGCCGCCCGTTCCAGGGCCCAGTGGAACTCGATGTGGCAGGGGGCTTCCACCGGGAACCACATCTCGAACCTCCGGTCTTCCGGGTACTCCGGGCTGACCTCCCCAAGATAACCTTCGCGCGCCAGCCGACGCGCCAGGCGTCCCGCGTCGGCGCGCCGGACCAGGAGATCGACGTCGGTCAGCCGCCGCGCCCCCGCGTCCGGGTAGAGTTCGATCAGGTACGCCCCCCCCTTGAGGACGATGAACGGGATCTTCTCCGCCGTGAGGTGGCCGCCCGCGCGCCGGAACTCGGCCAGGGCCGCCAGGGTATCGACCGTCGTCTTGCGATGCGCCCGGCGGAGCCCTTCCCCCCACCCCGGTGGCAGCCGGGTCGCGGCGCCGCGCCGGATCCATTCGGCGTGCAGGTAGCCACCGCACTCATGGCGATCGAGGATCGGCTGCAGCGCCCCCGGCTCGGCATCCGTCTCCGGAATCTCCCCCCTCAGGAGCGCGAGGAGCCCCCGGCGCAACACCTCCTCGCTCGACCCGCCGCCCGCACCCATGCGGCGCGCAGCGTATCACCGCCGCGCGCGCCCTGGAGAGTTCCGTCGGGCAGGCCGGGACGCTCGATCGGCGTAGCCGGCCGGCGCCTCGCGTCGCGGCGACGAGATCGAGCGCCCCGGATGCGCCCGATTGCCTTGACTTGCCCGGGAAGCCGCGGGTACACTCGCCCGCCCGAAGTCGATCACCGCGGAAGGATGAGGAGACACCGCTTGCCGAGCGCTCGATTCGCCCACCGCACCGGTCTTCCCCTGCTGTTGGCGTTCCTGTGCGCCGGTCTGGCCGGCTGCGGCGGGTCTCCCGAGACGACCGCCACCCCGGAGACCGCCGATCAGAGCGCCACGGCGCCTCCTCAAGGGCAGGCTGCGGACCTCGCGGCGGGACAGGCTGCCGAAGCGGCTCCGCCGGCCGGCGCCGAGGCGGCCGCCGAGCCGGACTCCGGCGTGAGCACGCCGGCCTTCCGGCCGGAGACGGCCGCGGGGGCGGTCCCCGGGGTCCCGGCGCCGACCAACACCCTGCCGATCGTGGCGGTGGCGAACTACTTCACGGAACTCCCCGGCATCGATATCGCCGGGCTGAAAGCGAAGCAACGGGAAAGGTTCCTGCAGCAGGTCAACAGCGAGATGTGCCCCTGCGGCTGCAAGAACGACACGCTGGCCCGGTGTTACGTCAACGACCCGCGCTGCCCGACGGTGCGCGGGATCGTCCAGACGATGTACGACGAGGTGAAGGCCGCCCCGTAGCGGCTTTCCCGCCGGCGGTCCGGCAGGGGGGCACCTTTTCGGTTGACCGGAAAGGACGCCTCGCATGAAGGTGCACGAGATCGCCGAGATCCGCAATCTCGGTCTGATCGGACACGGATCCTCCGGCAAGACCTCCCTCGCCTCGGCCCTCCTGTTCTGCACCGGCACGGTCACTCGTCTCGGCAAGGTCGACCAGGGGACCACGGTCACCGACTTCGAGGAGGAGGAAATCGCCCGCCGCGTCTCCATCTCCTCGGCCCTCTGCCACCTCGAGTGGAAGAAGCACAAGATCAACATCATCGACACGCCGGGTTACGGCGCCTTCATCGCCGACGCCCGCGCCGCCCTGCGCGTGGTGGACGGCGCGGTCCTTCTGGTCGACGGCGTGGCCGGTGTCGAGGTGCAGACCGAGGAGGCCTGGAAGTACGCCGCCGAGTTCGACCTGCCGCGTCTCATCGTGATCAACAAGCTGGACCGGGAGAACGCCTCGTTCGCGCGCGCCCTGGAGTCGATCCAGAACGCCTTCGGACGGCAGGCGGTCGCGGTGCAGCTGCCCGTCGGCGCGGAGAAGGGATTCGGCGGGCTCGTCGACCTGGTCGCCGGCAGGGCGTACCTGTACGCCCGCGACGAGAGCGGCACGTTCCAGACCTCCGATGTCCCCGCCGACCTCGCGGCCGCCGTCAAGGAGGCGCGCGAGCGGTTGATGGAAGCGACGGCCGAAGTCGATGACGCCCTCATGGAGAAATTCTTCGACAAAGGAACGCTCACGCAGGAGGAGCTGGTCGCCGGTCTGACCCAGGGGGTGAGGGCGCGGAAGATCGTCCCGGTGTTCGGCGCCTCGGCGCTGCTCAACATCGGGGGTCAGCCGATCCTCGACGCCGCCGTGAGCTATCTCCCCCACCCCGGAGAGCGCGGCCCGTACCGCGGCGAGAACCCCAAGGACCACGCCCCCGCAGAACGGAAGGGGACGGCGGACGAGCCCTATTCGGCGTTCGTGTTCAAGACCATCGCCGACCCGTTCTCGGGAAAGATCTCCCTGCTCCGCGTCTACTCGGGCGTCCTGCACTCCGACTCGACGGTCGAGAACGTCACCCGCCACCAGCCGGAGCGCCTCGGGTCGCTGCTGGTGCTCCAGGGGAAGGAGACGCACCCGGTCCCCGAGCTGCGCGCCGGCGACCTGGGGGCGGTCGCGAAACTGAAGGAGACCTCCACCGGCGACACCCTGGCCGACAAGACCGCCCCGATCGCCTACCCCTCGGTGACCTTCCCGGAGCCGTCGATCGCCTTCGCGCTGCAGCCCAAATCGAGGGCCGACGAGGAGAAAATCTCCTCCGTCCTGCACCGCCTGGCGGAGGAGGACCCGACGATCCGGTACCGCCGCGATCCCCAGACGCACGAGCTGATCATCGCGGGGAACAGCGACCTGCACGTCGAAGTGTCGCTGGCCCGGATGAAGAAGAAGTTCGGGGTCGAGGCGGTGCTGCACGCCCCCAAGGTCCCCTATTTCGAGACCATCAGGAGGAAGGCGGAAGCCCAGGGGCGCCACAAGAAGCAGACCGGCGGCCACGGCCAGTTCGGCGACTGCTGGATCCGGCTCGAGCCGCTGGCGCGCGGGGGCGGTTTCGAGTTCGAGGACGAGGTCTTCGGCGGTGCGATCCCCAAGAACTTCATCCCCTCGGTGGAGAAGGGAATCCAGGAAGCCCGCATGCACGGGTTCCTCGCGGGCTTCCCGGTGATCGACTTCCGGGTGGTCCTGTTCGACGGCTCCTATCACACCGTCGACTCGTCGGACATCGCCTTCAAGATCGCGGGCTCGCTGGCGTTCAAGAAGGCGATGGAGGAGGCGGGGGCGACCCTCCTCGAACCGATCATGAACGTCGAGATCACCGCCCCGGAGCAGTTCATGGGAGACCTGATGGGGGACCTGAACTCGCGGCGCGGGCGGGTGCAGGGCATGGACAGCGAGGGCTCGGTGCAGGTGATCAAGGCGCAGGTGCCGATGTCCGAGATGCTGACCTACGCCTCGACCCTGAAATCGATCACCGGGGGGCGCGGCTCCTACCACATGACCATGTCGCACTACGAGGAGGTCCCCGCCCAGTTGCAGGCGAAGATCATCGCCGCCCACAAGACCGCGCGCGAGGGGGCGCAGCCCCACCACTGAGGCCGGCCCGGTCAGCCCAGAAGCGGCGTCACGTCCGGCATCCCCATCAGCATCTGGACCGCGATCGGCCCGGGGCGGGCCAGCATCCCGCTCGTCAGCCCCCGCAGGTCGAGGAGCGCCTCCCGCTCCAGACCATCCGCGATCAACCGCGCCGCGGTGCGCGACAGGAGCCCCGGAGCGCCGGCGCCCGGGTCGAGGAAGAGGGTCGCGCCCCCGCGGCGCCTCACGATGAACCCGGCGGTGCGCCCCCCATCGACCAGCAGATGCTCCTCCCCGCGGCCGCGGGGCAGCAGGCGCGCCAGCCGCGCCACCGGCGACCCCGGGTCCCCGCCATCCTCGCCGGGGAACAGCCGCAGCCACAGGTCCCCCATCGCCTGCGCGTAGATCGGGAGCAGGAGCGGCCGCCCGGCCCGCTCGACGGGCACCAGGCGGGGCGCCGGCGCCACCGGTCCCGAAGCCGCGAGCTCGACGGCGATCGCCTGCCCCTGAAGGCGCGCCCCCCGCTCGAATCCCAGCGCTTCGTGGGCCCGCACCGAACCGTCGTTTCCCCGGTCGACGTAGGAGTAGAGGGCGCGGAGACCGGGGATCCGCCGCGCCCCGTCCCGCAGCAGCAGGCGCCCGATCCCGCGCTGCCGCAGCGTCCCGAGCACCCGCCAGTGGCCGAACATCCAGGTCCCGGGGTCGCGGCGATCGCGCACGAACTGGATGCTGCCGACCACCTGCCCCCGCTCCTCCACGGCCACGAAGGCGGCGGCGCAAGTGCCGCTCGCGAACCAGCGCAGGCGCAGGAGGGGGCGGGGCGCCAGGACCTCGGGGACGCCCGCCGCGTGGCCGAGGGCCAGGATCCCGGGGCGGTCGGCGGCGCGGCAGTAGCGGACGCGCGGGCCGCTCACCCTCCCCACAGGCTCCCGACCCGGTCCAGATCGCGCATCAGGACGGCGATCCAGAAGACTCCCAGAGCGGCGACCAGCAGCACCAGCAGGCGGACTCCGGTCCTCGGCTTCAGGCTCCCGTCCCACGCCTCGGGGACCACGGCCAGGAGGAACGGCAGCAGGGGGACGTGGAAACGGTCGTCGCCGAAGAACACCAGGTGGACCAGGACCAGGTTGATGAGGACCGCGAGGACGACGTCCTTGACGGGGGACGCGGACGGTCCGAGGAGGGCGTAGAGACCGAAGGCGAGCAGGAGGAACCAGAGGACGTTCTGCGCCGCCGCGAACCCCAGATCCAGGATGAGACTGCGGCGCGGGAAACGGCCGCGCCGCACGTCCGACAGGTGGTCTCGCTCCGGCCCGAGGAGGTGTCCCGCCTTGGCGGGGGCCAGGAGCAGGCTCCGGACCGGATGCTCCGCGATGTAGCGCCAGCCGGCGGCATACCCGACCCGGTCGAGATCCCGCTCCTCGACCCCCACGAGCGGCGCGAAATCGACGATCGGGACCTGGGAGCCGTCGGACTGGGGGTTGAACGATTTCCAGAAGTTGTACCCGCCGTTGGTGCTGACCGGCGTCCAGACGCCGACGACCCGCGCGTTCCGGGCGCTCCAGGGGAGGACGCAGACAAGCAGTCCCGGCAGGAGGAGCGCGGCGCGCCCCCACGCCGCGGGCGCCCCCTCCCGGCGCCAGGCGGCCAGCGCCAGGATCGGCGGCAGCAGCAGGAGCTCGGGGCGGGCCAGGACTGCGGCGCCGAGGACCAGCCCGGCCAGAAGCGGCCGCCGCGCCGTGGTCCGCGGCCCGGTCCACAACACCGCGAAACCGAGCAGGAGGAGCACGACCAGGGACTCGCTGCGCAGCCGGCCGTCGTAATAGATCAGCGTCGGCCACAGGGCGGCGAGCCAGGCCGGGACGCGCCCCCCTCCCCGTCCCATGTGCCGCTCGCCGAGACGATGCACGAACCCGATGCCGGCCAGCGACAGCAGGGCGGTCAGGATCCGGACCGCCAGGACGCTGTCGCCGCACACGGATCGAAACGCGGCCAGGACCAGGGGGTAGAGGGGGGGCAGGAAGGCGGTCCCTTCCATGCCCCGCGCCGCCAGATCCCAGAAGCGCGCCTCGTCGAGCGATAGATCGAGCGGAGCGGTCCACGCGATGAGGGCGAGCCGGGCGGCGAGCCCGGCGGCGAGAATCGGGATCAGGGTCCGGGCGGCTTCGGCCCGCGAGGAACGGAGCGCCATCGGGACGGCCCCTCCGGAACGGCGCCGACTATACCACCGTCCTGATTCCTTGACGTTAATCCATTGAGCCCCCTATAATTGCGCCTTTCCAGGGTGACCGGGTGATCGAT
>JBOGOE010000270.1:0-7234 GCA_050747445.1 Candidatus Polarisedimenticolia bacterium | reverse complement strand
TTCCGCGCTCAGCAGAGCGCGGCCCCATTGAAGCTAGTTCTTGAGGCAGTGGGACTCGTCCAGAACGATGGGTTTCCGCGCTCAGCAGAGCGCGGCCCCATTGAAGCTAGCAGACGGCGACGCGCGTCGGCTCATATTCGTCGTTTCCGCGCTCAGCAGAGCGCGGCCCCATTGAAGCTCCGATCCTGCGAGCGGCTGCCCGTACTTACCCGGCATAGGGGAGATGCTCGACCTTCAGGTCCGTCAGGAGGTTCCAATGTGGCGCCGCATCGGATCGTTCCCTTCCCAACCACTCCCGCAGTCGTGCATGAGGGCGTCCCTGACCGAAGGGCTCCTCCCGGGCGAGACGACTGGGTTCGAGGGACGACTCCATGCGGCGCAGCTCCGGCAGCCGCGTCTCGAATTCCTTCACGCGCTCCGCCACCTGCCGGGCAAGAGCAACCACGAAACCGAGCCGGTTCTGAAGGTCCCGCGCCTTGGCCTCGGCAACGAGCTTTCCGACGTCGAACCCGTCGCGGCGGAGCAGCAGCCAAGGAAGGGCCTCCACCAGCCGGGGCTCGAGGTCGTCGAAAGCCAGCGCCGCCAGGAGCACCTCCATCGGATGCCGCATGGGGCCCGGGCGTTTCCGGTAGGCGTAACCGGGATAGCCCAGGCGTGCGAGCTGCGCCTCGAGCGAATCGTTCGTGACCCTCCCCTGCGAGATGGGCGCTGCCGGGACCGGCAGCATCGTGGGTGGCAGATCGAGCAGACGCGCAAGTCGAGGGGCGAGACGTGGCGGCACGCGACGCCTGCCGGCCTCCATGAGCGAGACATGGGCCTGCGTCACACCGAGCCTCTTGGCGAGATCCATCTGGTCCATCCCGCCTCGTCCCGGGCCGCCCTGAGGACCGCACCGTTCATCACATGGAGACGGCGGGCTAGAGCCCCCTGACGAGCCAGCGGGCGACCCCGGCGACGAGGATGCCCCAGACCATGTTGACGAGGGTGCCGCCGAGGAAGAAGCCGGGGTTCTTTTCGATTTCCTCTTTCCGGACGAACGACTTGGCGGTGAAGATGAGCGCCAGGCCGGTCTCCTGGCCCAGCAGGACCAGCGTCACCGTCAGGATGTTCTCGCACTTGCCGATGAGCGTGCTGGTGTCGAACCGGGGTCCGTCGGGGTCGGGGGCGGGGCGGCGTGGACGTTTGCGCGGGAGGACGAAGTAGGCCACCAGCCTGCCGCTGAGGGCCAGCGTGATCCCGTACGCGGCGACAATGGCCAGCGCCCTGGCCCAGCCCGAGGTGAGGACCGGCTTGAAGATCATCGGCGCCGTGGCCGCCGCGGCGAGCGCACCCGGCGGGTCGATGGTCAACTCGTCTCTCCCGCGTGATCGAGCCAGGCGCGGATGGCGTTCTCGGCGACCACCAGATCGGCGTACCGGGCCCGCGCCAGCGCGTCCGATACCGCCTGCTGCGTCACTTTCAACTTCCGGGCCACGGCGACCTGCGTCCCGGCGAGGCGGTAAGCGTACACCGCCTCGGCCTCGCGGCGGGTCCACGAAGCGCGGATCGCTTCGTGGAGCCTGGCGGCCGCTTCCACGAGCCCGCGGACCTCCGGCGGCTCCCCTTCGATCGCCGTCGTGAACGGCAGGTTGCGGCGCCGCCCCTGCGCCAGCGCGTCGGCGGCGCGGTGGAAGGCCGGCCCGTCCATCGCGGAGGCGTCGGTGGAGGCGGGGGCCACGTCCACCGTGCCCGAGGCCAGCGCGTAGCGGAACCGCGCCGGGTGCAGGGCCGTGTCGAGGAACACCACGATGTCGAACGCCGGCCGCGCCTCGCGGAGCACGCCGGAGATCTCGTCGATCCCCCGCGTCGTCGTCAGCGGCGCGACCCAGGCATCCCGCCAGCGCCGGTTGACCGCGCGGATCTCCGTCTCGACCTTCTTGGCCATCGCGCGGCGCTCCGCGACGGCGCGGGAGCGGATCATGTCTCCCACCAGGACGAAGCGGGTCGGCGGGTGTCTTCCCATCGGAGGCGGATGATACAAGCATTTTGACTTGTATTCAAGCCATACAAGCCAATCTGTTTGTGTACTCGCGTCCCCCTCGCCCGCCACGACACCCCGGGTTCACGGGAGCGCCCGCGGGAGGGTGCAGTCGCCGGCCGGCCGGGGGTCTCGCGCGGGTCGTCGGTTCGGGTCATGATGCCGCCACGTCGTTTCGTCCACGCAGCGTCGGTTCGCCGTTCCCCCCGCGGAGCACGCGTCCGGCTCGCGGGTGGTCCCTTCCCGGTCGCCAGGAGGATTTCGCCATGACCCATCCTCTCAGACAGGCGGTTCGCTTCGTCGTCCTGCTGGCCGTGGCCGGTCTGATCGCCTCGCTGTCGGTCCCGATGGAGCCGGGGGGATCGCCGTACAGGACCGCCCTTTCGGACCTGACGGCGACCACGGCCTTCGCGGCGCCGCCGCCACGCTGCGAGAATAAGGAATGCAAGGTCACGGCCGAAAACAAGGTAACCTGCTCCGATCACGACGGGACCGCGTGCGATAAGATCCCCGGCGGCGCCCGCTGTCTGACCGTCGCCTGCTAGTTCCTTCGTGCCCGATCCGCCAGGAGGGCCCGGCAGCCGCGCCGCCGGGCTCTCGATGTCTCCCGCCTCCGCGCCTCAAGTTCCCGCCAGATGCAGGATGCGCGCGATCAGATCGTCGTACTCGATCCCGCCGGCCCGGGCCGACTGGGCGAAGTCCTCGGCGCTGCTCAGGGACGGGTTGGGGTTGGCCTCGAGGAAGACGGGCTCGCCGCGGCCGTTCAGGCGGAGATCGATCCGGGCGTAGCCATTGATCTCGAAGTGGCGGTAGACCCGGCGGCACATGTCGTTCAGGTCGGCCAGGGTCGCGGCCGGAATGTCGCGGGCGGGGGCGGAGCGGATCCCCCAGCGCTTGCGATAGGCGTCGTCCCATTTCGCCTTGAAGGTCACGAAGCGCGGCTCGTCGGGGGGGATCTGGTCGAAGAACAGCTCGCGCGGCGGGAACACGCGGAGGCGATGGTTGCCGAGAATCGACACGTACAGCTCCCGGCCGTCCACGTACTCCTCGACGATGGCGTCGACGCCCAGGCTGTCGTGCACGAACCGCACCCGCTCCAGACCGTCCTTTTCGCTGTCGACGAACGACATCTGGGCGATCCCCTCGGAGGCCTCCAGACCCAGGGGCTTGATGAAGGCGGGATAGGAGAACTTCTTCAGGCTCTGGATGGGGCGCGAGCGCCGCGACACCACGAAGCGCGGGATCGGGATCCGGTGGTACGAGAGGATCGTCTTGGTCAGCCCCTTGTCCTTGCAGATGCGCAGGGCCTTCGGACCGGCGCCGGTGTAGCGCACCTGCATCAGCTCGAACAGGGCGACGATGTTCGGCTCGTGGCGGCGGTCCCGGTCGAACGCCTCGCACAAGTTGAACACCAGGTCCGGGGGCCGCCGCTGCAGGGTCTCGATCAGACCGTGGATGTCGTCGTAGAGGCCGAAGAGCCGGACGCCGTGGCCCAGGCGCCGCAGGGCCTCGACGACCGAGCGCTCGGTTTCGAACGTGTCGTCCTTCAGCAGCGTGGTGCAGTCGTGGTCCGGAGGGGGCGGCCCGCCCAGGTCGCAGACCACCAGGACGTCGAGCGGGCGGCCGCCCGCGGACTTCGGAGCGCGCGGCGGGGCGCTCACGGCATCCTCTTGTAACGGCCGGTGAACACCGATCGGGTGACCAGGCTCGCCAGCCAGGCGGCGACCTCGAGATTGGTGTGGGCCTCCGGTCTCCCCAGCCGGAGACCGGTGCTGTCGCAGCGCGCGATCAGCTTCCGGACCAGCCCGTCGATGGCGTACTTCTTCTCCCCGGTCCAGCGGCTGATCGTGTCGACGATCAGCCGCCGGCGGCGGCGCAGGAACTCGGCCGCCCCCGCCTCGCGCCGTGACAGCTCGGCGGCGCCGTCGAAGATCGCCCGCAGATCCGAGTCGAAGAATCCCGGATAGTCCTCCTCGTTGGCCTTGATCTTCTTCTTGTAGAACAGCTCCAGGGTGCTCTTGAGGCGCGCCACGGCGTACGTCTGCCGCCCGCCGCTCACCGACGGCTCCTTCCCGGCGCACTCTCCCGCCAGCAGATGCACGTAACGCAGCTTCTCCAGCGCCCCCGGCCAGCGGGCGTAGCGCTTCTCCCAGTCCGACTCGGGGTCGAGCCAGACCGCGAAGGTCTCGGCGAAGTCCTCGTGCGGGTGGGCCTGCGAGTACCAGTTGTCCAGGTGGATGACGTAGCGGCGGCTGTAGCGCCGGGGACGGTAGGCGTCGGGGTCGTAGTCGGCGGAGGGGGAGCCGAACAGCCGACGCCACAGCCGGCGCCGCGACACGCCGTAGGCATGGTCGAAGCAGTGCCCACTCTCGTGACGCAGCAGCTTCATGCACCAGGGGTCGGTCCCCCCCTCGACCTCCAGCATGAACTTCCGTTCCAGCCCCTTGAGGCGCGGGTGGGCCAGATAGAACGGGATGGAGATCGAGGTCGCCCCTTCGGGCGTGAACCACTCGTCCCCCAGGTACACCCCGGGACGGAACTTCAAGAGACCCTTCCGCTCCAGCTCCCGGTGCAACGCCTGGACGCGCGCTTCCAGCTCGGTCCCCTGGATGGCCAGACCGAGGTCGCAGATCCGGTGCTTCAGGAGCTCCTCGTCGGAGACTTCGCTCCAGTGCCTGCCGGAGGAGGGACGATCGCCTGAATCGGGTGTCGACATCAGTTGTTTTTATATCACCAAGGTTGACGCGGCCCGCGATCCGCCGTACTAGTTCCGGCAGAACGTTCCACCGTTCGTCTCGCCGCTGGAACCCCGAAGGAGGAGGTGTGCCATGACGAGCCGAACGTTTCTCTGCTTCGCGGTCCTGAGCATTCTGGCGCCGGCGCATGCGCCGGACCCGGCCGCCGCGCCTCCCGGAAAGCCGAAAGCGCCGGTGCCGGTCGTCTTCGGGACGGAGGTCCCGGTCGCGGCGGGGCGGATATCGCTCGGGGCGGTCGAGCCGAGCGTCGCCGTCAATCCGAAGAACCCGGACAACCTGGTCGCGGCTTGGATCGACTTCACCAACGGCGACACCAATCAGTGCGGCTTCTCCTTCTCGAACGACGGGGGGCGGTTCTGGACCTTCGGCGGCTTCCTGCCGACCGACGGCTTCAGCGGCGACCCGTCGGTGACCGCCGACGCCGACGGCAACTTCTACCTCACCTGTTTCGACTTCGACACGACGCTGCAGCGCACCACGCTACGCGTCGCCCGCTCCACCGACGGCGGCCGGACCTTTCCGACCTTCTCGGTGCCGGCGACGGGCGGGTCCCCCGACAAGGAGCTGATCGCCGCGGACATCTCGCGCCGGAGCCGGTTCCGGGGCACCCTCTACCTGGCGTACACGGCGAACCGGGACGGCGCCTTCGAGATCCAGGTGGTGGTGTCGCGCGATCGCGGTCTCACCTGGTCGGCCCCCGTCACCATCGAGCGCAGCCTGTCGTTCTCCGACAATCTCCTCTTCGGCGCCCTTCCCGTCCTGGCATCCGACGGGACCGCCTACGTGTTCTATTCGCGGTTCGACTACGGGACCGGGCCGACGGACATCGCGTTCTCGAAGTCGACCGACGGGGGCCGGATCTGGAACGCGACGGCCGACGTCGCCACCGACCTGCCAAGCCCGGGTCTGTTCCGGCTGAAGAACGACAGCCCGCAATTCGGCAAGCAGCCCTTCTACGGCCAGACGGCCGGCGCCACCTTCCCGACCGCCACCGTGGCCCCCGATGGCACGGTCTACGTCGCCTGGAGCGATGTCCCGGCGGGCTCGTGCATCTACTTCGACGGCGCGGAGCCGTCCTGCACCAACAGCGACGTGCGGCTGTCGCGTTCGACGGACGGAGGACGGACCTGGTCGGCGCCGGTGAAGGCGACCGACGAGACCGGCCCCTCGGATCAGTTCTTCCCCGCCCTGGCCGCCCATGCCGACGGACTGGTGAGTCTCTCCTTCTGGGACAAGCGGCTCGATCCGGAGAACGAGGGATGGGACGCGTTCTACACCAATACCCGGGACGGTGCCTCGTTCCTGGCCAACGTGCGGCTCTCGGCGACCACCTCGACGGCCGGGGCGTTCTTCGTCGGCGACTACGCCTGGATGGCGGTCGCCGGCGACGCCCCCGTGCCCGTCTGGATCAGCGAGAGGGACGGCAAGCGCGACATCTTCGCGGCGCGCGGCACCCCGGTGCGCTGAAGCACCCCGCTCCGCCGCCCGGGCGCGGCCGGCGCCTCCACCGCGCAACGGCGGCTTGACATCGCCCGGCGATTCGCGTACCCACGGCGGGCGTGTCGGGCGGCGGAGCGTGGAACATCCGGGTGGACACCGGCGGGACCTTCACGGACGCCGTGGGCATCGATCTGTCCGGGGGGGTGCATCGCGCCAAGATCCTGAGCAGCGCGGCCCTGCGCGGGACGGTCGTACGTGCCCTCTCCCGCGACCGGCTCGAGATCGGCCCGGGAGCGGACCTCCCGGAGGGGTTCCTCGAGGGGTTCACCTTCCGGCTGCTCGGACAGTCGCGCGGGCCGAACGAAAGGACCGTCCGGCGTCACGGGCCGGGGTCCGGCACGATCGAGATCGCCCCCCCGTTCAGCGCACCGCCCTCCCCCGGAACGGCGTTCGAGGCCGGCAGCGACGAGGAAGCCCCGATCCTGGCGGCGCGCCTCCTGACCCGGACGCCGCTCCGGGCGCCGCTCCCCCCGATCGCGCTGCGGCTGGCGACGACGCTCGGGACCAACGCCCTGCTGGAGCGGCGGGGGGCGCCGGCGGCCCTGTTCATCACGCGGGGATTCGGCGACCTCCTGGAGATCGGCACGCAACAGCGGCCGGAACTCTTCGCGCTCGACATCCGCCGGCCGCGGCCGCTCCACGCGGCGGTGGTCGAGGTGCGGGAGCGGCTGACGGCCGACGGCTCGGTTCTCCGGCCGCTCGACGAATCCGCCCTCGTGGACGAAGCCGCCACCCTGGTGAACCGCGGTCTCCGGGTCGCCGCCGTGGCCCTGCTCCACGCCGATCGGAACCCGCGTCACGAGGAACGGGTGGAGGCGATCCTCCGCGCCGCCGGCTTCGAGCAGGTGTCGCGATCCTCGGACCTCTCCCCCTTCGTCCGCCTCCTGCCCCGCGCCACGACCGCCGTGGCCGACGCCTACCTGTCGCCGATCGTGCGCGGCTATCTGCAGCGGGTGCGGGC
>JBOGOE010000269.1:0-9189 GCA_050747445.1 Candidatus Polarisedimenticolia bacterium | reverse complement strand
CCGCCGGACCCGCCCGGCCCGCCGCTGCAGGCCGCGGCGACGGCCAGGAACGGGAGCAGCGGGATCCAGAGAGCGCCCCGCCACCGGTCGCGGCGGGCGGACGCGGGGCGCCCCCCGTGGGTCATCGGCCGGTCCGGGACGCGGGAGGCGGCCCGGCGATGGCCTCGAACGCGGTGATGGCGATGGCGGGGGGCTTCCAGTTCGGATGCTCGTGGAGGCGGAAGGCGATCCGGAACTCCCCCTTGAGCCCCGGGAAGAGGCGGAACATGCGACGCAGCTGGTTCCCCTCCAGGACCTGGAAGACGTAGGGGGACTGGTGGATCCTGAAGGTGAGCTGCCGGTCGGGGCCGATCTGGAACCGCCCCGCAGCGGTCACCTCGCACTCGCCGCCGATGCCGAAGCCGGCGCTCAGCACCCGCTCCTTCACATCGCGGATGACCAGCGACCGCCCCTCGCCGGCCTCGACCCGGACCCGCGCCGCGGCCAGGTCCGCCGTCGCGGTCATGCCGCCGAGGCTCTTGACCGACTCCTCCACGCCGCGGGTGCAGAGCGCGCAGGTCATGCCGCGGACCGGGACCACCAGGGTGAGGACCCGTGCCCCCGCGGCGCCGGCGAAGACCGGCAGTGTCAGACCGGCGGCCATCAGGAGAGCCACCCGCGACAGGGGCAGGCGCCGGGGCGAACGGGCCGGACCTCGATTGGACGTCATACCTTGACAATAATGTGCCGACCGGGGCCGGGGCAAGAGCGGCCGGCAGGCGGATGACCCAGCCGATGATCGAATCCCGAATTCGTAAGCCCCAACCCTCCGGATGGTCGGTGCCGGTCCCCCTGGCGGTCGTTCTCCTGCTCGCGGCGGCCTTCCGGGCGGTCCTCTTCCATCTGGCCTCGACCCGCAACCCGTTCTTCGAGGGGTTGATCCTCGACTCGGAGGTTTACGACGCGTGGGCCCGCCGGATCGCGGCCGGCGGCTGGGCCGGTCCGGAGGCATTCTACTTTCCTCCCCTCTACCCCTACCTGCTCGGTCTCCTGTACGCCGCCGCCGGTCCTTCGGTGGCGCTGGCCGCCGCGCTGCAGTCGCTGCTCGGCCTGGCGAACCTCCTCCTGCTCCACCGGATCGGCGCGACCGTGTTCGGCGCGCGCGCCGGTCTCCTCGCCGCCTGCGGCGCGGCCCTCTACGCTCCCCTGCCGTTCTTCGAGACCAAGATCCTCGCCACCACCTTGGGGCTCACCCTGGCGCTGGCGGCCCTGCTGGCGCTGGTGCGGGCCGAGAGCGCGGCGGGCTCCCCCGGGCACGACGGCAGGAGGTGGGACTGGCGGGGGCTCCGCCCCTGGACCGGCGCGGGGCTGCTGATCGGCGCGGCGGCGTTGTGCGTCCCCGGGACGGCGCTCCTTGCGGCCCTCTACGCGGGATGGAGCCTGCGGCGCGATCGGCGCCCCGCCGCAGGGATCCTGCTGGGGGCGTTTCTCGCGACCTTCCCGGTGCTGGTCCACAATCTGGCCGTCGCCGGGGACCCGCTCCCCCTCTCGGGACAGGGGGGGATCACTTTCCATCAGGGGAACCACCCGGGGGCGAATGGCCTGTACGCCCCGCTCCCCGGCTTCAGCGGCTCGGCGGAGGACCAGCCGCGCGAGGAGATGGCGATCGCCGAGCGCGAGGCGGGCCGCTCCCTGAATCGATCGCAGGTCAGCCTCCACTTTCTCGGGAAGGGGCTCGCCTTCATCCTGGACCGTCCCGGCGCCTGGCTGCGGCTCGAAGGGCGCAAGCTCGGATACCTGCTGGGGAACGAGGAGGCTTCGACGGAGTACAGCCTGCGCTTCGAGCGCGAACGGGTCCCCTGGCTCCGTCTGGCCTTCCTGCCGTTCGCGCTGATCGCCGGCGCGGGGGTCGCGGGACTCGCCGCCGATCGGACGGCGTCGCGCCGGCCGGGGGCCCGCGCCGTCCTGGTCCATCTCCTGGCCGCCGCCGCGGTGCCGCTCCTGTTCTTCGTGTCGTCCCGCTACCGGCTGCCGCTCGCGGCCGGTCTGCTGCTGTACGCCGGCGCGTACGCCGATCGGCTGGCCCGCGATCCGCGCGAGCCGGTCCGGCGGCCCGCGCCGTTCCTCCTGGGGCTGGTCGTCGCGCTCCTCTCCTGGATCCCGTTCGGAGGCCCGGTGATCACCGCCGAGGCGAACGTGCAATACAACCTCGGCAATCTCCTGTCGGAGACCGGCCGCCACAGGGAGGCGATCGCCGCCTACGATCGGGCGCTCGCCGCCTGGCCGGCGCATCCCTTCGCCTGGATCAACCGCGGCAACAGCCTCGACCGTCTGGGGCGCGCGGAGGAGGCGCTCGCCTCCTACCGGCGGGCCGAGGAGGCGCGCCCCGGGTTCTGGACCGCGTGCAGGGCGCAGGGGATCGTCCTGCACCGTCAAGGGCGCTATGCCGAGGAGGCCGAGGCCTACCGGCGCTGTCTCGATACGGGCGGCGCGGAAGCCCGCTTTCTCCTGGGGAACGCCCTGTTCCGGCTGGGGGAGGCCGGCGAGGCGGAGACCCGGCTCGAGGAGGCGATCGGCCTCGAACCGCGCCACGTCATGGCGCACGTCCGGCTGGCGGAGATCCGCGCCGGCCGCGGCGAGATCGATCGGGCCCGCGCCGCGCTGCGGCGCGCCCTGGAGATCGACCCGGCGAACGCCGCCGCGCGCGCCCTCCTGGCTCGTCTGGGGGGCTGAAGGGGCTGTGGTACGATCGCGCCGCCATGGAAACGACCCGGCCCGACATCGCGGCGGAAGCGGCGTCCGAGCGGTCCGTCGCGGCGGAGCGATCCGCGACCTATCGCTCGTTCTGGCGCAAGCTCGATGCCGCCCTCGGCCCCGGCGCCGAGCACCCCGACCTGATCGCGGCGCTCGACGCCATGCTGGCGACCCTGTTGCGCGACTTCCGCGACGAGCTGGCGATCGCCTCCGGCCGGTTGTACGAGAAGGTCGACGACAACCGCTACGTCCTGCGCCGCTGGTACGGCGACAACCCGCCCGAGAAGGTGGGGTTCACCGTGCCGATCACCTATCCGGCGGTGCAGATGCTCCTGGAGCGCGGGCTCCTGATCATGAAGGAGAGCGACCCCGGGTTCGATCGGAGCATCGAGGAGAGCCTCGGGGTTTCGGTGTTCGCGGCGATGACCGTGGGGGAGGACGGCCGCTTCCTCCTGGCGTTCAGCCTGGTCGGCGAGCCGGACCGCGAGAAGACCCTCTATCTCCTGTCGGCGATCCAGCACGTGGTCGGCCAGCGGATTCGCCAGCAGCGGTTCCTCGGGGTCCTGGAGGAGGCCCGGCTCATCCAGCTGTCCCTCCTGCCCCGCGGCTCGCCGCAGTTCCATCACTACGACGTCCACGGGCGGACGGTGTCGGCGGACGCCGTCGGCGGGGACCTGTACGACTTCCTCCCGGTCGGCGATCGGACCCTCGGGGTCGCCATCGCCGACGCCTCGGGGCACGGGCTGCCGGCGGCCCTGCAGGCCCGCGACGTGATCACCGGGCTGCGGATGGGGATCGCCGAGCACCTCAAGATCGTCAGCACCGTCGAGCGGCTCAACAAGGTGATCAACCGCTCGACCCTCGCCACCCGCTTCGTGTCGCTGTTCTACGGCGAGCTGGAGAAGAACGGCAACTTCATCTACACCAACGCCGGCCACCCGCCCGGGCTGCTCCTGTCCCAGGGCCGGTTCCAGATGCTGGACCAGGGGGGGCTGGTCCTCGGACCCGACCCGGATGCACGCTACGATCGGGGCTACGTCCGCACGCGCCCCGGCGATCTCATCGTGCTCTACACCGACGGGATCACGGAGGCGAACTCCGACACGGGCGAGGAGTTCGGGGTGACCCGCCTCCAGGAGATCCTCGCCGCCCACGCCCACCTGACCGCCAAGGGGCTCACCGATCTGATCTTCCGCGCCGTCGAGGAGTTTTCCCGCCGCGCCGCGCCACGCGACGATCAGACCCTCGTGCTCGTCAGGAACCCGGTCCCCTGAGCCGCCCCTGATGCGCGATTACGCCTCCTTCAGTTACTGGCTGGAGACGGCGGGGGACGACCTGACCCCGCGCCCCGCGCTCGACCGCGACCTCGACGCCGACGTGGCGATCCTCGGCGCCGGCTTCACCGGCCTGTGGACCGCCTATTACCTGCTCCAGCGACGCCCGGGTCTGCGCGTCGTCGTCCTGGAGAAGGAGATCGCCGGGTTCGGGGCCTCCGGCCGGAACGGCGGGTGGTGCTCCTCCAAGCTGAACCTCGGGCTGGACCTCGTCGCCGAGCGCCGCGGCGTCGCGGCGGCCCAGGGGCTGCAGCGCGCCCTGTTCGACACCGTCGACGAGGTCGGCCGGGTGTGCGCCGCCGAGGGGATCGACGCCGCCTACACCAAGGGGGGCTCGCTGTTCGTGGCCCGCCACCCCTACCAGGTCCCGATGCTCCACGAATGGTCCGAGATGCACACTGCGTTCGGTTTCGGCGATCGCCAGCAGCTGCTCGACGCCCCGGCGCTGCGGGAGAGGATCCGGATCCAGGGGGCGATCGCCGCCTGGTACAGCCCCGATTACGCCTCGGTCCATCCGGGACGCCTGGTGCGCGGGCTGGCGCGGACCGTCGAGCGGCTGGGCGGGCGGATCTACGAGAGGACGGAGGTCGCGGACTACCGGCCCGGCCCGGGAGCCTTCCTGTCCACCCCCGGCGGCGCGTTGCGGGCCGGCGTGATCGTCCTCGCCGGCGAGGCCTACCTGACGCGCCTGCGCCGGTTGCACCGCCAGCTCCTGCCGATCTACTCGCTGATCGTCCTGACCGAGCCGCTCTCCGACCGCCAGTGGGAGTCGATCGGCTGGAAGGCGCGCGAATCGGTCGCCTCGTTCCGGCTGACGGTCGACTACCTGACCCGCACTCCCGACGGGCGCATCCTGTTCGGCGGCCGGGGCGCTCCATACCACTACGGCTCCGGGATCGCCGACGGGTTCGATCGCGACGCGCGGACCCACGACATGCTGCGCGGGATGGCGCGCGACTGGTTCCCCGCGCTCGACGGGGTGCGCTTCACGCACGCCTGGGGCGGCCCGATCGGCGTGCCGCGGGACTGGACCCCGACCATCGCCTACGATCGACATAGCGGTCTGGCGAGCGCCCGCGGGTATACCGGCCACGGCGTGGCGCCGTCGAACCTCGCCGGCCGGATTTTGGCCGATCTGATCGAAGGACACGACTCGGAGATCGTCCGGCTGCCGATCGTCAACCACCGATCCCCGTCCTGGGAGCCGGAGCCGCTGCGCTGGCTGGCGGTGCGCTACGTGCAGGAAGCCTTCGCCCGTCTCGATGAGCGCGGCGAACGGACCGGCAGGGCGCCGACCGGCCGCAGCCTCGCCGAGCGGATCGCGCGGCACTGACCGGAGGACCCCTTTATCCGGCCCGGCGGCGGCGCGGCGCCCTCTTCCCGGCCGGCGCCCTCTTCCCGGCCGGCGCGTTCGCGGCGACGAGCGGCCGGTGCGCCGCCAGCCAGACGCGGACCCGTTCGTACTCGTCCCGCAGCCTCCGGCAGAGGTCCCCGGCCGTCTCGAGATCCCCCGCCATGGCGGCTTCCTCGGTCCGCAGCGCCGCGGCCGCCATCGGCCGGGCCCCCAGGACCCCGGCGCTCCCCTTCAGGCTGTGTGCGGCGCGCGCCGCCGCGCCGCCGTCGCGGAATCGCAGTGCCTCATCGAGCGCCCGCAGGCGTGCCGGGACCTCCTGGACGAATTTGTCGGCCAGGGAGGCCAGGAACGCCGGATCTCCGTCAGCTCCTCCCCCCAGCTCGTTCCAGACCTCGGGCGCCACCGGCTCGCTCTCCGGCCGGTTCCCGCCGGCGCCCGCAACCGGCCGCGGCGAGCTCCGCGCCCCCTGCCGGGAATCGTGCATCGGTGCCTCCTTGATCCAGCGGGACAGGACGATCGACAGATCCTCCACTTTCACCGGCTTGGCGATGTAGTCGTCCATGCCGGCCGCCAGGCATTTCTCGCGGTCCCCCTTCATGGCGTTCGCCGTCATCGCGATGATGGTCGTATGGCGGCCTGCGGAGGTCTCGAGGCTCCGGATGGCGCGGGTCGCCTCGTACCCATCCATTTCCGGCATCTGGCAGTCCATCAGGATCAGCGCGTAACCGACACGCGAGATCGCTTCGACCGCCTCCCTGCCATTCGCCGCCACGTCCGCCTGGTGACCGAGGCGGCGCAGAGTCCGGACGGCGACCAGCTGGTTCGTCTCGTTGTCCTCCACCACCAGGAGACGGAGACGCCGGCTCGCCCTGGACTCCTTGAGGGTGTGGCGAGTCACCAGACGCGCGGCGGGAACCATGCCGCCGGCGCCCTCACGCGTCTCCGGCGCGCTCATCACCGTCGCCAGGCAATCGTAGAGCTGCGACTGGCGGAGCGGCTTGGTGAGGAACCCCTGGATGCCGGCCCGGCGCATCATCTCCCCCTGGCCGCGCATCCCGACGGAGGTGAGCATGACCAGCCGGGTCGCGGCGATCAGCAGGTCGGCGCGGATGGCCTGCGCCAGCTGCAGACCGTCCATGCCGGGCATCTGCATGTCGAGGACCGCCAGCTCGAACCGCCGGCCGCGCCGGGCCGCGGTTTTCAGCAAGGTCAGGGCCTCCGCCCCGCCCGCCGCCTCCCCCGCCTTCATCCCCCAGGAAGCTGCAAGGCTGGTCACCAGCCTGCGGTTGGTGGCATTGTCGTCCACGACGAGGACGTGCAGACCCCGCAGGGTGTCGCGTGGCGGCGGCGGAACCTCGGCGCGGGCCGGCTGCTTCTCCAACCGGACCGTGAACCAGAAGGTGCTCCCTTTGTCGGGCTCGCTTTCCACTCCCAGATCCCCGTCCATCAAGGCGGCCAGCTGGCCGGAGATCGCCAGTCCCAGCCCGGTGCCGCCGAAACGGCGTCCCATCGAGCTGTCCGCCTGGCTGAATGGATGGAACAGCCGGCCGACCGCTTCGGGGCTCAGGCCGATGCCGGTATCGTTCACCTCGACACGCACCACGGCGTGCGCGCCGGTATCCTGATGGAGGCGGGCCCGCACCGAAACCTCACCACTGGGGGTGAACTTGATGGCGTTCCCCACCAGGTTCAGGAGGATCTGCCGCAACCGGCCCGGGTCCCCCCGCACGGAGCGCGGCAGGTCCTGGTGGATCAGGCAGACCAGCTCCAGTTTCTTGGACTGGGCGCGCTCGGCGAGGAGGGCGACCGCCTCCTCCAGGATCAGGTGCAGGTCGAATTCGATGCTCTCGAGCTCCAGCTTCCCCGCCTCGATCTTGGAGAAATCGAGGATGTCGTTGATGATGGTCAGGAGCGCCTCCCCCGAGCGCCGCACCGTCTCGGCGTACTCCCGCTGCTCCCTGGTCAGTGCGCCGTCGAGCAGCAGGCCGGTCATCCCGATCACGCCGTTCATCGGGGTGCGGATCTCGTGGCTCATGTTGGCGAGGAACTCCGACTTGGCGCGGGCCGCCGCTTCCGCCGCCTCCTTGGCGCGTCGCAGCTCCGTCTCGATCTCCCGCTGGCGGGTGATGTCCTCCACCGTGCCGACCCGCTCGAGAATCTCTCCGCCGGGTCCGCGGACCACCGCGGTCCGCGCCCGGATCCAGCGGGTCTCCCCCGCGGGGGTCACCACGCGCATCTCGCCGTCGAACGCCCGGCCGGCCCGGGTCGCCTCCAGAATTTCCCGGACGACCCGCTCGCGGTCCTCCGGGTGGATCCCCCGCCGCCATCCCTCCCCGAGCGCGTCCTCCAGGGTCATGCCGAAGATCTCGCGCCAGCGCGGGTTCACGTACTGGCACAGTCCCTCGGGATCGGTCTGATGGATCCCGACTGGCGCCTGCTCGCTCAGCATCCGGAAGCGGGCCTCGCTGGTGGCGAGGTCGGCGGTCCGCTGCCCGACCAGGCGTTCGACCCCGGCGTTGGTCGCCTCCAGCTCCGCCCGCCGATCGGCCATCCGGCGCATCCCTTCGACGCTGCGCAGGACGGCGGCGATCAGAAACAGGTCCTCGAACAGGACCCACCAGACGTGCTCCAGCGTCCGCCACGGGCTGGCCGCCAGGACCCCGTACACCGATTGCGGCCAGAAGATCCCGCGCACCAGATGATCGATCCCCACCACGAGCGAGGCGGTCACCAGGACCGGCCAGTCGCGGTAGAACATGACGAAGGCGAGCAGGCCGAACACGAAGAAGTGGGTCTCGATGCGGCCGCCGGTCAGATGGATCAGCAGGGCGCCGTAGAGCATCTGCCCGGCCGCCACCAGGTGCCGCGTCAGGGTCCGATCGGGGTGCCGCCACGCGAGGTAAAGGGGCAGGCTGACGATCGCCCCTCCGAGAAAGACCGCCGCGAGGACGTGAAGGTGGACGGCGCTGACCGTCCCGCTCCAGACGCGCGGCGACACGAGGAGCGCCACCCCGATCCCGGCAATCCATTCCGCGACGAACAGCCAGGCGAACAACCAGTTGGTGTGGCGGAAGATCTCCTGGCGCTGGTCCTCGAACAACCGGGCGGCCCGTTCGCGCACCGCCGGCGGCGTCTGGTTCGGTCCGCTCATGCGTCCTCCTTCCCGCCGGCCGGGTCCCGCAGGGCGCAGCCGAACACCGGGGTCCGGTCGCGAGCCGGACGCCCGCCACCGAGAAGCGCGAGCAGCGCCGCCTGCCCGGCGTTGTCTCCGGCGTGGCCGCGCGCCCCGGTGATCCCGCCGCTGAACCGCAGCAGCCCTCCGCCGTCGTAGAACAGCGTGTGACCCGAGGTGCGGGCGCCGAAGCGCGCCGCCTCCCGGCCGTCCTCGTCCGCCACCACCTGGGTCGCGGGAATCGCCTCCGCCGCGCCCCATTCGTCCGACCTCCACCAGGATTCGGGCGCGCCGGCCGGCTTCAGAAAGAGGACCGCCAGATCGCCGCGGCCCGGGGCGCGTGCGGCGATCCGCGCCAGCTCCTCCAGGCTGGCGCGGCTGCACGGACAGCGGGGATGGACCAGCATGACGACCACCGGCCTCCCCGGCGTGCGCCGCACCCCGCTCGCCACCGGCCAGGACGGGGGCGGCTCGTCCGCCTCCCCCGGGCGGGCGGCGTCGTCCACCAGGATCCCCATGCCGGCGCCGACCACGAGAAGCCACGAGACCGTGGCCGCCAGGACGGCGGGTGGGACGCGTGGCGCCCCGGCTTCCAC
>JBOGOE010000268.1:0-8962 GCA_050747445.1 Candidatus Polarisedimenticolia bacterium | reverse complement strand
ACGCCCCGCCGTCCCGCAGATGACGCGGCAGGATCGGCACGTCCCACCCATGCAGCGCCGGACCGTAGGGATGGCGATAGTGGACCCGGACGGTCAGCGGATCCGGTGTCTCCACCCGTTCGACCGGGAGCAAGGGCTCGATCCACATGAGGGCGCGGGTGGCGGGATCGATCACCCGCTCGAAGGTGAAGCGTACGTCGGCCGCGGTGAGCGGCGTCCCGTCGTGGAACCGGACCCCTGGACGGAGGTGGAAGGTCAGGGTGCGCCCGTCCGCCGACCACTCCCACGCCTCCGCCAGACGCGGCACGATCCGGAGCTGCGCGTCGTGATCGACCAGGCTGTCGCCGAGAAGGCGCGCGACCAGCACGCTGCTGGCGTCGGCGGCCGCGGCGAAGTCCAGGGTCGAAGGCTCGGTGCGGAGCGGGAAGGAGAAGGTCCCACGGCGCGCCGTCCCGGTCCGGCCGGACGGAGGGTCCGGGGTCGGGGCGGCACAGGCCGCGAGGGCCAGGCCCAGAAGCACGGCCCCGATCGACGCGGCGGGACGAGCCAGCGGAAGTACCGTCCCGGCTCCTTCAGTCGGAGGTGAACACCGTCTTGCCGGCCCCGACGTTCCCCAGGAGATCGGTCACCTTGACGATGACCGTGTGTTCCCCGGGGCGGAGACCCGCCAGGGCGACGGTGTAGGTTTCGCTCCGCGAATCGGGAATCCCGTCGGCCGGCGCGATCGGAACGAAGCGGGCGGCGTCGATCGAATATTCGGCGCGGGCGATCGGGCCGATGCCGTCGGTGACGCTTGCCTCCAGGATCGTCTCCCGGCCGCCCCGGCGCACCGAGACCTGCACGACCGGGGGGGTGTTGTCGATGACGAACGGATCGCTGCGGGCGGACGAGGTCCGGGCCTGGCCGGCGGGATTGGCGGGAAGGTCGCTGGCCTCGACCTGGACGCGATACAGCCCGTCGGGAAGCTGCGTCGAATCGAAGGCGAAGTACGGCTCGCGCAGACCGCGGGCCAGCGGCTTCCAGCCCGTTTCCCCCTCGCCGCGGAAGGTCAGATCGAACGCCAGGGGATCTCCGTTGGAGTCCTCCGCCTCCCACTCGAAGGATCGCATGCCGCGTACGTAGATCTTCCTCTCGGGGATCGACACCAACCCCTGGACCTGCGAGCCGGTTTCGGCGGAGAGATGGAAGCCGGTGAAGGCGAGGTCCTCCGGATCCGGCTCGGGCCGGTAGGCAGGCCGCTCGCGCACGACCCCCGGGGCGTTCACCAGGATCCGGCGCACCAGCGGCGCCGCGTTGGCCGGGAGATAGGCGACCGAGACCGCCTGCAGGGAGGGGCCGGACCCGCCGCCGGGGCGGTGCAGCCGGGCCCGCCACTGGAGGAAGCGGCCCGGCGGGCTGCTGACCGGGCTGCCTTCCGGATTGCCGTACACGGCCGACCAGTCGCTCCAGGTGCCGTCGGGCGTGCCGCTGTTGCCGGAGCGGGTGGCGATCTCGACGCGCGCCCCCGACGGGAGGGTGGCGCGCCACGAAATCCGCCCCCAGCGCGACATTCCCTGCGCGTCGCGAGCGGGGGAGAGGTAGGTGCCGGTCTCGGCGGTGGCGCCGTCCAGCACGTACACCCGCCCGACGTTGCTGCTGGCGGCGAACACCTGCTGCCCGGGGCCCGGCACCATCGAGGTGACATGGGACTCGCCGAGACGCGCCAGGAGGGTGCTTTCCTCCGCCCCGGTGAGCACCCGGATACGCCCCGGCTCCCCCGTGCCGATCATCGGCCGCCCCGTGGGGTCGAGCAGGAGGGAGTGGACCACCTCGTCGAGGGAGGACCAGAGGATGCTCACCGTACCGTCCGGGTCGATCCGGTAGACCTCGCTTTTCGGGGCAGGCAGGGCCGGGATTCCGGGAGCCGCCGGGCTGGCCACGACGGTCACCGTGGTCGTCGTCCCCGGTTGCACGCCGGGGATCGGGACCGGAGGCTGGATTTGCGCCGCCTGCGGGTCGGTCTCCGGGACCTGTGCAAGGGCCTGCGGCAGCGGCGGCGGGGGCACCGGAGGCTCCCCCTCGGTGCCGATGGCGGCGGCGTAGATCACCCCCTTGCCGTCCACGGCGATGGCGTTGATCTCGCGCAGCCGCGAATCGAACACCACGGCGGCCTTTCCCGGAGCGGTGATCCGGTACAACAATCCCTTGCCGTCGGTTCCGGCCAGCAGCTGCCCCTGTCCGTCCAGGGCCAGGGCGACGACGTGGAACTCATCGCTGTCGAAATACACCTCGCCGCGCCCCTTCCCCGGGATCCGGTACACGATGCCCCGCTCGCCGGTCGCCGCGAACAGCTCCCCCTTCGGGGTCGCCAGAAGATCCCAGATGTAGCGGTCCTCCGGCTGGTACCAGGACTCTCCCTTTCCTTCGCCGGTGATCCGGTAGATCCGGCCGTTGGGGGCGGTGGCGGCGTACACCGCGTCGGCCCGGTCGACCGCCAGGGCGTGGACCGCCAGGTCGCCGGTTTCGTAGTAGACCGATCCCTGCCCGCCCCGCGGCACCCGGTAGACCCGCCCGCCGTTGCCGCCGCCGACGTACAGGGTGCCCTTGCCGTCCACCGCCTGCGACCACAGAAACGGCTCGGGGTTTTCGTCGAACGGCGGGACGCGCAGCGGACGCAGGGAAGGGGCGAGCACCAGCTCCCCGCCGGCAGCCACCGCGGCGCCGTCGGGCTTCCCCCTCTCGAAGTCCTCGAACGACTCCGTGGTCCACAGCACCGGCACCACCGCCCGCACGGGCGGGGCGGCGAGAAGCATCAGAAGCACCAGCAGGGCCGCGCGTCGGTGGGGCACCTAGTCCTCCACGTCGATGGTGATCTGCTTGAAGCCGTCGAGCATGGTGTCGGTGTCGAGCGTCTCCTCGGCCACCCCGCGGTACAGCAGGCGCAGATAGTTGCCCCGCGTCTGAGGCCGCACCATCACCTGGGCGACCGAGGGGGGAAGGTTGGGGAGCCGCTCCCCCTGGAACACGATGCCGTTGTCGCTCCGGGTCAGGACGGCGTAGAGGGTGTCGTTGCTGCGCAGATGATTGATCAGCCAGATCAGCTGCTCGAGATCCCGCGGGGCGAAGTCCTCGCTCTCGTTCTCGGTGCGCGCCAGCGTGAGACCGTCACCGACCTGGAGCAGCAGCCGGCCGGGAGGCAGCTCGTCCGGCACCTTGATGCTGATCTGGCGGACGGTGGCGGGGCCCTGGAACGGCTTGAGGACCGCCGACACCTGCAGCGTGTCACCGGCCCGCACCCGGTCGCGGCTGACCCAGGCACGCTCCAGACGCGCCGTGCGCCGCTCGTCCGAATAGCCCAGGACCAGGTTGATCCCCTCGAGCCGTACCGGCCGGTATTCGTTGTTGAGCAGGAGCTGGGTGATGAACGCCACGGTGCCCGAGGCGTACAGACGCGCCATCTCCCCCGAGAACAGGTTGCGCAGCGCGATCGGTTCCTCGCCCGCCACCCGCACCGTGCTCCCTTCCTGGTAGCTCAGGGTCACGTCGCCGTAGTCCTTCTCCTGGCTGCTGAGGATGCCGTTGAGCGCGGCGTACAGGACGTACGGACCCAGGAAGGGATCCTCGACGACGTCGAAGGCGTAGCGCGCCGGCCGCCCGCGCTCGGGGCGCAGCTCCACCCGCACCGGAATCAGGCGCGGCTTGCGACCCAGGTATCCGAGGACGCCGGCCGACCGGTCCTGACGGAACGCGCCGATTTCCTCCCCCGCGGAGGCGAACTTGAACGACTCCTGCAGGGAAGGGAACAGACCGCTCACCGTCGCTCCGGTCATCATCAGCTCCGTCGGGCCGAGATTGAGCAGCGGGTGCCCGCACGCGAGGACCCGATCCTGCTCGCGGTGCGTCACGGTGCACACCGCGGCGATGTCGACGTCGCCGCGCGCCAGCTTGATGCCGACCCCCGAGCCGGGCACCAGGCGGCCGTCGGCGCCGGGCTCGGGGCGTGCCGCGGCGCCCCCCTGGACCGGGTTCAGACCCGCGGCGCGGAGCCCCGGCGCCAGCATCTCCAGGACCCGCGGCCCGACGCCGCTGAACTGCAACGGCACGCCGATCGGCGTCGCCGCCGGGGCGCCCGCCGGGCCGGGGAAGGAGCGGGAGAAATACGACGCGAAATGGGCGGGCAGGCGGTCCGGTTCGAGCAGGTAGCGCAGACCGGCCGGGCCGGCGGCGGACGGGAGGGCGGCGCGGGCCCCGGCGGCGGGCCGCTCGTGGTCCTCGATCGCCAGCATCTCCTGGATCGGGGTCACCCCGGCGATCGGCTCGCGGGCGAAGCCCCAGGTGTAGGCCACCGCGCCCGCCAGACGGTCGTTGAGGTAGACCGGGCTGCCGCTCATGCCGCTCAGGACCCCGGTCTGGGCCAGCGGTCCGCCGGACAGCCGCACGAGGATCAGGTTGCGCTGCGGCGCCACCCGCTCCAGCGTGCCGATCACCTCCACCTGGAAGTCCTCGACGCGCGTGCCGCTGAAGACGGTCTTCCCGACCCCGCGCATGCCGGGCCGGACCTCCGAGAACGGCAGGATTTCCTGACCGAGGACGGCGCCGCCCCCCGCCAGGAGGAGGATCAGCAGCAGGGGTGGAGAGGAGGGGAACCGGCCGGGACGCATCGAAAAATCATAGCACGGGCCTCCGCGCCGCTACATCCGTTCGGGAATCGGGACGCCGATGAGGCTGCATGCCTGCCGCAACCGCGAGCGCAGCAGCCAGGTGAGGGCCACCCGCGCTTCCCTCCAGCGCGGGTCGGGCTCCTTCAGGACCGGGTACTTGTGGTAGAAGGAATTGAACCGCTGCGCCAGACCGAAGGCATAGCGCGCGACCTGCGACAGCTCGAGCGATTCCACCGCCTGGGCCACCGTCTCGCGGAAGCGGGACATCTGCAGCAGCAGGGCCCAGTGTTCCTCCGCCGCCTCGCCGGGCGGCAGATCGAAGGTCCCTTCGAGCGCCAGCCGCGCCGCCGCCGCCCCGTCCGGACCGCCGCCGGCGACGATTTTCTCCAGAATGCCGGTGGCGCGCACCGCCGCGTACTGCACGTAGGGACCGCTCTCCCCCTCGAACGACAGGGCCTCGTCGAAATCGAAGGCGATCACCCGGTTCCGCGCGTACTTGAGCATGAAGTAGCGCAGCGCCCCGACGGCGATCTGCCGTCCGAGGGCGGCGGCGGCCGGTCCGTCCAGCTCGGGATTGCGGGTGGCGACCTCCGCCCCCGCCCGGCGTTCCAGCGCGTCGAGGAGATCGTCCGCCTTGATCCCGAGCCCGCGCCGGCCCGACATCTCGACGTAGGGGCGCGCGCGGTCCTCGTCGGAGAGGACGACTCCCAGCGTGGCGGCGCTCCCGGGCGTCAGCGCGACCATTTCGTAGGAAAAATGGACCGAGCGTCCGGCCTGGTCGGGGTACCCCAGCGCCTTGAGCCCCTCCGCGACGATCGCCTGCAGGTAGGCCTGCCGCGTGTCGATGACGTTGTAGACCCTCTCCCCCCTGCCGAACGCCGGGGCGCCAGGTGTCCCCGCGCCGGCGGTGCTGGTCCAGACGCGGCCGCCGTCCGGTTCCTCGCGGAACGGGGTATATCGGAAATCGGAGGGCAGCAGGCCGAATTTCCACATCTGGTAGGCGATGTCCTTGCCGACGTAGGTGACCGTGCCGTTGCTGCGCACGAGGATTTTCTCCCCCTCCTTGAGGTCGGCGAAACGGGGTCCCTCGAGCGCCATGACCCAGCACCCCCGGCGCTCCCCCGACTCGACCAGGACGATCGCCCGGCGCTCCTTCAGCAGTTCGAAGGCGCGATCCCAGAAGCGGAACGCCAGGATGTGCTTCTCCCACGGCAGCAGGTCGTAGCGCACGCCGATCCGCGCCATCGTATCGAGATGGCAGCTCACGATCCGCCGCGTCAGGTGATCGGCCAGCGCGGCGATCGGATTGCCCCCCTCCTCCAGCGCCTTCAGGGTCGGCGCGCGCATCGCCTGCGTCTCCGGCCGCTCCTCGTACATCGCGGTCACGCGGGCGTAGAGGTCCCAGCAGACATGGTCGAACCGCCCCTCGATCCGCCGCGCCTCCTCGACGCCGGCCTTCAAGATCTCGCGGAACCCGATGACCAGGTCGGCGACCTGCACGCCGGTGTCGTCGATGTAGTTCTGCACTTCCACCGGCCGGCCGAAGAACCTCAGACAGCGTGCCAGGGTGTCGCCGAGGACGGCGTTGCGAAGATGGCCGATGTGGGCCGCCTTGTTCGGATTGATGTTGGTGTGCTCGACGATCACCTTCCCGCCGGAGGGCGCCGGGGAGGGCGCGGTGATCTCGCGCGCCAGGGAGCGCAGCGTGTCGCCGCGGTCGAGGAACAGGTTGAGATAGCCGGCGCCGCCGAGCTCGACCCTGGCGACGCCGGGGAGGGGAGGGAGACGGGCGAGGATCTCCTGGGCGATGGCGCGCGGCGCCCGGTGGAGCGGGCGCGCCAGATCGAAGGCCACCGGGCAGGCGAGATCCCCCATCCCGGCCTGCGGCGGGTACTCCACCGCGATCCGCTCCGGCGGTTCCGTCCCGAGACCGGTCCGGATCGCCTCCCTGAGCGCCGACGCGAAGATCGCCTTGAGCTGTTCCAACGGGCCCCTCCGGAGAGCGCGCAGTATAGCGCGGCGGGCCGCGCCGGAGCGCCGCGGACGTGCTGGTACAATCCGGCGTCATGTTGCGTCCTGAACGCGGCCCCCGGGTTCATGTGGGAGTCGCGGAGCTGTGTCGGGCTAGCGGGTGGAAGTCCCGCCGCGATAAGCCAGCCGGGGCGTCGCGTAGCAGGCTCCAGCCGCGGGGAGAGATTGCCGCGGACCGAGCGGAGCGTCGAGAGCCCTCCGCGCGCTGTATGGCGTGCGGGAGGGGGGCAAGGCCGCGGGCCGAACATCAAGTGAACCTTGCAGCCTCGTGAGATAGGAGCCGAAAGGCGGAGTGGCCGAGCCGGTCATGTCGCGGCGAAGGCAACAGACTGCGCGTGCGAGAACCGGAGGCGCGTAGGACACTCCCGGGGTACGGAGGACGGCACGCAGCGACAGTCGGGCACGGAACAGGAGAGACCCTCCCCGGCGGCCACGTCGGGCGAAGGCGGCCCCTATAAGCCGAAGGCGAAGGGGGGCCGTGCCGGGAGGGAGTCCGAGGGGCCCATAGTACCGGTGAAGCCGGGACGGACAGACCCGGCGGAGGGAAGGGGCCCTGGTTTCGTCGCGTCCGTGGCGGGGGTAAGTGCGAGGGCATGGCCGTGAGGCCCAACAACCCCGAAGACAAAGCACGACAACTCCAACGCGGACTCTACATGGCTGCCAAGCGCAGCCGGGGGCGGCGCTTCCATGCGCTGTACGACCGGATTTGCCGGGGTGACGTCCTGGCGGAGGCATGGAGGCGCGTGAAGGCCGACGGAGGTGCCGCCGGGGTCGGTGGCGAAAGCCTGACGGCCATCGAGCGGCAGGGCGTCGGGCCGTTTCTGGACGACGTGGCGCGGCGCCTGCGGGACGGACGGTACCGGCCGCAGCCGGTGCGGCGGCGGTACATTCCGAAGAGCGATGGGAGTCGGCGGCCGCTGGGGATACCGACGGTGCGCGACCGGGTGGTGCAAGCGGCAGCCAAGCTTGTGCTGGAGCCGATCTTCGAGGCGGATTTCCGGAACTGCTCGCACGGGTTCCGGCCACGGAGAGGAGCGACGGGAGCGCTGGAGACGATCCGCCTGCATGGGGGTCGTGGCCACCGATACGTCGTGGACGGGGACATCCGGCAGTTCTTCGACCGGCTGGATCGGACGAGGCTGCTGGACCTCGTGAAGCGACGGATATCGGACCGGCGGGTGCTGAAGCTCCTGCGGCAGTGGCTCGAGGCCGGGGTGATGGAGGAGGGGACGGTGAGGAGCACGCTGGCGGGAACACCGCAGGGTGGAGTCATCTCGCCGCTCCTCGCCAACATCTACTTGCACGTTCTGGACGAGACCTGGGAGCGCGAGTACCGGCACCTGGGGCACCTGATACGCTACGCCGATGACTGTGCGCCACGACGGCGCAGAGAGGAGGCCGTGATGTAGAGGCCGACTCGAAGCAGCCTTGCTGCATAGGAGATGAGGGCAGGCCCCTCGGACTCGGGCTGCAGGGCCAGGGTCCAAACCACCGGATGCTGCTCCGGCCCAATGACCGGGGTGGTGAGCGAAGCGGAAAAGGCGGGACCAACCCGTCAGGTGAGTGCTGGGAAGACGAACGTGAGTGAACCGCTGAGGACGTGTCGAAAGCGTAGGGACGTCATCGGAACCAGGCTCCAGTCGTTGGCTTGGGACAAAGCTCGGGGGGTGCCTGCCGACTGCCCGAGCGGTGACCGGCATGAAGGCGGCGTGAGCCCAGCGCAGGCTCTTGTGCGGAACGTGGGAACCTATCGCCTCGATGCCAAGGGAGACCTCCAAGTGGTGGACCCATGAGGAGCCGAGTACCAATGCGAGGCGAAGGGGCGGACGGGCCCGTCGTAGCGATGAAGCCTGGCAACGCGGGCGGAGCGAGGGGGCCCGACTCTCCAGCCGAAGATGCTGGCCAACCAGCGATGGAAGGAGCCGGTGCCTGAGGCGAAGCCTTATAACATTCCGAAGCAACTCGTCTGGGAAGCGTACCAGCGGGTGAAGGCGAACCGCGGTGCAGCGGGCGTGGACGGCGAGTCGCTGACGGCGTTCGAGAAGGACCTGAAGGGGAACCTCTACCAGGTCTGGAATCGGATGTCGTCGGGCTCGTACTTCCCGCCGCCCGTGCGGCTCGTCGAGATACCGAAGGACAACGGCGGCACGCGCCCACTCGGCAGTCCCACCGTGGCCGATAGAGTGGCGCAGACGGTTGTGAAGATGGTGTTCGAGCCCTTGGTGGAGCCCGTGTTCCACGAGGACTCGTACGGCTATCGACCCGGCCGGTCGGCGCTCGACGCGGTGGGG
>JBOGOE010000267.1:0-5409 GCA_050747445.1 Candidatus Polarisedimenticolia bacterium | reverse complement strand
GGTGGAACGGGTCGTAAAGCTCCTGGCCGTCGAACAGCACCAGGACCTCGTCCGGCTCGCCGCCCCGGATGCTGAACGCCGCGGACAGGTCCGCCGCGGCCAGGCCCGGCTGCCGGGCGAGCGCCCGGTGCAGATCGTCGCCGACGCCCGGGACGGCTCGCAGTTCGTCGCCTTCGAGCAGGCACCCCGCGTCGGACCGCTCCGCGGACGACGGCCGCCGATCGGGGGTCACCACGATCGCCTCGCGGATGGTGGCGACGGCGGCCAGGACGAGACGGACCCGGGTCGTCTGCCCCGGCCGGACGGCGACCCCCTCGAAGCGCTCCTCCCGCAGCCCGGGGACGGTCACGACGAGGTCGTAGGTGTCCGCCGGGAGACGCGGGATGAGGAAGCCGCCGTCCGGCCCGGCCGCCGCCTCGAACGGCGTGCCGGCAACCATGACCCGGGCGGCCACGACGGGACGACGATCGGCGCCGGAGCGGACCACCCCCTCGATCCCGCCGGGGGCACGTCCGTCGCCCGGCGCCCGCACGATCACCAGGAGCCCCCCCGGCCCCTCGCGGGCCTCCAGCCCGTGGGGGGCGAGGAGATCATCGAGGACCGCCCCCGGCTCCCCCGGCTCCGGCTCCCGCTCGACCCGCATCCAGGGTCTGACGATCTCGCTGCTGTACACCAGCCTCAGGCCGAGGGTCCGGACGACCTCGAGGGCCTCGGTCAGGGGCAGGCCGGCCAGCCGCCCGTTCCGGCCCGCCCCGGCGCCGCCCGCCTCCGAGCCGGCCGCCCCGGCGCCACCCGTCTCCGCCCCAGCCGCCAGTGAGGCGGCGCAGATCAGCGCCAGGAGCGGCATTGCGCGGCGCGTCATCGTTAAGGAGCGGATTGGTTGCATCGGTGGTCCCGTCGTCGCACCCCGATTGTAACGGGTTTCGGTCGCCGGGCAGTCGATCCGATGACCAGGTCAGTGCCCGTGATTTGACTGCGCGTACCCCCTGATCATCGCGAGAATCGCCTCGCGGCGCCGGCCGCCATCAGGAGCGCAGAGCTCCCAGATCAACTGTTCGTGAACCACGACAGCTCAGAACCGGCCGTCTGGAGTTGACGCGTGGCCTGCCTTCACCATGCAGCCGTCGCCAGCCGTGCCGCCCGACGAACCGCCGCCGCCGCGCGATGAGCCGCCCTCGCCCACGGAGGAGCCGCCGGTGAAGGAGCCGCCGGCGAAGAAGCCTCCCATCACGGTGATGGTCGCGGCGGCCCCTGCAAAGAGCGGCGCGACCCGCATGGCACGCCGCCTGTTGACTCATCACTCCGCGGTCGTGTATATACCGCTTCGCGATATATTGCTTCACCCGAGCGGAGGCACCCGCAATGTTCAGTCGCGAGCTGAAGAAGGGAAGCACCGAGCTGCTGATCCTGTCGCTGCTCGAGGCCGGGCCGCGGCACGGCTACGACATCGGCAAGGCGATCGAACGGCTCTCGCGCGGCAAGCTGTCGCTGCGCATCGCCTCGCTCTACCCGATGCTGGTCCGGCTCGAGAGCCGCGGCCTCATCCGGGGGCGCTGGCTCGAGAAGCCGGGCGAGCGGCGCCGCCGCTTCTACCGGCTGACGCCGGCCGGCGCGCAGATGCTCGTGAAGGAACGGGCGACGTGGCGCGAGTTCATGGCGGCGGTCAACCGCGTGGTGGGGCGCGGCCATGCCTGATTGGCGCGCCTACGTCGGAGAACGGCTGCCGCTCCCCGCCCTGCGCGCCGAGCGTGAAGCCGAGATCGTCGAGGACCTGGCGCAGCAGCTCGACGAGGCGTACCGCGCCGCCCTGGCGCGCGGCGCGTCCGCCGCCGATGCCGAGATCGCCGCGCAGCGGGAGATCCAGGACTGGGACAGTCTGGGCCGTGCCATCAGCGCGTCGGACACGCGGCACCGCCGGGCGCTGGACGAAAGGGTCATCGATCGCCTCGAGAGCGCCACGTCGGCCGCCGCCGACGGCGCGCGACCCGCGCGCCTCACGCTGATCGCCTCGCAGTTCGCCGCCGATCTGGTGCACGCCGTCCGCCTCCTGCGCAAGGCGCCCGGCTTCACGACGGCGGTGCTGGTCACGCTGGCGCTCGGCATCGGGGCGAACGCCGCGGTGTTCACCATCCTCAACGCGGTGCTGCTGCGGCCGCTGCCGTACTCCGATCCCGAGCGGCTCGTGGCTCTCTGGGAGAACAACCCGCAGCGCGGCTGGCCGCAGTTCGCGGTGTCGCAGCCGACCTTCCTCGACTGGCGCGAGCAGAGCGTCTCGTTCGAGCGGCTGACCGCCATGGTGCCACGGCCGCTGAACCTGACGGGGGGCGGCGCGTCGGCCGGCGGCGGGGCCGAGCGCATCCCGGGCGCGGCCGTGACCCACGACTGGCTGATGATGCTGGGGGTGCGGCCGGCGCTGGGTCGCGGCTTCCTCCCCGAGGAGGACACCCCCGGCCGGGGCGAGCCGGTGGCCATCATGACGCGCGGTCTGTGGCAGCGCCGCTTCGCCGCCGACCCGGGAATCATCGGGCGCGCGATCACGCTCGACGACGTGCCGCACACGGTCGTCGGCGTCGTGCCCGAGTTCTACTGGCGCCCCTACGAGATCTTCGTGCCGCTGCGGCCCGACCCGGCCGAGGAGCGCGACGACCACTGGCTGTCGGTGTACGGCAAGCTGAAGCCGGGGGTCGCGCTCGAGCAGGCGCGGGTCGAACTGGCCGGCGTCGCGGAGCGGATCGCGCGGCAGTACCCGGCTTCGAACGCCGGGTGGACGGTGACGCTCAGCAGCTTCTACGACTGGGTGGTGCCGCAAGGCTCGCGCCGGACGCTCTGGGTCCTGCTCGGAGCGGTGGCGCTGGTGCTGCTGATCGCCTGCGCCAACGTCGCGAATCTCCTTCTGGCGCGGGCCACCGGGCGGCGGCGCGAGATCGCCATCCGCGCGGCGCTCGGCGCCAGCCGCGGGCGCCTGGTGCGGCAGCTGCTCGCCGAGTCGCTGCTCCTGGCGGTCCTCGGGGGCGGGCTCGGGCTGCTGGTCGCCCGCTGGGGCATCGACGCGCTCGGGGTCGCGGCAGTGTCGGCCCTGCCGCGCGGCGACGAGATCTCGCTCGACCAGCGGGTGCTGCTGTTCACGCTCGCCGTGTCGCTCGTCACGGGGATCCTCTTCGGCCTCGTGCCCGCCCTGCAGGCGGCGCGGGTCGATTTCCACGGCACGCTCAAGGAGGGCGCCGCCGGAGGGGCGGTGCGGCAGCGGTCGCGCAGCGCGCTGGTGGTTGCCGAGGTGGCGCTGTCGCTCATCCTGCTGGCCGGCGTCGGCCTGCTGGTGCGCAGCCTGGTGGCGCTGCTCGATGCGCCGCCCGGATTCGAGGCGCGCGGGCTTTTGATCGCGAGCATCAACCTGCCCGGTGCCAGGTACCCGTCGGCGAAGGAGTATCTGCCGTTCCACGACCGGCTGCTCGAGCGGCTGCGCGCGCTGCCGGGAGTCACGTCGGCCTCGCTGGCGAGCAGCGTGCCGCTCGGCGGCGACGCCACGGCGATGGAGGTCCATCCGATCGGCGCGCCCGCGCCCGCCGACGGAGCGCAGCCCTCGGCGCAGTGGCAGCTCGTGTCGCCGGGGTATTTCCGCACCCTGGGGATACCGATCCGCAGCGGGCGCGACCTGAACGAGCACGACCTGGCGCCCGAGACGCGCACGATGCGCGGCGCGGTGATCAGCGAAGGACTGGCGCGTCGCTGCTGGCCCGGGCAGGACCCGATCGGCCGGCAGTTCCACCCCTGGAGCACCGACAACCCCCCGATCACGGTCGTCGGCGTCGCGGCGGACGTGCGCTACTACTCGCTCGACCAGGAGCCGCCTCCGGTGGTCTACCTCGACTTCCACGTCGGACGCTGGAACCCCATGTACATCGTGCTGCGCACGGCGGGCGATGCGCGCAGCCTCGCCGGCGCGTTGCGCGGCGAGGTCCGGGCGATGGACCCCGGCGTGCCGTTGGCGGGGGTGCGCACGATGGACGACCTGGTCGACCAGTCCACGGCGCCGCGCCGGTTCACGATGACGCTTCTGGCGATCTTCGCGGCGGTGGCGCTGCTGCTCGCGGCGGTCGGCCTCTTCGGCCTGATGGCCTGCCTCGTGGCGCAGCGCACGCACGACATCGGCGTCCGCATGGCGCTCGGCGCGCGCCGCCGCCACATCTTCGGCCTGGTCGTGGGGCGGGCGATGCTGCTGACGTCGATCGGTATCGCGGCCGGGGTCGCGGGCGCGCTGGGGCTGACACGGATCCTGAGCAGCATGCTGTTCGGAGTGGGGGCGCGGGATCCCCTGACGCTCATTGCGACGGCGGTGCTGCTGGCGGCCGTGGCGATGGCGGCGTGCTGGGTGCCGGCGCGGCGGGCGGCGCGGGTGGACCCGATGGTGGCGTTGAGGTGCGAGTGAGTGGAAAACGTCCGGGACGCGCCGAGGGTGTGCTGCGAGATATACGTGAGCAGCAGCTCGACGCTGAATCCCTGCTTCTTGAGACGTGCGATCTCGAAGCGCAGCTCAGCCGGCGAGACTTCGCGGCCCTTCGCTGCGGACGGCGAACGACCCCCCGCCCGGGCCGCTTGCAATGCAGGCGTGACGAACAGATTCTCAACGACGCAAATCGACCGCCTGGGCGGACGCTTGCGCAAGGGTCAGGTCACGGAATCTGACCTGAGGCACCTTGAGGACTACCGGCGGATCTTTGGAGAGGCCTACAGGAGTGTGGTGCCGGCGAGGGGGGCTCGTTAATCTGATTCAATATTCCGACGCCGAGCGCCGCGCTGCAGAGAACGCCCGACTCGAACTCGAGCTGGATCTCAATCGAAAGGGGATCTTCCATGAAGTGGTACTCCTGGAAGCCGCCAGTGAGGACGCCCTTCGCCCTACGCATCGACGGTGCTTTGCTGATCTGGCCGAAATAGTGGGTTCGTCCAGCGGCGGCGGGGTGCAGGCGACAACCCGAACCCATCCAACTGTCCGGATCTGAAGTTCTGCAAGAGCCCGCCCCGGGCCCCCCGGCACCCTCCCATCCGGGAACCAGCCCGGACCAAACCCTGAGGGCAGGCATTCCAGCAGATCGCGGGCGCGGTCGTGGTGGCGGCCTCGACCCGCTCGCGAAACGCCCGTTGCAATGGGTCCCCTATCTGTGGCATGTGAGACCCATGCGCGACATCGACGACGGCGACCGGCTGGAGCGGGCGCTCCACGAACGCTTCGGTCTCGAGGCGTTCCGCCCCGGCCAGCGGGAGGCGGCCGGCGCGTTCCTCGAGGGGCGGGACCTGGTGGCGGTCATGCCGACCGGGGCGGGGAAGTCCCTCTGCTTCCAGTTGCCGGCCCTGCTCCTGGACGGGACGACGGTGGTGGTCTCGCCCCTCATCGCGCTCATGAAGGACCAG
>JBOGOE010000266.1:0-20738 GCA_050747445.1 Candidatus Polarisedimenticolia bacterium | reverse complement strand
GGCGAGACCGGAGATCCCGGCCCCGACGATGACGACACGGCTCACGCCGGCGTCCCGCAGAGACCGCGGACCAGCTCCGCCAGCAGACGCAGAAACGCCGGGTGATCGCCGGCGGTCGGGGCCCGGTGGAACCGGAGACCGGCCTCCTGCGCCGCGGCGCGCGCGTCGATGTCGAGGTCCCAGAGGACCTCGACGTGGTCGGCCACGAACCCGGCGGGGACGACGATCGCGTCGCGGGCGCCGTCGCGCCCGAGCTCGCGCAGCAGGACGGTGAGATCCGGCCCCAGCCAGGGATCGGCCGGGCCGCCGCTGCGGCTCTGGTAGGCGATCCGCCAGCCCCGCAGACCGGCCCGCCGGGCGACCAGCTCCGCCGTCCGCGTCACTTGCGCCGAGTAGCCGGAGGCGCGGTCCATCGGCACCGGGATGCTGTGCGCCGTGAAGATCACGACCGCGTCGCCGCGCCGCTCCGCGGGCACCCCTTCGAGGGTCCCGGCGAGGCGGTCGGCGAGGGTCTCGATGAACAGCGGATGCTCGTGCCACGACGCCGCGAAGGCGATCTCCGGGGCGGAGCCGCCGATCCGGGCGCGCCCCTCCTCGACCGCGCGGAGGTAGGATTCCCGCGAGGCCTCCGAGGCGTGGGGCGCCAGGATGATCCCGGCGGCGTGACGGATTCCCTCGCGCGTCATCCCGGCCAGGGTGTCGGCGACGAACGGGTGCCAGTGACGCATCCCGACGCGCACCGGCAGGTCGGGGCCGTCGCGACGCAGGATCGCCGCCAGCCCTGCCGCCTGCCGCAGGGTGATCGGCAGCAGGGGGGAGGCGCCGCCGACCTCCTCGTAGTGGCGCACGACCGCCTCGTAGCGCTCGCGCGGCACCCGCTTGCCGCGCAGCACCCCGTCGAGGAAGGGGCGGATCTCCTCCGGTCGCACGGGACCGCCGTAGGCCAGGAGCAGCACCGCGTCGGGCGCCGGCATCAGCGGTTGGTCCACGCGTGCACCGCGTCGACCAGCGCCAGGACGTTGTCGAGCGGCGTGTGCGGCAGGATTCCGTGTCCCAGGTTGAAGATGTGACCGGGGCGGCCGCCGACCGCCCGGAGCAGATCGCGGGCCCGTCGTTCCACCTCGACGCGCGGCGCGAACAGGACGGCCGGGTCGAGGTTCCCCTGCACCGCGGTCACCCCGAGACGGTCCCAGGTCTCCACGAGGTCGACGCGCCAGTCGAGCCCGGTGACCGCGCCCCCCGCCTGCCGCATGTCCGACAGGAGGTGCGCCGTGCCGACGCCGAAGTGGACGACGGGAAAGTCGGGGGGGAGCGCCTGCAGGACGCGCCGCGTGTGCGGCAGGACGTTGTCCCGGTAATCGGCCGCCGACAGACAGCCGACCCAGGTGTCGAACAGCTGCACCGCCTGCGCGCCCGCGGCGATCTGCTCTCCAAGGTAGTCGATGGTGACCGTGGCGATCTTTTCGAGAAGCGCGTTCCAGGCGCCGGGGTCCTTGAGCATCAGCGCCTTGGTTTTGGCGTAGTGCGACGAGCCGCCCCCCTCGACGAGGTAGGAGGCGATGGTGAACGGGGCGCCCGCGAACCCGAGGAGCGGGATCTCCGGCCGCAGCGCGCGGCGGGTGCGCCGGATCGCCTCGAACACGTACCCCACCGTCTCCCGCACGTCCGGGATCCTCAGGCGATCCACGTCGTCGGCGGTGCGCACCGGCGGGTCGAGCGCCGGCCCCTCCCCCTTGGCGTAGGTCAGCGCCGGCCCCATCCCCTGCACCGGCAGGAGCAGGTCGGCGAAGATGATGGCGGCGTCGACCCGCAGCCGCTCGACGGCATACACGGTCACCTGGGTGACCAGATCCGGGTCGCGGCACAGCTCGAGGAACGAGCGGCGGGCGCGGATCTGCCGGTACTCCCGCATGTAGCGCCCCGCCTGCCGCATCAGCCAGACGGGGGTGACCGCGGCCGGCTCGCCGCGGCAGGCGCGCAGGAACGGACTGTCGTGGAGCGGATCGCGGGCGGCGCCCTCCGCCGGGGAGCGCGCTCCGGTCGCCGGCGCCCCGGCCGCCCGCGCCGATCCCCCGATCGCCACAGACGGTGCTCCGATCGACGCCGGACGCGAGCCGCCGCCACCGTCCCCTTCGATCCGGAGCGCCGCGGCGCGCTTCGCCTGGAGGATGCCATGGCAGCGGAGACCGGCTTCGCGGACCAGCGGTCCCATCTTCGGATGGGTGGGCTCGAAATCGGCGGTCAGGCCGTGGTCCTTCAGGCTCTCGGTGCACACCGGACCGACCGAGCCGACGACGCCGCGGGCCAGCGCGGCGCGCAGCCGGTCGTCGAGACGCGCCTCGCGCGCCAGTTGCATGACGTTCTCGACCTGGTTGGCGTTGGTGAACAGCGCCACCGGGACCTCGCCCGCGGCGATGGCCGCGAGCGCCTCGCGCAGCGGCCCGGTGTCCTCCGGCAGCGCCCAGCGATAGACCGGCACCCGGGTGACCTCGGCGCCCCGTTCCCGCAGCCCCTGCAGGAGCTCCAGGTTGCTGATCCCGTACTCCTGCACGGCGACGCGGCGGCCGCGCACCGGCGCCCGTTCGTCGAGGGTCTTCAGGAGTTCCACCCAGGTGTTGGGTTCGGGGACGGTGATGCCCGGGTCGACCCCGAATCCGCGCAGCGCCGCCACCGGTTTGGGGCCGCGGCAGACCCGGGTGACCCGCCGCAGGGCCTCCAGGATCCGCTCGCGCGGGTGGCGGGTTTCCAGGACCTCGACCAGACCCCGGGTGCCGACGCCGGTCAGCAGGATCAGGAGGTCGAACTCGCCACGCAGCAGCCGCTCGCCCGCCCGGAGCGCCTCGTGATTCCCGGCGAGCGGGATCTCCCGCATCGACGGGGCGACCAGCGGGCGGCCGCCGTGGTGCGCGATCAAACGCGCCATCTCCGCCGCGAGCCGGCTCTCGAACGCCGCCACCCGGAGGCCGTCGAACCCCCCGCCCGCCTGCGCTTCCTCCGGCATCGCGCCGCTCCCGGTGATGCGCGGCATCGTATCCCGCCCCCCGGAGGCATGCAACGGGCAGACCCCCGCGGAAATCAACATTGACTTGATAGTACACGTTTAGTAAACTGCCCCGGTCCGTCGCCGGAAGGCGTTCGTGACGGAGGAATCCCGGCATGAAAGTCTCGGCCCGCGAGGAGTACGGTCTGCGCTGCCTGATGCAGCTGGCCCGCCGGCAGCGTTCCGGCAGCGGCGACCCGCTCAGCCTGGGGGAGATCGCCCGGGAGGAGGGGCTGTCGGTGCCGCACGTCGCCAAGCTGATCCGGACCCTGCGACGGGCGGGGCTGGTGACCAGCGTCCTGGGCCGCACGGGGGGATACGTCCTGGCGCGCGACGCCGCATCGATCAGCGTCCAGGAGGTCCTGGCCGCGCTCGGCGGCAAGCTCTACGACACCGAGTACTGCAAGAAGTTCTCCGGCGACCTGCGCTCCTGCGCCCACATCGGGGATTGCTCGATCCGCTCCCTGTGGGGGGTGCTGGAGTCCCTGCTGGAGCGGGTGCTCGGCCGCACCATGCTGGCGGACCTGGTGTCGTGCAGCGAGAGCGGGATGAGCGCGGTGCTGGGCGGCCGGACGGCGCTCCCGAGCGTCGCCGCGGGCCGCGGTCGCTGAGGGGGGGACGATGGCATCGGCCAGCAGCAAGGCAATCAAGGACCTGACCGAGAAGGAATACAAGTACGGCTTCGTGACCGCGATCGAGGCCGACACGGTCCCGCGCGGCCTCGACGAGGAGACCGTCCGGCTCATCTCGGCCCGCAAGGGGGAGCCGGAGTTCATGCTGCAGTGGCGTCTCCGCTCCCTGCGGCACTGGCTGACCATGAAGGAGCCGGCCTGGGCGAACGTCACCTACCCGCCCATCGATTACCAGGACATCATTTATTACTCCGCCCCCAAGGGGATGGACCGGCCGAAGAGCCTCGACGAGATCGACCCGGAGCTGCGCCGCACCTACGAGAAGCTGGGGATCCCGCTGGAGGAGCAGAAGCTCCTGGCGGGGGTCGCGGTGGACGCGGTGTTCGACAGCGTGTCGGTCGCCACCACCTTCAAGGCGAAGCTCAAGGATCTGGGGATCATCTTCTGCTCCTTCTCCGAGGCGGTTCTGGAGCATCCGGAGCTGGTGCGGAAGTACCTGGGCTCCGTGGTCCCCTACACCGACAACTTCTTCGCCACCCTCAACTCGGCGGTGTTCAGCGACGGTTCGTTCGCCTACATCCCCCCCGGCGTGCGCTGCCCGATGGAGCTGTCGACCTACTTCAGGATCAACGCGGCCGACACCGGCCAGTTCGAGCGCACCCTGATCGTCGCCGACGAAGGGGCGACGGTGTCGTATCTTGAGGGGTGCACCGCGCCGCAACGCGACACCAACCAGCTGCACGCCGCGGTGGTCGAGCTGGTGGCCCTCAAGAACGCCACCATCAAGTACTCGACCGTGCAGAACTGGTACCCCGGCGACCGGGAGGGCAAGGGCGGCATCTACAACTTCGTCACCAAGCGCGGCAAGTGCGCGGGCGACCATTCCAAGATCTCCTGGACGCAGGTCGAGACCGGCTCGGCGATCACCTGGAAGTACCCGTCCTGCATCCTGCTGGGGGACGACACGGTCGGGGAGTTCTACTCCGTCGCCGTGACCAACAACCGCCAGCAGGCCGACACCGGCACCAAGATGATCCACATCGGGAAGAACAGCCGCAGCACGATCATCTCCAAGGGGATCTCCGCCGGGCGCGGGCAGAACACCTATCGCGGCATGGTCAAGGTCCAGAAGGGGGCGGCCGGGGCCCGCAACTACTCGCAGTGCGATTCGCTCCTGATCGGCGACCGGTGCGGCGCCCACACTTTTCCCTACATCGAGGTCAGGAACTCCACGGCGCGGCTGGAGCACGAGGCGACCACCTCGAAGATCGGGGAGGACCAGCTGTTCTACTGCCGGCAGCGCGGTCTGACCCCCGAGGACGCCGTCAACCTGATCGTCAATGGCTTCTGCAAGGAGGTGTTCCGCGAGCTGCCGATGGAATTCGCGGTCGAGGCGCAGAAGCTTCTGGGCATCAGCCTGGAAGGGAGCGTCGGGTAGGCCATGAGCAAGGGACGGGGGTTCATGCTGGAGATCCGCGGTCTGCACGCCGCCGCCGGCGGGAAGGAAATCCTGCGCGGCATCGATCTCGCCATCGGTCCGGGCGAGGTGCACGCCATCATGGGACCCAACGGCTCGGGGAAGAGCACCCTGGCGAACGTCCTCGCCGGCCGCGAGGCGGTCGCGGTGACGCGCGGCGAGGTCGTCTACCTGGGGCGCGATCTGCTGAAGATGCCCCCGGAGGAGCGGGCGTGGGAGGGAATCTTCCTCGCCTTCCAGTATCCGGTCGAGATCCCGGGCGTCAGCACGATGTACCTTCTGAAAGCGGGGCTCAACGCCATCCGCCGGCACCGGGGGGAGTCCGAGGTCGACGCCCTGGAGTTCCTCAACATGGTGCGCGAGAAGATGAAGCTCGTCGACATCGACGAATCGTTCCTGAAGCGCTCGGTCAACGAGGGGTTCTCCGGCGGCGAGAAGAAGCGCAACGAGATCCTCCAGATGGCCGTCCTGGAGCCGCGTCTCGCGGTGCTCGACGAGACCGACTCGGGGCTCGACATCGACGCCCTCAAGATCGTGTCGCGCGGCGTCAACGCGATGCGCGGCCCCGGCCGCTCGATGCTGGTGATCACCCACTACCAGCGTCTGCTCGACTACATCGTGCCGGACCGGGTCCACGTCCTCTCCGGCGGGCGGATCGTCAAGTCGGGCGACAAGGATCTGGCCCTCGAGCTGGAGAAAAAGGGCTACGCCTGGATCGAGGAGCCCGCCGCCGGGGCCCGAGCGACCGTCCGCTGAGCCCGCCCGCGGGCGGGGAGAACCCGATGTCCGACGCACCTCCCGAAACCACCCGGTACCTGGAGCTCTTCGAGCCGCTCGAACGCGGCCGGAGCGGCGCCCCCGACGCCTGGACCGCGGCGCTGCGGCGGGAGGCGCTGGAGCGCTTCCTGGCCGCCGGGTTCCCTCGGGGGGATGAGGAGTCCTGGCGCTTCACCAGCGTCGCGCCGATCGCCCGGACGCCGTTCGTCCCGGAGGCGGCCGGCGCCCGCAACGGTCTGACACCGGCCGACGTCGAGCGCTTCACCTTCGAGCCGTGGGATTGCACCCATCTGGTGTTCGTCAACGGCCACCTGGTGCCGGAGCTGTCGCGACTGCGGCCGCAGCCGCGCGGCGTGGTGCTGACCGGTCTGGCGGAGGCGCTGGCGCGGCACCGGGACCTGGTCGAGCCGCATCTGGCCCGGCTGGCCGGAGCCGGGGACCGCCCGTTCGTCGCCCTCAACACCGCGTTCCTGCAGGACGGTGTCTTCCTCCACGTGCCGGACGGCGTGACCGTGGAGGAGCCGATCCACCTGGTGTTCGTGGCCGCGCCGCACGGCGGCCGGGTCCTCTCGTGCCCGCGCAACCTGGTGGTCGCCGGGGAGCGGAGCCGGGCGGCCATCGTCGAGAGCTACGTCGGCGCCGGGTCCGCGGGCACCGGCCTCACCGCCGCGGTCACCGAGATCGCCGCCGGACGCGGAGCGGCCGTCGATCATTACCGGGTGCAGCGCGAATCCGAATCGGCGTTTCACGTCGCGACCGTGAAGGCGGTGCTCGACCGGGGCGCCGCGTTCGGCTCCTTCAACCTGAACCTGGGAGGCGCCATGGTGCGCAACGACATCGAAGCGGTGCTGGTCGGCGAAGGGGCGGAGTGCCGCCTCGACGGTCTCTACGTCGTCGCCGGCTCGCAGCATGTCGACAGCCACACCCTGATCGATCACGCGGCGCCGCACGGCACGAGCCGGGAGCTCTACAAGGGGGTCCTCGACGGCAGGTCCCGCGGCGTGTTCGACGGCACCATCGTGGTGCGCCAGGACGCCTCCGGGACCGACGCCCGCCAGACCAACAAGAACCTGTTGCTGTCCGAGGAGTCCCTGGTGGACAGCAATCCGCGCCTGCAGATCCTCAACGACGACGTCCGCTGCACGCACGGGGCGACCATCGGGCAGCTCGACGAGGACGCGCTGTTCTATCTGCGCGCGCGCGGCGTGGGGGAGGAGGCGGCGCGCAACCTGCTCATCCAGGCCTTCGTCGGCGACGTGGTGCACCGGATCGGGATCGACGCGCTGCGGGCCGGTCTGGAGTGTCTCCTGTTCACCCGGCTGCACCGGGGCCACCGGCCGGGAGGGGTCGCATGACGGTGGAGCGCGGGACGGCGGGGAAGACCGCGACCGGGTCTCCGGCCCGCCCGACGGCCGCCGCCGGCGGGGCGCCGTTTGACGTCGCACGGGTGCGCCGCGACTTCCCGGCGCTGCACCAGGAGGTGCACGGCAGGCCGCTCGTCTATCTCGACAACGCCGCGACGGCGCAGAAGCCCCGCGCCGTCATCGACGCCCTGGTCCGCTTCTACACCGAGGACAATGCCAACATCCACCGCGGGCTGCACACGCTGAGCGAGCGCGCCACCGCCGCCTACGAGGGGAGCCGCGAGAAGGCGCGGCGCTTCGTGAATGCGGCTTCGGCGCGCGAAATCGTGTTCACGCGCGGGACCACCGAGGCGATCAACCTGGTGGCCTGGAGCTTCGTCCGCCCCCGCCTGCAGGCCGGCGACGAGGTGCTGGTCTCGACCCTCGAGCATCACTCCAACATCGTCCCCTGGCAGATGGTGTGCGGCGCCGCCGGCGCGCGCCTGCGCGTCGTCCCGGTGGACGATCGCGGCGACCTGATCCTGGAGGAGTACGAGCGCCTCCTCACTCCCCGCACCCGCATCGTGGCGCTGACCCACGTCAGCAATTCGCTCGGGACCGTCTGCCCGGCGGCGCGTCTCGCGGCGATGGCGCGCGCGCGCGGCGTGCCGGTGCTGTTCGACGGCGCCCAGGCGGCGCCGCACCTCCCGATCGACGTGCGGGCGATCGACTGCGACTTCTACGCGGTCTCCGGGCACAAGATGTTCGGCCCGACCGGCATCGGCTTCCTGTACGGCCGGGAGACGCACCTCGAGGCGATGCCCCCGTACCAGGGGGGCGGCGACATGATCGCCAGCGTGCGCTTCGAGGGGACGACCTGGAACCGGATCCCCCACAAATTCGAGGCCGGCACGCCGCACATCGCGGGGGTCATCGGGCTGGGCGCGGCGATCGACTACCTGGCGGCGCTCGACCCGGCGGCGCGGCGGGCGCACGAGGAGGACCTCCTGGAGTACGCCACCACCAGCCTCGCCGGAATCCCCGGCCTGCGGATCCTGGGGACCGCCCGCGACAAGGTGAGCGTCGTGTCGTTCCTCCTGGGGGAGATCCACCCGCACGACATCGGGACGGTGCTCGACCGCGAGGGGGTCGCCATCCGCGCCGGGCACCACTGCACGCAGCCGCTGATGGAGCGCTTCGGCGTGCCGGCGACCGCGCGGGCGTCATTCGCCTTCTACAACACGCGGGACGAGGTGGACGCGCTGGCGGCCGCGGTGCGCAAGGTCCTGGAGGTGTTCCGCTGATGTCGGAGCTGGGTGAGCTGTACCAGGAGGTCATCCTCGATCACAACAAGCGCCCCCGCAACTTCCACCCGATCGCGACCCCCGATCACCGGGCCGTGGGTCACAATCCGCTCTGCGGCGATCGGATCACCGTCTATCTGTCGATGGACGGGGAGGTCCTCCGGGACGTCGCCTTCGAGGGGAGCGGCTGTGCCATCTCCAAGGCGTCCGCGTCGCTGATGACCGAGTTCCTGAAGGGCCGGACGCGGGAGGAGGCGGAGCGCCTGTTCCGGAAGTTCCACGCGCTGGTGACGGGCAACGGCGGGACGGCAGGATCGGACGATCTCGGGAAGCTGGTGGTGTTCGCCGGGGTGCGCGACTACCCGGTGCGGGTCAAATGCGCCACGCTGGCGTGGCACACGCTGCGCGCCGCCCTGGACGATCGCCAGGACGCGGTGTCGACGGAGTAGACGACGATGGACGACGCGAAGGAAAAAGATCCGTCGCCGGCGGTTCCGGCCGCGGGGGCGTCCGATGCCGGCGCCGCCGGGTTCGAGCCACGGCCCGACCTGCGGGAGAAGGTGATCGAGGTCCTGCAGTCGTGCTACGACCCGGAGATCCCGGTCAACATCTACGAGCTCGGACTGGTCTACGGCGTGGAGGTGGGCGACGAGGGGAAGGTGGCGGTCACCATGACCCTGACGTCGCCCGCCTGCCCGGTGGCCGGTTCGCTCCCCATCGAAGTCGAAGCGAAGGTCCGCGCCCTGGAGGGGGTGACCGACGCCCGCGTCGAAGTGGTGTGGGACCCCCCCTGGACGCCCGAGAGGATGTCGGATCTGGCCAAGCTGCAGCTCAACATGATGTGAGGCGCGGTCCCGGGCCGGCGGCCGTCCTCCCCGCGCGGTCCGTCAGCCCTGCCGCGTGTCGGCGAGCCGGCTCGTGGGGGTCCAGGTCGGCTTGCCGGTCAGCTTGTCGGCGACGAAGTTGTCGAAGATGTGGACCATCCACTCGAGCGACGACAGGCGCCCGCGATCGTAGCTGCTCGACGCCACCCCCTGCTGCGTGCGTTCGCACGCCTTCCAGTCCTGCCGGTTCGTCAGGTCCCAGAAATCCGCCGCGTCGGAGGGGTCGAAGTCCTTCCCCTTCACTTCGTCCGCGGCGAACAGGAACTCGTTGAGGATCTGCGATCGCCCGGGACCGTCCGGCCAGACGACGTGGCTCATGACGTAGTCGGGGTGCAGGCTGAGCAGCAGGTTCGGGTAGACGATGTAGTAGTGGATCCGCCGCTCGTCCTCGGCGGTGATGCCGGGGAAGGGAGGGCGCGGGGTCTTCCCCGAGAGGGTCATGCTGTTGTAGTCGTTCTCCCGCAGCTCCATCCACCCGCCCACGGTCGCCTGGTTGATCAGATCGATCTCGCCCGAGGTGTAGTGCGAGATGCGGTTCAGCTCGGGGTGGATCAGCGCGCAGTGGTAGCACTCGGAATAGTTCTCGGCGAGGAGCTTCCAGTTGGCCGCCACGTCGTACACGATCCGCCTGCCGCGACGGAGCCCGCCCAGGTCGTAGCGGGCGAACTTGGTCCCCATGTCGCCCAGGAACTCCATGAGGCTCTCGGATTCCGGGGCGAGGTTGATGAACAGGAACCCCTCCCAGCTCTCGAGGCGCACCCGGTTCAGGCCGTACTCGCGGCGGTCGAAATTGCGGGCGTCCTCCATGTGCGGCGCGGCGCGCAGCGCCCCGCTGAGCTCGTAGGTCCAGGCATGATAGGGACACTGGATCCCCTTGAGCCCCTTCCCTTCGGCGGCGGTCAGAAGGCGCGAGCCGCGGTGACGGCAGACATTGTGGAAGGCGCGAACGAAGCCCTCCTTGTCGCGCAGCACCATCACGCTCTGCTGGCCGATGTCGCGGGTGAGCCAGTCGCCCGGGCTCGGGAGATCCTCCTCGCGCCCGACGCACAGCCACATCTTCGTGAAGATCCGCTCCACCTCCAGGCGGTGGATCCCGGGGTCGGTGTAGAACCAGCCGGGGAGGGTGGTGGCCTCCTCGAGCGGCCGGCGGATGGTCTCCAGGGCGCGTTCGATCTCGGCGAGGCGTGGAGGTTCCGCGGACCATTGCGCCGCGCTCGGACCCGCCATCGGGTTTCCCCCAATCGTCGTGCCGCCGGAAGTGTTGATCATGACGCCCTCCTTGCCCCTGTCCTGCGTGGCTGGATGATCGCCCGCGGCCCGCCGGCACCGCGACGCGCACCCGAATATACCAAGGCGGCGGCCGGTGCGCAATGAATTTGAAACGTCGCCCCGTATTGTGAAACAAATGAGCGGCCCCCGGGCCGCCATGGGGCCGCCGTTCCGCCGGCCGCGCCCGGGGGCGGCGCGTATACTCGCGGGCGATGTTTTCCAGCCGCCTGCCGTGGGATCGCCCGACGAACCGGCTGACGCGGCTCCTGAACGCGAAGCGCGCCACCGGCGTCCCGCTTCTCGATCTGACCGAATCGAATCCGACGCGCGTCGCGATCCCGTACCCGACGGGGGCGATCGCCGCCGCGCTCGCGGCCGCCGCCGCGGCCCCCTACGAACCGGAGCCGTTCGGGCTTCCGCCGGCGCGCGCGGCGGTGGCGGCGCACTGGCGCCGCGCCGGCCGTCTTGCGGCGGCCGATCGCATCGTCCTCACCGCCAGCACCAGCGAGGCCTACGCCCTCCTGTTCAAGCTGCTCGCCGATCCGGGGGATGCCGTGCTGGTGCCGCGGCCCGGTTATCCGCTGTTCGATCATCTGGCCGCGCTCGAAGGGGTCCGGACCGTCCCCTACGGTCTGGCGCTCGAGCGCCGCTTCCGGATCGATCGGGACGCCCTGGAACGCGCCGCGGAAGGCGGTGGCGGACCGCGGCCGCCCCGCGCCCTCGTCCTGGTGAACCCCGGCAACCCGACCGGAACCGGTCTCGACCCCGGGGAACGATCCTGGCTCCTGGAATTCTGCGCGGCGCGCCGGCTTCCGATCATCGCCGACGAGGTGTTCATCGACTACCCGTTCGCCGGGCAGGGTGGTTCCCTGGTGTCGCTCCTCCCCGCCGCCGGGGAACCGGAGGCCCGCACGGTGTCTCCCGGGACGGTAGTATTCGTGCTGGGGGGGTTGTCGAAGTCGTGCGGGCTCCCGCACCTGAAGCTCGGATGGATCGCCGCGACCGGCCCGGACCCCCTGGTCGGCGGAGCCCTGTCCCGTCTGGAGCTGATTGCCGACACCTATCTGTCGGCCGGCACGCCGGTGCAGCAGGCGGCGGCCCGCCTGCTGGAGGTCGGGGAGGGGATCCGCGGACGGATCCGGGCGCGGGTCTCGGGCAACCGCGACCTTCTGGTCCGGGCGGTGGGACCGGACTCCTCGTGCCGGGTGCTGCCCGCGGACGGAGGGTGGTCGGCGGTGCTGCGGGTCCCGGCCGTCCGTACCGAGGAGGAGATGGTGATCGGGCTCCTCGATCGGGACGGCGTCCTGGTCCATCCCGGTTATTTCTTCGACTTCCCGGGTGAGGCGTTCCTGGTCCTCAGCCTGCTCCCCGATCCGGCGATCTTCGAGGAAGGGGTGCGGCGGCTCCTGGCGGCGGTCGCCTGAGCGGGTGGCCGGTGCCGGGTTGCTTGTGTATACTCCGCCCACTTCGGGGATGGACCATTGGGGTCCCTCTCCGTCCAAAATACCGAATGTGGAGGATCAAGATGACAGGGAAAAAGGCTCTCGGATTCGTGGTCGCGGCCGCCGTGGTCGGCATGCTCGCCGGCGGTCATCAGTTCCATGCCGGGGACGAGGCGAAGAAGGAAGGCAAGAGCGTGAAGTGCTCCGGCATCAACGCCTGCAAGGGTCACGGCGAGTGCGCCGCCGCCGACGGCAGCCACATGTGCGCCGGCAAGAACGAGTGCAAGGGGAAGGGCTGGGTCACCGTGAAGTCCGAGAAGGACTGCACGGACAAGGGTGGCACGGTCGTCAAGGAAGAAGAGAAGCAGGGCTAGTCCCGGTCTTCCGGAGCCGGACCGGGAGTTTCCGGTCGAGGCCCGGACCCGCTGACGGAGAGCCCCGGACCCACCGGGGTCCGGGGCCTCCGATCCGACACCACCGATGAGCACCACGCCGCCGCGGTCTCCCGCCCCACTCGGACACGGGGTCGGGCTGCGGCGCGACCACTTCGAGCGGATCCTCTCCGGTCCGACCCGCATCGACTGGTTCGAAGCGATCTCCGAGAATTTCATGGTGGCCGGGGGCCGCCCGCTCGAGGTCCTGACCCGGGTCCGCGAGCGCTATCCGGTCGTCCTGCACGGCGTGTCGCTTTCCATCGGCTCGACCGATCCGCTGGATGAGGCGTATCTCGACCGGCTGGACGCCCTGGTCCGCCGGTTCGAGCCGGCCTGGGTGTCCGACCACCTGTGCTGGACCAGCGTGGGCGGGCACCACGCCCACGACCTGCTCCCGCTGCCGTACACCGAGGAGGCGCTCGCCCACGTGGTGGCGCGCGTCGGGAGGGTTCAGGACCGCCTCGGGCGGCCGATCGCCCTGGAGAACGTCAGCAGCTACGTCGCCTACCGGCAGTCCTCGATGCCCGAGTGGGAGTTCCTGGCGGAGACGGCGCGCCGCTCCGGGTGCGGCATCCTGCTCGACGTGAACAACATCTACGTGAGCGCCCGCAACCACGGTTTCGACGCGCGCGCCTACCTGGCCGGGATCCCGCCCGGCCCGGTGTGGCAGTTCCACCTGGCGGGGCATTCCGACAAGGGACGGTATCTCCTCGACACCCACGATCACCCGGTCATCGACCCGGTCTGGGTGCTGTACCGCGAGGCGGTACGGCGTTTCGGACCGGTCAGCACCCTGATCGAATGGGACGATCGGATCCCCCCCTTCGAGCGTCTCGAGGAGGAATCGGAGCGGGCCCGATCGATCGCCGCGGCCGTCCTCCCCGCCGCCAAAGGGACCGCCTCGGGGACCGCAGCGGGCGCCACCACGGGCGCCGGGGCCGGCGCGTGAGCGCCTCCATCGGCGATCCCTCCCTGCGCGATCTGCAGTCCTTGTTCTGGGGCCTGATCACCGCCCCCGAGGGAGTCCGTCCCGCCCTCGACGCGATGGCGGCGCAGGGGCGGCTCGAACCCGGCGAACTGGATCGTCTGTTCGCAGGGAGCGCCGCGGTCCCGGCGGTCGAGCGGCTCGACATCTACGCCAACATGTACTTCTACCGGCTGCTCGACTGTCTGGCGGAGGATTTTCCCAAAACCCGCAGGGCGCTCGGGGGCGACCGGTTCCACAACCTGGTGACCGACTACCTCCTGGCCCATCCGTCCGGGCATCCCTCCCTGCGCGTCCTCGGACGCCGGCTGCCGGACTTCCTCGACGGACACCGGCTGCGGGAAGAGTCGCCCTGGATCGCCGACCTGGCGCGCCTGGAGTGGACCCGCGCCGACCTCTTCGACGCGGCCGACGCTCCGGCGCTGCGTCGCGAAGCGCTGGCGCGGATCCCGCCGGAGCAGGCCGGTGACACCCGCTTCACCCTGATCCCGGCGTTCCGGCTGGTGCGTCTCCAGCACGACGCCGGACGGCTCTGGAAGCTCCTCGACGAGCCGGCGGACGATCCCGCCCCCGGCCCGGAGGATCTCCGCCGCGCCGCGGCGGGACCGGTCGCGATCCGGGTCTGGCGCCCGGGGCTGGTGGTGTACCACCGGGTCATCGACGCGGAGGAAGCCGCCGGTCTCGACCTGGTCCAGGCGCGGGAGCCGCTCGCCCGGCTCTGCCGGAGCCTCGCCGCCGGGCGGTCCCTGCCGCGCGCCACGGAGCGTGCCGGGCGCCTTCTCCAGCTCTGGATCGACGATGCCATCCTCGCGGGCCTGGAACTCCCCGCTCCGCGGTAGAATCCCCCCTCCACCGCTGGAACGCCGTCCGGACTGGAGCGCATTGATGAACGAATGGAGGATCCGCGCGTGCCCCCCACGATTCCCCCGAGGGTGCCCTGTGCCGCCGTCCTGCTGATGACCACCCTGCTCGTCTCGTCCGACGGACCCGCCGGCGCGGGTGAGGAAGGGAAGACATCCCGGCCGCTCCCGCCGCCGAGCCGCGTCGAGACGGTCGCCGAGACCGTCCACGGCGTCCGCATCGAGGACCCCTACCGCTGGCTGGAGCAGGGGGACGGCGAGGAGGTCCGGCGCTGGGTCGAGGCGCAGAACGGCTACACGCGGGCCAACCTGGAAGCCCGCCCGGGGCGGGACGCGGTGCGCGACCGGATCTCCCGCCTGCTCGCGATCGGCACCCTCGGCACGCCGGTGCCGCGCGGCGGGATGCTCTTCTATACGAAGCGCGAAGGGGCGGGGCAGAACCAGCCGATCCTCTACGTCCGCGCCGGTGATTCGGGCGCCGACCGGGTGCTGGTCGATCCGAACCGGTTGCGCGCCGACGGGACCGCGGCGCTCGATTGGTGGTTCCCCAGCGAGGACGGGTCGCTGCTGGCCTACGGCGTGTCGACCGGCGGCGATGAGAAGAGCACCCTGCGGGTCCTCAGGGTCGCGACCGGCGAGCCCCTGCCCGACACCATCCCGCACACCCGCTACTGCAGCGTCGCCTGGCTCCCCGACAACAGCGGTTTCTACTACACCCGCTACCCGGCGCCGGGGGAGGTGCCGGCCGGCCAGGAGAACTACAACCGCCACGTGTTCTTCCACCGGCTCGGGGGGGATCCGAAGAACGATCCGAAGATCTTCGGCGCCGAGCGCAAACCGGAGGAGATGATCGAGATCGGCATCTCGCCGGAGGGGCGCTGGCTGCTGATCACCGTGCACGAAGGGTGGAACCGGACCGACCTGTACGCCATGGATCTCGCCGCGACGGCAGCCGCCCCGGTGCCGATCGCCGAGGGGCTCGATGCGATCTTCGCCGGCGAGGCGATCGGCGACACGCTCTACCTGACGACCAACCTCGAGGCCCCCCGCTACCGTCTGTTCGCGGTCGATCTGAAGCAGCCGCAGCGGGCCCGCTGGCGGCTCCTGATCCCCGAGCGCGAATCGGTCCTGACCCAGGCGGCGTACGCCGGCGGCCGCATCGTCGCGCACTATCTGAAGGACGCCGCGTCGCGCGTCGTCGTGTTCGACCGCGACGGCCGGGAGGTGCGCGAGGTGAGCCTTCCGGCTCTGGGGACGATCGACGTCGTCACCGGTCACCGGGACGGCGGGGCGGCCTGGTTCGGCTTCTCGTCGTTCACCGTCCCGCCCGCGGTCTACCGGCATGAGGTGGCGTCCGGGAAGACGGTGCTGTGGCAGCAGGTGAAGGCCGACGTCGATCTGTCGGCGTTCGAGGTGCGTCAGGCCTTCTACCCGTCGAAGGACGGCACGAAGGTCTCCATCTTCCTGGTGCACCGGAAGGGGATCCGGAAGAACGGCGCGAACCCGACCCTCCTGTACGGCTACGGCGGCTTCAACGTCACCCAGACCCCGGTGTTCTCGCGCGGCGTGGTCCTGTGGCTCGAGCGCGGCGGGGTGTACGCCATGGCCAATCTCAGGGGGGGCGGGGAGTTCGGCGAGGCGTGGCACCGCGCCGGGATGCGCGACCGCAAGCAGAACGTGTTCGACGACTTCGTCGCGGCCGGCGAATGGCTGGTCCGCGAGAAGTACACGCGGCCCGACCGGCTGGCGATCCAGGGGGGAAGCAACGGCGGGCTCCTGGTCGGCGCGGCGCTGACCCAGCGCCCCGACCTGTTCCGCGCCGTCCTGTGCGCCGTGCCGCTCCTCGACATGGTCCGCTACCATCACTTCCAGATCGCCAAGCTCTGGATCCCGGAGTACGGCTCGGCGGAGGACCCCGAGGGGTTCCGTTGGCTGCACGCCTACTCCCCCTATCACCGGGTCAAGGAGAAGACGCGCTACCCGGCGGTGCTGCTGACCACCGCCGAGAGCGACAGCCGCGTCGACCCGATGCACGCCCGCAAGATGGCGGCCCGGCTGCAGGCGGCCACCGCCTCCGGGCGGCCGGTGCTGCTGCGGACCGAGACGCGCGCCGGGCACGGCGCCGGCAAGCCGGTCGCCAAGATGATCGACGAGCAGACCGACGCCTGGACCTTCCTGTTCTGGCAGCTCGGCATGGAGGGGGCCGCCGCCGCACCGGCGCCGGGCTCCTGAGGCCGCGTGCGCCCATTGCCAGGATCCGGCCGGACGCCTAGAATCCCGCCCATGATGACCGCGCATTCGGTCTGCCCGCTCGACTGTCCCGATCGCTGCAGCCTCGAAGTGACCGTGCGGGACGGCCGCGTCACCGCCCTCGAGGGGAGCCGGGTCAATCCGATCACGGACGGGTTCATCTGCGCCAAGGTGCGCCGCTTCACGGAGCGGGTGTACGGTCCCGACCGGCTGCTCCATCCGATGCGCCGGAGCGGTCCGAAGGGAGAGGGGCGCTTCGAGCGGATCGGCTGGGACGAAGCGATCGGGGAGGCGGCCCGCCGCTTCGGCGAGATCCACCGGACCTGGGGCGGGGAGGCGATCCTGCCGTTCGCCTACGGCGGCTCCAACGGGCTCCTGACCGACGGGTTGATCGATGCGCGTCTGTTCCGCGCCCTCGGGGCCTCGCGTCTGGAGCGGACCGTGTGCGCGGCGCCGACCGGCGCCGCGGCGGCGGCGCTCTACGGCAAGATGGCGAGCGTCGATTTCCCGGATTTCGCGCGGGCCCGCTTCATCATCATCTGGGGCGCCAACCCGAAGCACAGCAACATCCATCTCATGCCCTATCTCAAGGCGGCGCGTGCCGCCGGGGGCCGGGTCGCGCTCATCGATCCGCGCCGGACCATGTCGGACGCCTACGTCGACCTGCACCTTCCCGTCTACCCGGGAACCGACGGGGCGGTGGCGTTGGCGATGATCCATCACCTCGATCGGAGCGGCCGGGTCGACCGGGCGTTCCTGAAGGAGCACGCCACCGGCTGGGAGCGGCTCCTGGAGCACGCCCGCGTCTGGACCCCCGAGCGGGCGGCCCGGGTGGCCCGGGTCGAGGCGTCGGCGATCGTGGCGATCGCCGAGGCCTACGCCGCCGCGACCCCGGCCTTGATCCGCTGCGGCTGGGGGCTGGAGCGCAATCGCAACGGCGAAGCGGCGGTGGCGGCGGTCCTCGCCCTCCCCGCGGTGGCCGGGAAATTCGGGCGCGCCGGGGGCGGCTACGCGCTGTCCGCCTCGTCCTCCTATCGGGTGGACGGCGAGCGCCTGGCGGGCGGGCCGGAGCCGCCCACGCGCCGCATCAACATGAACCGGCTGGGACGCGCCCTCCTGGAGGAGACCACGCCGCCGATCAAGGGGATGCTGGTCTACAACGCCAACCCGATGGTCACCGTCCCCGATCAGAACCGGATCCGCCGGGGGATGCAGCGCGAGGACCTGTTCACCGTCGTGATCGAGCAGGTGATGACCGACACGGCCCGTTTCGCCGATCTCCTCCTGCCCGCGACCACCTTCCTGGAGCACGCGGAGCTGTCGACCTCCTACGGCACCTACGGCGTGATGCTCGGGGAGCCGGTGATCCCGCCGGTCGGCGAGGCGAAGCCGAACGCGGAGATCTTCCGCCTCCTGATGGAGGCGATGGATCTGCCGGACGGCCGCCCCGGTGACGACGTCCTGATCCGCGAGGTCCTCGCGGCGATCGGCGCGCCGCTCGCCGGTGAGACCGCAGCCGACCCGGAAACCCGCGGCGCGGAGCGGCTGGAGCGGCTGCGGCGCGACCGGATCCTGCGCTTCGATTTCCCCGGGGAGCGGCCGGTGCAGTTCGCGACCGCGTTCCCGCGCACGCCGGACCGCAGGGCGAACCTGTGGCCGGCGGAGCGGCTGGGAGCCGACCCGTACCGCGTCCTCGCCGACCCGGCCGGCGCGGCGCATCCGCTGGCCCTGATCTCGCCGGCGACGGACCGGGCGATCTCGTCGAGTCTGGCCGAGTACGGCTTCGACGAGGCGCTTCTCGAGATGCACCCCGGCGACGCGGCGGCGCGCGGTCTGCGGGAGGGGGACGAGGTGCGGGTCCACAACGATCTCGGCGAGGTGCGGGTCGGGCTGCGTCTCAACGACGCGGTGCGGCCCGGGGTCGTCTTCCTGCCGAAAGGGATCTGGAACCGTCACACGCGGAACGGCGCGGTGGGCACCGCGCTGGTCCCCGACACCGTCACGGCGGCCTCCGGGGGCGCCTGTTTCAACGACGCCCGGGTGGAGGTGAGCCGGGTGCAAGCTGAAGGGGGTGCGGCGCGATGAACGTCCGATCGAGGCGGTTGTCTTCCGGGTTCTCCGTGGGGGCCGGTGCGGTCCTGGCGCTCCTGGGCACGGCGGCCTGCGGCGGCGACAGGACGGCCACCGCGCCGGCCGCGCCCCAGGGGGAGAGCTTCACCTCCGGCGACTACACCACGGTCCTGCCGCTGGGGCTGCAGGCCGCCTCGGCCTACGTGCCCGAATCGAACCCGATGTCTCCGGCCAAGGTGGAGCTCGGGCGGAAGCTCTACTTCGATCCGCGGCTGAGCGCCAGCAAGGACATCTCCTGCGCCACCTGCCACGACCCGGACAAGGGCTTCTCGGACGCCCGTCCGGTCTCCCTGGGCATCGGCGCCCAGGCGGGGGGGCGCAACGCCCCGACGGTGATCAACCGGCTGTTCAGTGCCGAGCAGTTCTGGGACGGCCGCGCCGCCGACCTGGAGGCGCAGGCCCTGGGGCCGATCCAGAACCCGATCGAGATGGGGCACACCCTTCCGGCGATGATCCAGGATCTCCAGGCGCTGCAGGGATACGCCACCGAGTTCCAGACGGCGTTCGGGTCGCCGGGGATCAACGCCGACCGGGTCGCCATGGCGATCGCCGCCTACGAGCGGACGGTGGTCGCGGGGAATGCCCCGTTCGATCGGCACCAGGCGGGGGAGGCCGGGGCGATGAGCGAGTCGGCGGTGCGCGGGATGGCCCTGTTCAACGACGCGCAGCGCGCCAACTGCGTCACCTGCCACGCCGGCTTCAATTTCACCGACGAGTCGTATCACAACCTTGGAGTCGGAATGGACAGGGAGTTCGCCGACCTCGGACGTTTCACGGTGACCAAGGTGGAGACCGACCGGGGGGCGTTCAAGACCCCCACGCTGCGCAACCTCACCCAGACCGGCCCGTACATGCACGACGGCAGCGAGACCAGCCTGCAGGCGGTGATCGACTTCTACGACAAGGGCGGGGTCAGGAACCCATGGCTGTCGGCGGAGATCCGGCCGCTCAACCTGAGCCCCCAGGAAAAGGCCGACCTCGCCGCCTTCCTGGAGGCGCTGACCGGCGAGGTGCGGGGGAAGGAGCGCCCGGGCTCCCTGCCGCAGTAGGCGCCCGCCGGGGGCGCCGCCGCGGTCAGGCGCCGGTCTTGGCCGGGGGGGCGTCCGAGTAGTGCATGTGGGCCACGCGCCAGCGGCCGTCCCGCTTGAACAGGACGTCGGTCTCCTGGTTCCACGACTCGCTGATCGACCCGTCGGCGCGGCGCATCCTGGTGAAGATGGCATAGGCGGCGACCGCGGCGTCGAGCGACGGCGCCACGTGAATCACCATGCCGGCGGTCTTCACCTCCACCATGCGGGCGCCGGACGCCAGCTCCTTCTCCCAGAAGACCCGGTACTCCGCGAGATCGAGACGGCCCTCCTGCCAGTACTGGGTCATCCCCGGGTCGAAACAGTCCCAGTAGGCCTTCAGGTCGTTGGCGCCGTACGCCGCGTTGAAGCGCTCCTCGAAGGCGCGGATCTCGGCGACCGCACGCTCGATCGCCGATGCGTCGGCCGGACCGGGTTTCTTCGGCGCGGCCGGCGCGCCGGCGGCGGCGCCGCGCGCCGGCTCGAGGAGTGCCAGCAGCATCGCGCCGGCGGCGAACGCAACGACGGCGCGCCGCCGGGGACGCGCGGTGGGTACGGTGTTCCGATCGGTCATGGGACCTCCCCGGATCGGACCGCGGCGCGAACCCGCGAGTCGGGAGCGCGGAATGGTAGCATGACCCCCCGTGCGCCGCCGCGACTTCGTCCGCATCGTCATCACCGGCAGCCTCGGGGCCCTGGGTTGCCGCGCCGGCACCTCCCCTCCACGGGGCGGAACCCCGCGCCCCGCGGTCCTCGCCGAAACCAACCTGGCGTGTCACGCGGTGCGCGACGGCGCGGAGTTCCGCCTGCCGCCGCCGTCGCGGCACCACCCGGTGGTCATCGC
>JBOGOE010000265.1:0-8080 GCA_050747445.1 Candidatus Polarisedimenticolia bacterium | reverse complement strand
GCCCAAACGACTCGGCCGTGAGCTGGTAGATCACGTCGGCCTTGCCTTTGAACCGCAGCACGAGGGGTGTTCCAGCGGGGGCAGGCGCCGGCAGCACCACGAGCACGCTGTCACGGCGATGCAAGTGCTCGAGACGTGACCCGGTCCCGTCACTGACTTCCAGGAGACGGTTCGGCTGGAACTGGTCCTCGTACCAGCGCGTGTTGAAATCGGAGTTGTTGACAAGGTCGAGGCGCACTGCACGGATGCCGTCGATCCTGGGTTCGATGCGGAGCCGCGCATCCCATTCGACGCTCTTCGTGGTCGACATGTCGAGGATCAAATCCTCGTGTCTCACCCGCAGAACGGGGGGGCCGTCGCGCTCGGGGTGCTTTACGTAGTGGCCGCTCGGATTGTAATCGCCGGCCTCGTGCCACTCCGTCCAGGTCACCTCGTACCATCGTCCGCCGCCACCCAGGGTTCCCTCGGTGAAGATCCTGTTCTCAAGGGTCTCGACGGGGTTGTGTACGAAGCTCACCCATCCGTGCTTGGCAAAGCGAACCTGTCCCGTGAAGAAATCCGCTCCATCGAGTTTCGATATGCGATTTTCCAGCCACTGCATGTCGAGGGCCAAATCGCGATTGCCATTCAGGTAGCCATTCCGCTCGCCGTAGATTTCCGTCGCCCGGGCCGCCTTTCCCGTCGCCGCCGGGTCGGCCTTGCCGGAGCCGATGATCGGCCGGTGGGTCCCGTCGGTGAAGCGGAAGACGGCCTCGGCGAACGGCTCGTTCAGGACCTCGGCGCCGTAGTGCTTCTTGAGCATGTATCGCTCGGTGCGGTTGGGGGGGGTCATCGAGATGAGGCCTTCGCCCAGGAAGGCGGCGCCGGTGATCTCTCCAGCGATCGGCTGGGACAGGAAGACGACCCCCTGCTTGAGGAGGAGCGTCACGTTGTCCTTCTTGATCGACAGGTTGGTCACCGTGTAGGGGCGGCTGGTGTCGAGACCGGTCCGGTAGAAGGCGTCGAAGATCTTCTCGCGGTCGCGCGCGAAGTCTTCGGCGGCCGGTGCGGGTGCGGACTGCGCCGGAGGGGATTGCGCGCGAACCGCGCCGCCGTCGCCGGGGAGGGAGGGGTGGAGCCAGAGAACGACCGAAGCGGCGGCCAGGACGAGGCCGCCGCGCGACCGGGACGCCGAAGGGTCCGCCATCAGGTCCTCCTGGAAGCAGGTTTTCCGGGTGTTGCTGGGGCGGATTGTATCACCCCCGCGCGATGATGCGCGGGAGCGGACGGGTCGCCCGGAAGGGTCCTACCCGACCAGCCGGACGATGGTTTTGAGGGGGTCGGCGCCGTTGTCGATCACCGCGGCGATCGATTGGAGGATCGGCAGGCGGACCTTGTGCCGGGCGCCCAGCTCCAGGGCCACCCGCAGCGAGCCGAGTCCCTCGACGACGCCGGGCAGGGTGGGCAGCGGCTCGCCGGGATCGTGGCGTCGCGCCAGGGCTTCGCCCATCTTGCGGTTGCGGCTGTAGTCGCTGAGTCCCGTTCCCACCAGGTCGCCGAGGCCGGGCAGACCGAAGAAGGTGGCGCGGCGGCCGCCCAGGGCGACTCCCAGACGGGCCATCTCCGGCACCGCGCGCGTCAAGATCGCCGCCTTGCTGTTGAGCCCGAGGCCGAGTCCGTCGCACAGACCGAACAGGAGCGCGTAGGCGTTCTTCAGCACGCCCCCCAGCTCCACGCCCGCCACGTCGCGGCTCAGCGACAACCGCAGCACCGGAGTCTGAAGCTCGCGCCGCACCGCGCGCGCCAGCGTGAGGTCGTCGCACGCCAGTGCCACTCCGGTTGGCACGCCGCGGGAGAGCTCGTGGGCGATCGACGGGCCGGATAGCGCCAGGATCCGCCCGTTCGCCGGGGACGGAAGCTCGGCCGCCAGGACCTGGGACATCCTCAGATGGGTCACGGCCTCCAGCCCCTTCGAGGCGCTGACCACGGCGGGGGGATCGGAGGCGGTCGGCGCGGGGCGGAGCGCCTCGCCGAGCTGGCGGGCCACCGGACGCACGACGGACGAGGGGAGCGCGACCACCAGGATCGATGCGGCGCCCACCGCTTCCGCCAAGTCGGTCGTGACTCCGAGGGCGCGCGGCAGGGTGGCGCCGGGGAGGTACCTGGTGTTGAGGCGCGCACCCCGGATCTCGCGGGCGACATCCTCCTCGATGGTCCACAGGACGACCTCGCGCGTCCTGCCTGCCCGGATGCCGGGAAGGCCGCCGCACAGCACCATGCCGAGGGTCGTTCCGAGATTGCCGGCGCCGAGGACGGCCACGCGCAGCGTCGCCACGCCACCTCCCGAAGCGCGCGTACTCTAGCACAGGGGGGAGGGCGCCCCGGACGGAGCGCGGACCGGGTGCTATAATCCGCCGCGCGATGGACTACGAAGCCATCATCGGACTCGAGGTCCACTGCCAGCTGCTGACGGCCTCGAAGATCTTCTGCGGCTGCCCGACCCGCTTCGGGGCGCCGCCCAACACCAACGTCTGCCCGGTCTGCCTGGGGATGCCCGGCGTCCTGCCGGTGCTCAACCGTCGATCGGTCGAGCTGGCGGCGCGCGCGGCGCTGGCGCTGCGCAGCACGGTGCAGCCGCGCTCGATCTTCGCGCGCAAGAATTACTTCTACCCGGACCTTCCGAAGGGGTATCAGATCTCGCAATACGATCGCCCGCTGGCGATCGGCGGCCACCTGGAGATCGAAGGGAACGGTTCGAAGCGCCGCATCGGCATCACCCGCGTCCACATGGAAGAAGACGCCGGCAAGCTGCTGCACGAGGGGTTCCCCGACTCCGACCGGACGTCGTACGTCGACTACAACCGCTCCGGCGTGCCGCTCATCGAGATCGTCAGCGAGCCGGATCTCCGCAGTCCCGACGAGGCGCACGCCTACTACTCCGAGCTGCGCGACGTCCTGGTGTTCCTTGGCGTGAGCGACGGCAACATGGAGGAGGGGTCGCTGCGCTGCGACGCCAACGTGTCGCTGCGGCCGAAGGGAGCCGGGAAGTTCGGCACCAAGGCCGAGCTGAAGAACCTGAACTCCTTCAAGTTCGTGCGCGACGCGCTGGCGCACGAGATCGAGCGGCAGCGCGGGGTGCTGGAGTCGGGCGGCCGGGTCGTCCAGGAGACGCGTCTCTACGATCCGGCGGAAGGGAAGACCTTCCCGATGCGCTCCAAGGAGGAGGCGCACGACTACCGCTACTTCCCCGAACCGGACCTCCCGCCCCTGACCCTGGAGGCGGCGTGGATCGAGGCGATCCGCCGCGACCTCCCCGAGCTGCCGTCCGACCTCCGCGCCCGTTTCGTGCGCGACCATGGCCTGTCCGAGAGCGACGCGCGCGTCCTGACGGCGTCGCGGGCGCTGGCCGCCTACTTCGAGGCGGCGGCGAAGGCGGCCGGCAACCCCAAGGGGGCCGCCAACTGGGTGATGACCGAGATCCTGCGCAAGACCCGGGAGGGGAAGATCGAAGCCGATCGGGTGCCGCTGCCGCCGGAGCGGCTCGGCGCCCTGGTGCGCCTGGTGGACGCGGGGACGATCTCCGGGAAGATCGCCAAGGAGGTGTTCGAGGAAATCTACGCGAGCGGCAAGGACCCCGCCGAGGTGGTGCGCGCCCGGGGGGTGGAACAGGTGAGCGACGAGGGGGCCATCGCGCGCGCCATCGACGAGGTGATCGCGAAGAACCCCGGCCAGCACCAGCAGTACCGCTCCGGGAAGACCGCGCTCCTGGGGTTCTTCGTCGGTCAGGTCCTCAAGGCGACCGGCGGCCGGGCCAACCCCGCCCTGGTCAACCGCCTCCTCAAGGAGCGGCTGGACCGGCCGTGACCGCCTCCCGTCGCTCCGGATGATCCGCCTGTTCCATGTCACCAAGAAGTACGTCCAGGGGGCGCCCGCACTCCTGGACGTCAACCTGCACGTCGAGAAGGGGGAGTTCATCTTCCTGACCGGGCCGAGCGGCGCGGGGAAGACGACGCTTCTCAGGATGCTGTTCCGGGACGAAGTCCCCACCTCCGGCCAGGTCATCGTCCACAACCTGAGCCTCACGAGCCTGCCGTCCCGGCGGGTCCCGTACCTGAGACGGCAGATCGGCGTGGTATTCCAGGACTTCAAGCTGCTGCCGCGCAAGACGGTGTTCGAGAACGTCGCCTTCGCCACCAAGGTCATCGGCCTTCCCCCGAAGGAGCAGCGGGCCCGCACCTACCAGGTGCTGGAGATGCTGGGACTGACGCACCGGCTCCGCAATTTCCCCGAGGAGATCTCGGGCGGCGAGCAGCAGCGGATGGCGATCGCGCGGGCGCTGGTCAACAAGCCGCTGATCCTCCTGGCCGACGAGCCGACCGGCAACCTCGACCCGGAGCTGGCGCGCGAGATCATGCGGCTCTTCAAGGACATCAACGCGCACGGCACCACGGTCCTGGTGGCGACGCACGACCGCGAGCTGATCCGGATGATGGCGCGCCGCGTCGTCGCGCTCGACCACGGGCGGGTCGTCGCCGGGGGGATCGACTGAGATGCCGGCGCTCCGCACCCTGCGGCACTGCTCGGGGGAGGCCTGGGAGGGATTGTGGCGCAATCCGGCGCTCAGCCTGCTGGCGGCCGGTTCGATCGGCATCTCGCTCTACGTCCTCGGTCTGTTCGTCCTCCTGGCGTTCAACCTGAACGCCTTCGTCGGCGCCCTGGGGCGGGAGTCGCAGGCGCAGATCTACCTGACGGCGGAGGCCACGCGCTCCCAGATCGACGCGTTGGCCAAGGAGCTGGCCACCGACCCGGCGGTGGCGCAGATCCGCTTCATCACCGGCGCGGAGGCGAAGCGCCGCTTCCAGCAGACCTTCCCCGGGCTCCGGGACCTCCCCGACCAGGTGGGTGGGGATCCGTTTCCTGCGTCGTTCGAGCTGGAGCTGCGCGAGGAGTACCGGGACCCGGGCGCGCTGGAGGTGCTCGCCCTGTCGTACCGGGCGGCGCCCGGCGTCGAGGAGGTGCGCTACGACGTCGGCTGGGTGCAGCGCCTGGCAGGTATCGTGGACCTGGTCCGCCGCGGCGGCTACGGCGTCGGGCTGTTGCTGGGCGGAGCGGCGCTGGTGACCGTCGCCGCGGTGGTGCGGCTGACCGTCCTGGCGCGCCGCGAGGAGATCGACATCCAGAAGCTGGTCGGCGCGACCGCCGGCTTCATCCGCGCCCCGTTCCTGATCGGCGCCACCGCCCAGGGTCTCGCCGGCGGACTGCTGGCTGCGGGCGGCCTGCTCCTGACCCACCGGCTGGTCCTCGCGTCCGACGTCTATCGCTCCAACCCCTTCATGTCAATCGTCGCCGGCCGCTTTCTGCCTCCGGAGGCGCTGGGCGCGCTGGCCGCGGGCGGCGCGCTTCTCGGCCTGCTCGCCGCGTTCCTGTCGCTACGCCGCGCGGGGACGTTCTGAACCGGCCGCGGTTCGCGGGGCGCTTGACCGCGGCGGCGGTGCGGCGCCAGGATCGGTGACCATGTACGACCTCGCCCGTTTCGGCCTCAAGGAGATGACCGCCTGCGGGTCCGCCCTGCGCGAGCTTGGGGCGGGGGCCGGCAGCATGGAGGAGGTGGCGGAACGGATGGTCCGCCACCTTCACGAGGGGCTGCGGACAGGGGCGTCCGGTCCGCAGGCCTGCGTCCTGGTGCGCTTCTACAAGACCCACGATTACGGCGATCTCGACGCGCCGCTGCGGACCTTCGCCGATCGCATCCTCAGGGGGAAGCCGCCCCGGTCCCGAATGAAGTGTCTTACCCTGCTGGCCACCGCCGGCGCGGAGGCGGCGTGGAACGACCGGCGGGCCTCGCGCGGCCATCAGGCGATCCCCCTGCCCAGCAGCGAGGTCGTCTCCCATCTGCCCATGGTGGCCCAGCTGGTCCGGCAGTTCGGCCTGGACGTCTCCGATCTGCTCCGGCCCGGCCCGTCCCTCCTGGTCCGGCTGGCGCAGAAGACCTTCAACGTGTTCCACGTCGCCGAGGCCGAGGGGAGCGCGTACATCCCGGCGCAGGACGACTTCGTGCGTCCGTACGGGATCCGGTCGGCGCTCGGATTCGGCGGCATGCTCCCCTCAGGCGATCTGTTCGCCGTGATCCTCTTCTCGAAGGCCTGCATCGACCGCGAGACCGCGACCCTCTTCCAGACCGTCGCCCTGGGGGCCAAACTGGCCCTCCTGCCCTTCGCATCGGGCCCGTTCTTCCGGTCGTCCGCCGGACGGCGGCAAGGGGCGAAGGCTCCCGAACCCTCCGCGGCCGGCGCCGCGCGGAAGACCGGGCATGATGCGGAGGTGGCCACCCTCCGGCTCCTCCTTTCGGTCCAGGAACAGACGGCCGTCGAGCAGTCGGAACGGCTCGCCCTCGCCTACGACAGACTGCTGGCCCGATCAGAGGAGTTCCACCGGGCCAAGGAGAGCGCCGATGCCGCCAACCGCGCCAAGGATCAGTTCCTGGCCAACGTGAGCCACGAGATCCGCACCCCCATGAACGGCATCATCGGGATGACGGCGCTGGCGCTCGAGACCGATCTCACCGCCGAGCAGCGGGAGTACCTGATGCTGGTGAAGTCCTCGGCCGACGCGCTCCTGTCGGTCATCAACGACATCCTCGACTTCTCGAAGATCGAGGCCGGCAGGATGGAGTTCGAGGAGACGGAGTTCCGGCTCCGGGACTGCCTGGGGGACGCCCTCAAGAGCCTGGCGGCGCGCGCCGGCGCGAAGGGGATCGAGCTGGCCCTCGACGTGGCCGCCGGCGTGCCCGATCTCCTCATCGGCGATCCCGGCCGGCTGCGCCAGGTCATCCTCAATCTCGCGGGCAACGCGATCAAGTTCACCGATCGGGGGGAGATCGTCGTCTCGATCGAGGAGGCGGAGCGGACCGGCGAGGGGACGCGTCTCCGGTTCGCGGTGACCGACACCGGAATCGGGATCCCCCGGGAAAAGCAGGCGCTGATCTTCGAGCCGTTTTCCCAGGCGGACGGTTCGAGCACGCGGCGCCACGGCGGCACGGGGCTGGGGCTTTCCATCTCACGGCGGCTGGTGGCGCAGATGGGCGGGTCGATGACGGTCGAGAGCGAGACCGGCCGCGGGAGCGCCTTCCGGTTCGACGCGCGCTTCGGCGTGGGGGCATCGGCGGAGGCGCCGCCTCCGTCCGTGGAATCGCTCCGGGGCCTGCGCGTGCTCGTGGTTGACGACAATGCGACCAGCCGGCGGATCCTCGTGGAGACGCTCCGGAGGTGGGAGATGCGCCCCATGGCGGCGGCGAGCGGCCCGGACGGCCTGGCCGCGGTCGGGGCGGCCCGGGACGAGCCCTGCGCCCTGGTGCTGCTCGACGCCAACATGCCCGGCATGGATGGGTTCGCCTTCGCGGAGCGCCTGCGGGGGATGCCCGGATGGGGCCGGGCGGTGATCATGATGCTCTCCTCCGGCGGGCAGCGCGGCGATGCCGCGCGCTGCCGCCGGCTGGGCATCGGGGCCTACCTGACGAAGCCGTTCAAGCGCTCGGAGCTCCTCGAGGCGATCGTGGCCACCCGCTCCGGCGGGGGCCCGGAGGGGCGGCAGGATCGCCTCGTGACCCGCCACACGGTCCGCGAGACGCGCGCCCGGCTCCGGATCCTGCTGGCGGAGGACAACGCGGTCAATCTGCTCGTGGCGGGGCGGGTGCTGGAGAAGCAGGGGCACGCCGTGACCGTCGTTGGGGACGGGCGCGCCGCGGTCGAGACGTGGTTCCGGACGGAACGCGACGCGCCGTTCGATCTCGTCCTGATGGACATCCAGATGCCCGAGATGGACGGTCTGGAGGCGACGGCGGCCATCCGGGCGCGGGAGGCGGCGACGGGGCGCCGCGTTCCGATCGTGGCGATGACCGCCCACGCCATGCAGGGGGACCGCGAGCGCTTCCTGGCCGCGGGGCTGGACGGTTACCTGGCCAAACCCCTGGTGGCCGGCGATCTCCTGGATCTGGTGGCGCGGATCACGGCGGGAGTGGACCTGGCGGCGGCTCCCGGCGGCGGGACGGGCGCCGCCCGTCCCGCGTGGAACCACGAGGCGGTGCTGGCGCTCGCCGATGGGG
>JBOGOE010000264.1:0-5484 GCA_050747445.1 Candidatus Polarisedimenticolia bacterium | reverse complement strand
GTCCCGTCGGTGCGGATCACGATCAACAGCACGACCTCGCCCTGGAGCCGGGCCCGTCGCGCGGCGTCCGGGTAGCGGGGCAGGACCTTCGTCGCGTCGATCAGGACCGGCCGGGTGGTAACCCTCGGGTCGTCCGGTCCGAGGATCTCCCAGTCCGGGCCGTCGCGGCCCCCGCCGGTGCCCGGATCGGGGCAGTCTTGACACCCGTCGGGCACCCCGACGGTCGATTTCCCGGTGCCATCGGGATGACCCGTTCCATCGCCTTCGCCCGGCCCGGCCGGGTCATGCGAGGCGAAGTCGGCGGGGACCTCCACGGGCGGCTCCGGCGGGGCCACCGGAGTGATTGCGGTCGGAGCCTCCGGGCGGACGCGCTCCCGGCTCTCCGCCGTGTGCCGTGCCGACGACGGTGGGCCGCCCTCGCCCCGGCGTATGGCGGGCAGGGGCCTCCCGTCGCCATGACCTCCAGACCGGGGCGGGTAGTAGATGAGGATCGGGTCCGTCGACGCCTGCGGCTCGACCATCTCGACAATCAGGAGCGGCGCGAGCACCAGGCCGCCGAAGGTGGCGGCGTGCAGGCAGGCCGCCACGACGAGCGAGCGCAGCCGCCGCAGGCGGCGTCCGTTCGGGGAGGGTCGCGAGACCACCAGGGCGGAGAACAACGGCGCGTCGGACATTCGATGACCTCCGTCGCACCGGCCGACCCGGAGAGGTTACGGCGGTTTCCATTGCGGGGCTTTGAGGTGTTGCGCGTCACCGGTGCGCCGGCCCCGCGGCCGCCGCGGCAATCGCGCAGCGGCCGGCCCGTCCTGGGTTAAGATACCGCCCCTGTCAGAGAGGTCCCCATCGTCTAGCCTGGCCCAGGACACCGCCCTTTCAAGGCGGTAACACGGGTTCAAATCCCGTTGGGGACGCCATACCGACGCCGCGGGGCATCGCGTTGCGGGAGGTTCCGTTGTACGCCATCGCGTTCGTCCGCTACCGGCGGCCTCTGGACGAGGTCCTTGTCCACCTCGAGGCGCACCGTGCCTACCTGCGGGATTTGCAGGCGCGGGGCGTCCTGCTGGGCTCAGGACCGCTGGAACCGCGCCACGGCGGCGCGCTCCTGCTCCGGGTCCCGGACGACGGCGCGCCGGCGGCGCTCGATCGGATTCGCGACGACGACCCGTTCACCCGGAACGGTGTCGCCCAGTACGAGATCTGGCCCTGGGTCCCCAACATCGGGCGGGAAGGGCTCGACCGCCTGTGAACGACGCGCCGGCTGCCGGAGGGCCGGCAAGGAGGACGGATGAACGGGTGGAGCACCGGAGTGGCGGTCGCCCTCGCACTGGTCGTCGGTCTGGCCGCGGCGCGTCCGGTCCGGGGAGCCGCCCCGGCGGCGGGGACGCGGCCGCCGGCCGGGATCGCGGCCGACCCGATCTACCGGAAGGCGGCCGGGGAGGCGCGCCGGACGCTGCGTCTCCGTCACGGCGAGGCGGAGGGAGGGCGGATCGACCGCGGCGTCGACCAGGTGCTGCGGCTGTGGCGCCGCCAGGACGGCGCGCCGGCCGTGCTCAAGGAGTTCCTGCAGGAGGAGTTCATCCCGGCGGGTCCCGGTCAGGACGGCGCCTTCGAGCGACTGGAGTTCGCCCAGGAGAGGATCGACGGTTATTTCAACTCGATGGCGCGCGACCTGCGGCGGGGGCTCGATCTGGATCTCGGTCCGATGCTGCCGATCGACCGCCGCCTCGGCGAGCTCGACCCGGCGGCGCACGTCACCGAGGATCTGTTCGCCGGGAAGGTGGCGTTCGTCGTCCTGCTCAATTTTCCGCTCACCACGCTGTCGCGGCGCCTGGAGGAGGGGAGCTCCTGGTCGCGGCGGCAGTGGGCCGAAGCGCGTCTGGCGCAGCGCTTCGCCGCGCGCGTCCCGGCCGACGTGGGGCAGGGGTTGGCCGGGGCCTACGCGGCCGCCGACGCCTACATCAACGACTACAACATCTATATGCACCACCTCCTGGAGCCGGACGGTTCGCGCCCCTTCCCTGCGGGGCTCCGTCTGATCGCGCACTGGGGGATCCGCGACGAGCTCAAGTCCCGCTATGCCGATCCCGACGGTCCGTCGAAGCAGCGCCTGATCCAGAAGGTCATGGAGCGGATCGTCCTGCAGGAGATTCCCCGCGCCGTGATCAACAATCCGCTCCTTGACTGGAACCCGGCGAGCAACGCGGTGTCCGTGTCCAGCGAGCGGGACGCGGGACCGCCGGCGGGGGCGGCCGCGACGGCCGCCGTCGGTCGCGAGCCGGACACGCGTTACCGGACCTGGCTGGGGATCGTCCACGCGGAGCGCCGCGCCGATCCGTACCACCCGGACCATCCGACCTTTCTCGAAAGGCGCTTCAATCTGGTGCGGGAGATCCCGGAGACCGGGGCGAAGGCCCTGCTCGAGTCGGTGCTCGCGTCCCCGCTGGCGGGTCGGGTGGGGCGTCTCATCGGGACCCGGCTGGGGCGTCCGCTCGAGCCGTTCGACGTCTGGTACAACGGCTTCAAGCCACGCGGCCGGCATCGGGAAGAGGAGCTCGACGCGCTGACCCGCAGCCGCTATCCGACGGCGGCGGCCTATGCCGCCGACGTGCCGCGGATGCTGCGGGACCTCGGGTTCGCCACCGAGCGCGCCCGCTTCGTGGCCGATCGCATCGTGGTGGAGCCATCGCGCGGCGCCGGGCACGCCCTCGGGGCGGCGCGACGCGACGACAACGCGCACCTCCGGACCCGCGTCGGCGCGGACGGCATGGATTACAAGGGGTACAACATCGCGGTCCACGAGATGGGGCACAACGTCGAGCAGGTGTTCTCCATGACCGCCATCGATCACACCCTGCTTCAGGGGGTGCCGAACAACGCCTTCACCGAGGCGCTCGCCTTCGTGTTCCAGGCCCGTGACCTGGACCTGCTTGGATTGGAGGGACCGGGGAAGGAGGAGGAACGGCTGCGGGCGCTCGACGCCTTCTGGGCCACGCGGGAGATCGCCGGGGTGGGTCTGATCGACATCACGGCCTGGCGCTGGCTTCAGGATCATCCCGACGCGACACCGGCCCGCTTCCGCGAGGCGGTCGTGCGGATCGCGCGCGACACCTGGAACCGGCACTTCGCCCCCTTCCTGGGTGCGCGCGACGTGCCGATCCTGGCGATCTACTCCCACATGGTGGCCAGCGGTCTGTACACCCCCGACTATCCGATCGGCCACCTGATCGCCTTCCAGGTGGAGGAGCATTTCCGGAAGGAGCCCGGCCGCTTCGGGGCCGAGTTCGAGAGGATCTGCCGGATCGGCAACCTGACACCCGACGCCTGGATGCGCCAGGCGGTCAGATCGCCACTGTCGGCCGAGCCGCTGCTGCGCGCCACGGCAGCGGCGCTCGAGGCCCTGGAGGGGAAGACCGGGGGGGCGGCCGGCGCCGCCGGGTCAGGGGGCGGCGGGCGGGGGTAGGGGTGGTTCGAGGGGCGGCCGGGAGGCGCGGCGGAGGAGGTGCCGGGCCCCGTACAGGAAGGCGGGCAGGAGAAGCACGGCCACCCCTCCCGGGACGTTTTCCCGTTCGGTGGCCCAGAGGACCACGATCCATGCGGCGGCCGGCACCAGGGCGTTGATCCAGACCCCCACCGTGCCGCCGGGGACCCGGAACCCCGCCGGACGCTTCGCCAGCACCGTACGACCGCGGATCACCGCCGCGAGCAGCAGCAGGTCGTACGCCCCGAACACCCAGACGTCCAGCATCAGGAGATCCTTGAAGTCGAGCCGGGCGAGCAGGGCATAGCCGACCGCGTACACCAGCAGGACGCGGTGCGGTGTCCCATAGCGCGGATGCAGACGGGCCAGCCACGAGGGCAGCGACCGGTCCGCGGCCAGCGCCCATCCGAGCCGCGACCACCAGAGCAGGTAGGACATGAAGATCACAGTGAAGGACGCGACGCTCCCGAGAAGGGCCCAGTGACCGAGGATCGGGCCTCCCAGGGCCTCGCCGATGCGGGCGAATTCACCCGACTGCCAGGTGCTCCAGTTGCCGACCGACGCCAGACCGGCGACCAACGGCGCCGTATAGGACAGAATCACCAGGGGCGTCACGATCAGGAGCGCCAGCGGGATGTTGCGCGCCGGGTTCTGGATCTCCTCCGCCGCGGTGCTGACCTCCGTGTAGCCGGAATAGAACCAGATGGTCAGCGCCAGACCGGCTCCGAGCCCGTTCCAGGGATCGACCCCCGGAGCGGTGAACGGCAGGAAGGGGTTGTGCTGCGCCCGGGCGATGCCGGCGGCCACGATCCAGACGAGCGGCGCGATCAGGAAGAGATTGAGGGCGACCGCGGCGGTGCCGACGATCCGGATGCCGCGGAGGTTGAACCAGGTCAGAAACGCGATGAAGCCGACCGCCGCCAGCCAGCGCCGTTCCTCCGAGGCGAGCGCCTCCGGGAACCAGTACATCAGTCCCTTGGCGAACAGGACCGGGTAGAGGGCATTGTCCAGGAAGGACGAGATCAGGCTCCAGATGCCGGCCTGGAAGCCCCAGAACGGACCGAGGATGTCCCGGATCCAGATGTAATACCCCCCCTCGATCGGCCGGGCCGAGGAAAGCTCCGCGGTGGCGAACGCCATCGGCACCCCCCAGAGCCAGGGAGCCAGAAGCAGCAGGAGGATCATCAGACCCGGGCCGGTCTGGACGATGTAATCCTCGGTGCCGTAGGGACCGCCGCAGGCGGAGGCATAAAGGAGCCCGACGACCGACAGCAGGCCGGCGCGCGCCTGGAAGCGGCGGACGTTCAACGCGGGCATCCTTCCTCGCGCCGGAACTCCTGCACCCCGCCGATCGAACCCGCGAATCGGAGCCGGGGGAACAGGTCGGAAAGGCCGCCGTACACCAGAAGGCGGGCCTCGCAGCGCATCTCGTCCGCCAGCTTCTCCCCGAGCCTCTTCTCCGCGTAGCTCCCCGCCGCGTAATAAAAGAGGATGTCCCATGCGCCATAGTCCGTTTCGAAGAAATCGCCGCGCACCAGCCGGATGCCGGTGATCGGGAGCGAGTCCCGCAGGCGGCGGCGGGCGGTCCTGGCGATGCGGTGCAGGCCGTGGTCGTACTCGATGCCCGTGGGACGCGTCCCCATGACCGCCGCCAGGAACACCACCCGCCCGTCGCCGCTTCCCAGATCCAGGAAGGTGCGACCGGGGACGAGGTGGACCCGGAAGGCCGGCAACAGGTCCGGAAGGAGCGCCGGGTAGTAGAGCCCTTTCTCGAGCGGGTCCTCGGTGCGCAGGAACCGGATCTGCTCGAGCGGCTCCACGGAAACGCTCTCCGGGGCGGGTCCGGCCTGCCCCGACATCCGGGCGATCCGGTCCGCGGGGTGGAGGGCGAAACAGGTGTTCTGAATGAGCCGCGCCGCCGCTTCGAGATCGGGAGCGTCCTGCGGGCGGTCCGGCGGGGCGGTCGCTTCGATCGCCGGCGGACCGAGGAGCGCCAGGGCCAGCGC
>JBOGOE010000263.1:0-7812 GCA_050747445.1 Candidatus Polarisedimenticolia bacterium | reverse complement strand
AGATAGCGCCGGAGGTCGGTGCTCAGGACCGGCGGCAGGAACAGGAACCACGGCAGGAGCTTCACCAGCCCGGCGAGGGCGAGCGCCAGGGCGCCGCGGATCGGTCTTTTCTGTATAATCGCCGCCGTTCCGGCGAGCGCGCAGGCGAGGGCCGCCGGCTCGAGATGACCGCTCCAGGCCACCTCGATCACCACCAGCGGGTTCCATGCATACAGCAGCAATCGCAGGGGCGGGAGCCCGCGGAGCCGCAGCAGCCGGGCGATGAGGACCATCCCGAGAAGATCGGCCCCGACGAACAGCGCCTTGAGCGCCGTCGCGCTGCGACCGCAGGCGCCGCCGGCCGCGAACAGCGCCTGCGCGGCGGGCGGGTAGATGGTCGGCACGTCCCGATGCTCCAGGCGGGCGTAGAGGTCGTCGCGCAGCGGCAGGAGCGCCGGGTCCGCGGGCGCGTGGGCGAAGGGGCTGAACCCGGCGCACGCCACCCGGCCGTCCCAGAGATAGCGCCGGAGGTCGGTGCTCAGGACCGGCGGCAGGAACAGGAAGACGAGGCGGTACGCCACCGCCAGCGCCACCACGAGCCGCAGCAGCCGGGCGGCGCCCGCCTCGCCGATGGGGGCGCGCAGCACCGCCGCCACCGCGAGAACGTAGCCGGCAAAGGCCGCAGCGAACAGCGCCAGGAACGACGCGGTGCGGCCGGCGCCCCCGATGGCCGCGGCCATCGCCGCGAACGCCGCCAGGATCAGCAGGCCGGCGGGGGCGATGAAGACCGGGGAGAGACGCGCGCCGCGCACGGGCATCGGACGGTAGCAGAACGATCGGAGACCCGCAAGGAGACGGCGGTCGGCTCATGAACCCCCTCGAAGCGGCGATCGTCGCGGCCTATTTCGCGACCCTGATCCCGCTGGCGATCTACGGCTGCCACCGCTCCTGGCTGCTGTACCTCTACCGGCGTCATCGCCACGCCGCGCCGCGGCCCGCCGGCCGCCTGGAACCGCGGCCCCGCATCACCGTCCAGCTACCCGTGTACAACGAGAGGTACGTGGTGGAGCGGCTGATCCGCGCCGCGGCGGCGCTCGACTGGCCGCACGACCTCGTGGAGATCCAGGTGCTCGACGATTCGACCGACGAGACCACCGGCCTGGCAGGCGCCGCCGTCGCGGCGCTGGCGTCCCAGGGCCGCCGCGTGCGCCACCTGCGGCGGACGGATCGCGAAGGGTTCAAGGCCGGGGCCCTGGCGCGCGGCCTGCGCGAGGCGGACGGCGAGCTGGTCGCCATCTTCGACGCCGATTTCGTCCCGCCCCCCTCCTTCCTGCGGGACCTGGTGGACCATTTCGCCGACCCGCGGGTGGGGATGGTGCAGGCGCGCTGGGAGCACCTCAATCGCGACTACTCGCTCCTGACGCGGCTGCAGGCGATCCTCCTCGACGGCCACTTCGTGATCGAGCATGCCGCGCGACACCGATCCGGACGGTTCTTCAACTTCAACGGCACCGCCGGGATCTGGCGGCGCGTCTGCATCGAGGAGGCCGGCGGCTGGCACCACGACACCCTGACCGAGGACCTCGATCTTTCGTACCGGGCGCAGCTTCTCGGCTGGAAGTTCGTGTTCGTGCCCGACGTGGTGGCCCCGGCCGAGCTGCCGGCGACGCTCGACGCGTTCAAGTCGCAGCAGCGACGCTGGGCGCAGGGTTCGATCCAGACGGGGCTCAAGGTGCTGCCGCGCCTCCTGAGAAGCCGGCTGCCCGCCGCCACCAAGATCGAGGCGCTGTTCCATCTGACCGGCAACGGCGCCTATCTGCTGATGCTGCTCCTGGCGATCCTGATGGTCCCCGCGATGCGGATCCGGAGCGACCACGGATTGACGCTGCTGCTCGCCCTGGACCTGCCGTTGCTGCTGCTTTCCACGGTGTCGATCGCGGCGTTCTACCTGATCTCGGAAAAAGAGGCGGGACGCGGCTGCCGGGGCGTGGCCCCCCTGATCCCCCTGGTCATGTCGCTCGGCGTCGGTCTCTCCGTCAGCAACGCACGCGCCGTGCTCCTGGCCTGCCGGCGCGGCCGCGATGTGTTCGAAAGGACCCCCAAGTACCAGCTGGAGGGGTCCCGCGGAACGTGGCGGGCCAAGACCTACCGGAGCGTCCGGCAACCCTGGGTATGGCTGGCCGAGGCGTTACTGGCAGGCTACTTCCTCCTGGCCACCCTGCACGCCGCCCGGGATGGCCGGTACCTGTCGCTCCCCTTCCTCCTGCTGTTCCTCGCGGGGTTCCTGCACGTCTCCCTGCTGTCGCTCGCCCAGACCGGGATCCGCCGGCGAAATACGCCTTGACGCCGGCCCCCGGCCGCCGTAGAAGAACCCTGAAACGCCGAGCCAGAGCCCGTTTCCGCTGAAACGCAGCGCCGCGATTCCCCCCGGATCCGGTTCCGTTCAGCCCTGAGGAGTGGCGTGTCCGCGCTTCCCCGCTGGGGATCCTGTCGTCGTCCGCCGGCCGCAGCAGCGGCGGCCCTCGCCCTGCTCGCCACCCTGTCGGCCACCGGGTCGGCCGACGGGGCGCCCGCGGACTGCGTGCTGCTCCTGTCGGCGCTGGACGATGAAGGGCGCACGGTCTTCCAATCGATCGCCCATGCGCTCGAGGAGCCGGGGTTGTTCGTGACCGCCGGCAGCGCGCTCGCGCGGGTGCGGGGGCTCCGCCTCCGGGTGCGGGCCGACTCGGTTCCCCCTGTCGCGAGCGGGGCGCCCGAGGTCCCTTCCGGGTACGAGGTCGCGGGTCTGGTCGGCCTCGACGCCGGCCGCGCCCTCGCCGTCCTCCGTTCCCCCGGGCTCCCCGGGTGCCGGCCGCCGGCGGTCGCGGACGCCGGAGACGCCGGAGACGCGCTTGTGGGGATTCGTCCCCGGAACGGGTTCCGTCCGCGGCTGTTCGAGGTCTTCCTAAAGCGGCGGGTCGAGGCGCCCGACGGGAACGAACTGATGTTGATGCGCGTGCCGGACGGCGGCGGGGCCGAAAGCGGGTTCGTTCTCGACCCCGCCGGCCGGCTGGTCGGCCTGTTCCTGCCGCCGCCGGCAGGGTCCGACGGCGGTCTCGCCTGCGCCGTCCGCGTCGAGGAGCCCGCAGCCGCCCCCGCGGGCGCTCCGGCCCACCCGCCGCTCCGACCCCTCGACGATGCGCCCGAAGCGGCCGCATTCGCCTCCGGTCCCGCCGGTCTGCTGGCGCAGGCCCTGTTGCTGACCCGCGACGACCAGGCGGCGCGGGCGATCGGCCTCCTGGACCGGGTGATCGCGGGTGGGGCACCGACCGCCCCGGTGCTGTCGGAACGCGGTGTCCTCGCCTTCAGGATCGGGAGGACGGACGCCGCGATTCGTGACCTTGCCCGGGCCGCGGCGCTCGACCCGGCCTCTTCGCTGGCGCCCTTCAATCTGGGGGTGGCGCTCGGCTCGGAGGGGCGGTACGCGGAAGCGGCCGGCGCCTTCACGCGGGCCCTGGAAATCCGGCCCGACCTGCACCGCGCCCGTTTCCACCTGGCCCTCGCCCTCAAGGCGGCGGGACGTGGCGAACAGGCGCTCATGGAATACGCACGTCTCCTGCCCCTCGATCCCGCGCTCGCATCGCAGCTGCGGCCCGTTCTGGCCCCCTGAAGCCCGACCGGGGGCGAGCCGGCCGCCGCCTCCGGCTCGCGGCACTTTCCCTGCCTGGTTACACATGCGTAATTGACTCGTCGAAATCCCCCTATCACCTTGCACATCTGTAGCGATTACATATATTCGCCGACGCTCCCGCATCGAAGCGGGGCGCCAGGAGTGCAGGGAACGGACCAGGGAGGAACGTGATGACGCGTAACCGCATGGCATTCGTGGCGCTGCTCGCGGCGGTCGCCTTGACGCTTCCGCCCGTGGCCGCGCAGGAACTGACGACCGGCACGCTCGCGGGCAAGGTGTCCGATCCGGCGGGGGGAGCGATCGCGGGGGCGGTGATCATCACCACCTCGCAGTTCGGCACCCGGACCGCCGATACCGACGCGGGCGGCGAATACATCCTGCCGTTCCTGCGTCCGGGCATCTACACGGTGCGGGTCGAGGCGCCGGGAGGCTTCAACACCGTCATCCAGAACGACGTGGTCGTCAGCCTGAACCAGCGCACCGCCATCAACTTCACGCTGGAGCCGGGCAAGACGGAGACGGTGACGGTCACCGGGAGGTCGCCGCTCGTCGATCCCACCTCGACGTCGTCGGGCACCAACCTGAAGTACGACGACTTTGCCGGGGCCGTGCCGCTCGGCCGCTCGTTCACCGACACCTACGCGGTCGCGCCGGGGGTGGTGAGCGGGCTCGGCTCGGGCGACGGCAACTACTCGATCGGCGGGGCGTCCGGACTGGAGAACGCCTACCTGGTGGACGGCGTCAACATCACCAACACCGGCTACGGCGGGATCGGGGCCTACAACATCGTGTACGGCTCCCTCGGCACGGGGGTGACCAGCGAGTTCCTCGACGAGGTCCAGATCAAGACCGGCGGCTTCGAGGCCGAGTACGGCCAGGCCCTGGGCGGGATCATCAACACCATCGTCAAGTCGGGCACCAACGAAACCAAGGGGCGGGTCTCCTGGTTCAGCACCCCATCGTCGTTCGAGGGCGGGCGGGATCTGGTCGATTTCGAGGCCGGGTCGGTCAACATCGTCAGCCAGGACACCCAGGACTTCGGGTTCTCGCTTGGCGGTCCGATCGTCAAGGACAAGCTGTTCTATTTCGTGGCCTACAACCCGGTGTTCACGCGCCAGCACCTGCGCGCCAACCCGAAGCTCGACCCGGCGTTCACCGCCGCCAGCAACTGCGCCATCGGCAGCCAGTGCGAGTCGGTGTTCGACGAGACGGCCGACATCAACGCCTTCGACGCGCCGAACGCCCAGGCCTTCCCGTCGGCCGGGCAGGACATCGAGCGGCAGCGGACGGCGAGCAACTACGCCGCCAAGATCTCCTGGGCGGTCTCCCCCAAGCACCAGGTGGAGTTCACCATGTTCGGCGACCCGGCGGAGGGGGACGAGGGGCTGCAGCGCGGCTCCGCGATGCTGCAGAGCGACTTCGCCGCCGGCGGCGGGCAGAGCAAGATCAAGTACGGCTCCCACAATCAGTCGATCAAATGGAACGCCGTCTTCGGTCCCAGGTTCTTCATGGAGGCCCAGCTCGCCCATCACGACGGCAAGTTCCGCGAGACCTCGGTCCTCGACCAACACCAGTACACCGACCTGCGCAATCTCCTGGAGTTCTTCCGCGACGCCGACTCGTACGACCCGGACGGGGGCGGACCGGTCCCCCTCGCCCTGTCGCCGGTCACCACCGGTCGCGGCGGGCTCGGCTTCATCTCCGACCAGGATGACGAGAACCTGCACTACTCGCTCAAGTTCACCAACGTCCTGGGGAACCACGAGATCCGATACGGCGTCCAGTACGACGACATCGAATACCGCGAGACCCCGTCCTACACCGGGCCATCGTTCAACATCGAGCTCCCGGTGACCGACCCGACGACCGGCGCCCCGATCGACGCCGACCTCGACGGCTTCCAGGACACCGTCTCGGTCCCGACCGTGGGAGGCGCCACCGTCCAGGTGCGCAACGGAATCGGAGCCGACCCGGCCGTCGCCTACGACGACGCCAACCGGTTCCGCGTGACCCGCGCCCGGGTCGGACCGGAGCTCCCGCCGGTCAGCGCCAGCGACGTCAACCTCTTCGTGCAGGACACCTGGCAGATCCATCCGCGCCTGACCTTCAAGGGAGGGTTGCGTTACACGCGGGAGGAGCTCCAGGGGGCCGGCTCCTTCGACCTGCCGTTCGCCACGCAGAACGTGATGTTCGGACCGATCACCGCCCGCATCTACGGACCGGGCACGTCGAGCTTCGCCCCAAGCTCCCACACCTTCGACGGCAACTGGAGCCCGCGGCTGGGAGTGAGCTGGGACGTCCTCGGGACCGGGCGCAGCCGCCTGTATCTCAACTTCGGCCGGTACTACGAGAGGATCCCGGGGCTGATGGCGCTCAGGGCGTTCAGCAACGAGGTCAGCGTGGCGCGGCAGGAGTTCACCGATCGCGACCTGACGACGCCGCGCTATCTCGGGTTCAACGTCCCCTGCGACGACGGCGGCGGCGGGGCCACCCCGTGCGAGCCGCTCGGGGCGACCGGTCTCCTGGGCGTGGACCAGACGACCATCGTCGACGGGACCAAGCTCCCCTACGAGGACGAGCTGTCGGGCGGATTCGCCTTCGAGGTGGGACCGGACTCCTCGTTCGAGGTCCGGGCGATCTTCCGCAGCCAGGGGCGCGTCCTGGAGGACGTGCAGGTCAACTCGGCGGAGCAGATCCTGAACTTCTATTACGGGTACGCCTATGGTTACCCCTACGACCCGTTCGGCGGCAGCACGGGCACACCGGCGAGCACCACCTTCCCGGGCACCCCGTTCGGCACCTACGAGATGGCGAACCCCGGCACCGGCGCGGTGCCGAGCGGCGGTCTGTTCTCGTTCCCGTCCCCGAAGCGCGAGTACAAGGCCCTGGAGCTGATCTACACCAAGCGCTACTCCGACAACTGGTCGCTGTACGCCAATTACCGCTTCGCGCGCCTCAAGGGAAACTACGAGGGGCTGTTCCGCAACGACAACCTGCAGAGCGATCCCAACATCACCTCGCTCTACGACTTCCCGAACACGCCCCTGATGGCGGGACAGTTCCTCGAGGGGGATCTGCCGACCGACGCCCAGCACGTGCTGCACCTCTATCCGTCCTACACCTTCGGGAACAAGCTGCGGCTGGGGGCGAACTTCACCTGGATCTCCGGGACGCCGCGGACGTCGCTGCTGGCGCACCCGATCTACCTGAACAGCGGCGAGATCCCCGGCATCGACCCGGTGTACGCCTACTGGGTCGATCCGGGCGGCACCGGATCCCCCACCGAGATCCGGCGCACCGACGACCTGGGGGAGGCGTTGAGCGACTCCGACGCGTTCAGCGGCCTGATCTGGCTCGACAGCTACACTCCGGTGCGGCGCGGCAACCTGGGCCGCAACCCCGATCTGGTCACCCTCGACATCCACGCGGATTATCCGGTCCAGATCGGCAAGTCCACGGTGACTTTCATGTTCGACGTGTTCAACCTGTTCGGCAGCCAGTCGGCCCAGACCTACAACGACAACGTCGAGCTCACCGCCGGCGTCACCGATCCGGATTTCCTGAAGGCGCTGTCGTTCCAGACGCCGCGATCCGCACGGCTGGCGGCGCGGTGGGATTTCTAGCGCGCACGGTCTTCCACACCTGACCCGGAGAAGCGGTCCCCGCGCGGGACCGCTTCTTTTTTTCGCGGTTATACTGCCCCGCGTGATCGGCCGCTTCCGCCGCTTCCTTCGCCGCGTTCTCCGCCGTCCGCGCCTCGCGGCGCTCCTCGCCGCCGTGCCGCTCGTCCTGGCCGCCGTCCTGTCGTTCACCCGCGTTCCGGAGGGACATCTCGGCGTCGCCGGCGGCCGGCTTCTGGAGCGGGGCTGGCACCTCACCTCCCCCTTCGCGCGGCCCGGCCTCCTGCCGGTGCAGGGACGGATCGATGCGATCGACGTGCCGCGGCGGACGCCCGAAGGGGCGTCGTTCGTCGTCCGGCTGTCGTTCGACTACCGGCTGGAGGCGTCGGCCCTCCGGCCGCGCGCCGCGCTGCTGGGGGCCGGCGGCCTGCCACGGGCGGCCTCGGACGCCGCCGCCGGGGCGCTCGCGCCGCTTCCCGCGGCGCTCCTTCTTCCCCCCGTGGCGCCGATCTCCCACGGCGCGACGACTCCGCTGCCGGAGGC
>JBOGOE010000262.1:0-6223 GCA_050747445.1 Candidatus Polarisedimenticolia bacterium | reverse complement strand
GGCGGTAGTACTCATCACGCCTCTCCTTGAGGTAGAGGCTCAGGTACAGGATCGGCTCGCGCAGCACCCCCGCATGGCACAGGAGGAAGGTCATGAGTAGCCGCCCGACTCGTCCGTTTCCGTCAAGAAAGGGATGAATCGTCTCGAACTGGACGTGTGCCATCCCGGCCTTCACGAGCACCGGAAGGGCGGGCTGTTCGGCGTGCAGGAATCGCTCCAGGGCCGCCATGCATTCCTCGACCTCCTGGTGCGGGGGCGGAACGAACAGGGCGTTGCCCGGCCGGGCGCCGTCGACCCGGTTTTGCGAGCGCCGGAACTGGCCGGGATCCTTGTCATCTCCGCGCCCATGCGACAGAAGGATGCCGTGAATCTCCCGTAGCAGGCGATTGGAGAGCGGGAACCCACCGCGCAGGCGTTTCAGCCCATGGTGCATGGCCGCGACGTAGTTCGAGACTTCCCTGACATCGTCAAGGGGCGCGCCCGGGGCCTCCTTCATCTCGAACAAGAGGAGATCGGACAGCGACGACTGAGTCCCCTCGATCTGGGATGAGAGAACCGCCTCCTTCCTGACGTATGAATACAGAAAGAGATCGGGGTCGGGCAGAAGTGTCGTGATGCTGTCCAGCCGGCCGAGGGCCAGGAGCGCCTGTTCGAGAGCCACCTGCAACGGACCGTCGAATGCGAGGGAAGGGTTCGGAGGCAGCGGTTCGGGGACGAACGCCCGCACCGTCTCACCCGCCGTTGAGGTGGATTGAAACCTTCCCGTCGCTCCCCGATGCACCGTGGATAGCCTCTTTAGGAATCCTTGAACAAGCGAATCTGCTATTAAGCATTCGGGCCGTTAGTTTAAATAGGGACCGTGGCAGTGTCAACCTGTCACCGCACACCTTCCTGGACTTTGACGCTCGGCGCCATCCCGGAGGGTTGACTTCACTGGGTCGAGATCTTGCTCTGGTATAATCCGGCCCTTTCGAACGGTCAGCGGGTGCCCTGCTCATGTCACTGAAAAGACAGCAGATCCTCGAATGGGTGGCGGTCGCGGCCGTGGTCACACTGGCTCTGGTCCTGCGCCTGGTCTACGTCTTCCAGATCAAGGACACCTCCCTCGTCGCGCCCGAGGACCTCGATCCCGGGTTCTACTACGAGTGGGCGCGGGAGATTGCCGGAGGGAACTGGCTCGGCAAAACGCCCTTCGTCCAGAGCCCGCTCTATGCCTACCTGCTGGGGCTATGGATCGCGATCGCCGGGCCGGCCGTCGGGCCGATCCTGGTCCTGCAGGGGATCGCCGGGTCGGTGACCGTCCTGCTCACCTACGTCGCGGGGCGGCGGTTCCTGGGACACGGCCACGGTCTGCTCGCGGCTCTGCTGGTGGCCCTGTACGCCCCGTTCCTGTTCTTCGAGGGGATGGTCATGAAGAGCTGGCTGTCGCCGCTCCTGACCATCCTGCTGGTGCTGGTCCTCGACGCCGCGCGGGCCTCCGTCGCGGCCGCCCCGGATGCCGGCGCAACCATGGCGGGTTCGACCGTGGCGCCTGCGCGGTCGCTCCGGCTCTTCGGCGTCGCCGGCGCCCTCTACGGTCTCGCCACCCTCGACCGGGACAATTTCATCCTGCTGGCCCCGGTCATGGCGCTCCTGGCGCTGTGGCTCGGCGGCGGCCGGACGCGGCAAGGACTCCGGGCCGCCGGGGCCTTCACGCTAGGGACCGTACTGCTGATTGTCCCCGTGACGCTGCGCAACTGGGCGGTGTCGGGTGAGCTTGTCCTGCTGACCACCGGGGGGGGCGAAGTCTTCTTCATCGGCAACAACGAGGACGCCAACGGTCTCTACGTCCCGCCGCCGTTCGTCCGCCCCGATCCCAAGTACGAGCACGCCGATTTCGTGGTGCGCGCCTCGGAGATGGCCGGCGGCGACCTGACGCCGATGCAGTCGTCCTGGTTCTGGTTCCGGGAGGGGGTGAAGTTCATCGCCGGCGAGCCGCTGCGATGGCTCCGCCTGGAGTGGTGGAAGACGATCCACTTCTGGAACTTCTTCGAGCTGCCGGACAACCTCGACTATCAGATCCTGCAGGAGTTCTCCCCCCTCCTGCGCGCCCTCAACGCCACCATCCCGCCGCCGGAGTGGCCCACCCTGTCCCTGCCGATCGGCGGAGGCCGGTGGGCGGCGGTGCGGCTGCACCTGTTCGCCACCTTCGGCACCCTGGCCCCGCTGGGGCTTCTGGGGATCTGGATGACCCGGCGCGAGTGGCGCCGCCTGACGCCCCTGTACGTCCTGATGTTCGGCTACATGGCGACCGTCCTGCTGTTCTTCAACTTCGGCCGCTTCCGGGTTCCGGTCGTGCCGATCCTGGCCCTGTTCGCCGCCGAGCCGCTCCGTCGCCTCTGCCATTGGCTGCGGGAGGGGCTGCGGCTTCTTGCCGGGATGGCCGCCCGGGCGGGGGATCTCCCTCTGCGGGCGCGGGCGCTCCTCCCGGGCCGTTCCGCGGGGGTGGCGGCCGCGGTCCTGCTGCCCCCCCTTCTCTGGATCAACCTGGAGCGGCCCCGGGGGGTGGTGCCGGCGCTGGAGCAGGCGCTGACCACCGGGAACGCCTACTACGCCCGGCAGGAGTGGGACAAGGCCCTGCAGCGCTACACGCTCGGGCTGGTCCTCCTGGGGGAGGTGCCGCCGGGCCGGGCCGGCGACCAGCTGATCGCCCGTTTCGGCCCCGAGGTCACCCGCGAAACGCTCCTGAAGGAGCTGGAAACCGAGGCGGTGGCGCGCGGCCCCCAGTTCAAGGGGATGCACCTCGGGATCCATCACGGCATCGGCATCGCCCTCCTGCAGAGCGCCTCGGCCCGCCTGGACAAGGGGGATCGATCGGGGGCGATGACCCAGCTCGACCAGGCGATCGCCCAGTTCCAGGAGGCGCTCCGGATCGCGCCGGCCTACCTCCTGTCGCACCGCAAGATGGCGCGCGCCCACGCCCTCAAGGGGGATCCGGCGGCGGCCATCGAATGGCTCACCAAGGCGGCCGAGCTGTGGCCGGAGGACCTGCCGACCCGCTTCGAGCTGTCGGAGCAGCTGTTCCACCAGCGGGAGTACAACGCGGCCCTGCGGCAGATGGACCAGGCGCGCATGTACAACAAGGGGGTCGCCGGGCGCGACCTGGCGCAGATCTACTTCTATCGTGGTCTGATCTTCCAGCGGGGGCTCGATCAGCCCGGGAAGGCCCTGTACGACTATGAGCGGGCGCTCGAGGCCGACCCCGGGTTGCCACAGGCGGCCGAGCTGCGCCGCGAGGTCCTGGCGCTCAGGGCCCGCGGCATCCAGCCTCTGGCCGACGAGGCGGCGGTCACTCCTCCGGCGGGCGGAGGGCGCTGAGCGCCCGGCGGGCCGCCTCCTGCTCGGCGGCCTTCTTGCTGCCGCCACGGCCGGTGGCGACCGTCCGTCCCTCCACCACCGCCGCCACCTGAAAGACGGGGGCGTGCGGCGGTCCCTCGGTCGCAACCACCCGGTACTCCGGCGTCGGCCGTCCCTGCCCCTGGAGCAGCTCCTGGAGCGCCGTCTTGTGGTCGCCGGTCTCGACGTCGGCCCGCCGCAGGCTGGCGATCTGGGGACCGAACAGCCGCCCGACCAGGGCGCGCGCCGCCTCCTGCCCGCCGTCCAGAAGGACCGCGGCGATCACCGCCTCGAGGGCATCGGAGAGCAACGAGTCCCGCTCCCTGGCGCCCTCCGCATGCGCCGCCCCGCCCAGCCGGAGCGCGGCCCCCAGATCGAGCGTCCGCGCCACGCGCGCCAGGTTGGGACCGCTGACCACGAAGGCCTTGAGCTTCGACAGCCCCCCTTCGTCCATCTCCGGGAAGCGCCGCAAGAGCTCGTCGGCGACGAAGAAACCGAGCGCCGCGTCGCCCAGGAACTCCAGCGCCTCGTTATCGGCTTCGCCGGTCTCGTTGGCGAGCGAGGCATGGGTGAGGGCGCGCTGCAGGAGCGCGGGGTCGCGGAACGGGTGGCCGAGACGGGCCTCGATCCCCGCCATCCCCCCGTCCCGAGCGCTCAAGGCTTCGGGGGGGGCTGGGGCCTGACCGTTTCCCCGGGGCCGATGCCACCGACTTCGGGAGGCAGGCCGAGGCTGTCCGGACCGCCGGGGGGCGGCGCCACCGCCTCCGGGACGGACGACCCCTCCTGCCGCGCGCGCAGGGTCTGGGCCTCGATGCGGCGGCGCAGCTCCTCCCCCTTCTGCCGCTCGCGGTGCGCCTGGAAGCGCTGCCCCTGGCGCTCGTACACCTCCGCCAGTTTCATGTGCGCATCGACTTCGACCCGCGTCAGCGGCTGGGTGTAGGCCAACTTGAGGTAGCCCTCGAGCGACTCGCGCGCCTCGCCGTCCCGTTTCAGCTTGTTCGCCGCCACCCCCACCAGGTACGGGACCAGCGGATACGACTCCCGCTCCCCCGCCATGCGGGCCGCCTCGCGCAGCTCCTTGATCGCCGCCTCGTTGCGGCCCAGGTAGAACAGGTTCCGGCCGTTGTGATAGCGCACCACGGCGGTGTCCGGGAAGAGGCGGGCCGCCTTCGCCAGGAAGGCGTCGGCCTTCCAGTAGTCGCGATTGTCGAGATGGAACGTCCCCAGGCTGAACAGAGCGTCGAGGTTCCCCGGCTCGACGTCGAGCACCCCCTCCCACTCGGCCAGGGCGCCATCGATGTCCCGCTCCTGAAGGAGGCTCTCCCCCATCACCCAGCGGGCCGGCGCCGGCCGGCCCAGCCCCAGGATCTCCTGCCCCAGCTCGCGCGCCCGCCTCGGGTCGCCGGCCATTCCAAGATAGACTTTGGCCAGCCCGTAGAGGAACTCCGCCTTCTCCCCGGGCCGGCCCCCGTAGTTGGTGATCACCGGCGCCAGCGGCGTCCAGCGCGCCTCCAGGGCCGCCACGATCGACCGGCCGTCGTGCACCCGCATGTCGCGCACCGCCGCGGTCTCCACCAGCGCCAGGTCGTCGCGATCGATCGGCCCCTTCCCCGCGAGCCCCCGCACCCCCTCCCCACCGAGGCGGAAGGTCAGGAGGATCTCGTTCGGCCCGAACACCAGGATCCGCCGCAGGTCCTCGGCGATCTCGCCGCGCGACGAGATGACGTTCTTCAGCCAGCCGACGTCGAGCGCCAGCTCCCGTTCGGAGCCGACCAGCAGGAGATCCTCCGACGAGATCTGGAACAGCAGGACCGACGGAAAGACGCGCACGAAGGTCCGCATCACCGTCCGCAGCGAGGCGCCCGAGACCGCCGTCAGAGCCAGTCGCTGCGCGGCCACCCCCCCTTCCCGCAGGCGGGAGCGGATCGCGGTCAGCCCCTCCTCGGTAGTCAGGGCGGCGCTGTGCGCCCGCCAGGGATCGAACCCGGAGATCAGAATGACGTCGTAGGCCTCCCGGCGGCGCAAGAGCCAGGGACGGGCCTCGTCGTGGACCAGGCGGACCCGGCCGTCGGCCACCCGGCCGCTTTCGTCGAACAGGCCGTTGTAGGGGGCGAAGGCGGCCGCCGCCTCGATCATCGCCGGCTCCCTCTCGACCACGGTCAGGGACTCGATGGGATGACGCAGGATCGAGCCGGCAGCGACGCCATCGAGAAGATCGACCAGCAGGACGTCACGCGGGGTCCCGTGGACCAGGAGGGGCAGGTGGGCCTGCAGGACCTGGGTGCGCAGATCGGCCCCGGTCGTCGCCTCGATCTTGCCGTCCACGGTCAGCGCCAGAGCCTCGGCGGCCCCCCGGGTCGCGGAGGTCTGCGCCGAGCGCTCCACGATCACTCCGGACTCCCTCCCCTCGCGAAAGAAGATCAGCTCCAGCCGCTGCCGCGCCGCCAGGTACTCGCCGGCCGACCCGAAGCGCTCGAGCGACCGCGCCCCGTAGCGGTACAGCCCGGAGGCGACCAGCCGCGGATCCCAGGAGGCCGGATAGAAGCCGGCCACGCACATCAGGCCGATCAGCACCATCCCCGCGGTCTGCCGCGTCGCGGCGCTCTGGAAACGGGTGAAACCGAGAAACAGCAGCGCCGCCAGCACCGCCACCGCCGCCGCAAGCGCCGCGGTCCGCCGCAGCCCGAAGGCCGGGATGATGAACGGGCGGGTGAGGACCTCGGCCAGGACCACCCCCAAGGCGAGATACAGGGCCATCCGGGCGGGGGAACGCCCCTTGGCCAGCGCGGCAACCGGAGCCAGCGGCAGTGCCGCCCCCAGAAGGAGCGCCGCGGGGAGGAACAGGCAT
>JBOGOE010000261.1:0-12450 GCA_050747445.1 Candidatus Polarisedimenticolia bacterium | reverse complement strand
GCGCCGACCACCGCGGGACCTCGGCCGCGCGGATCTCCCGCAGGGTGCCGTCACGGCCGAGCGCGACCTCCGCGTCGTACACCGGTCGTCCGGCCAGCCCCGTCTGCCAGTAGAGGAAGCGGGCCCGCCAGCCCTGCCCGTCGGGCGTGACGTCGAGACGCTCGACCGCGGCCGGATCCCGGAGCCCCTCGGCCAGGAGACCCATCGCCTCCTCGTCCCCCTCGGTCCGCCGCAGGGCGCCCAGGTGCAGCTCGGTGAGGATCAGGTCGGGGAGCAGCCCCTCCAGACGGAGGTGGCAGCCGATCAACGCCCGGGCTCCGGCTTCGTCGAGCTCCAGCTGTTCCCGGGCGATGAGCGCGTTGGACGCCCGCCGCCGCTCCCCGTCCGCCGGCGGCGGAACCCGGTTGTAGCTCGCCAGCGTCGTCACCCGGAGACCCCGGACGCCGACGACCTTCCAGACGTCCCGGCACTCGTCGGTGCAGACCACGTAGAACCGCAGGCGCCGGAGCGGCGCGCACGGGATCGGATCGACGGTGACGGTCCCGGGCGGCCGCGGGAAGGCGGCGCCGAACGCCACCAACCGCCGCCGCGCCCCCTCCGGCGGCTCGATCAACCCGCTTCCCCAGATCACCAGGAGCCCGGCCGCCCCGAGCAGAATCCCCGCCATGACGCCACGGATCCTCACGTCCCGCCTCCCGCGGTCGCGGCCGGCCGGGACACCGCCTCGCCGGCGCGATGCAGCAGGTAATACTCGTCACCGGCGACCCGGCCGCGCCAGATCACCTCCGCGTCCGGAGGGAGGCGATCCCGCACCCGGCGCAGCTCCGAGGCCTCGATCAGCAGGTCGCGCGGTCCGGCCGCCCCCAGGAACGCCTCCACGCTGCCCGGGGTGTCGAGGACGGCGGCGAAACGGCCGGTGTAGAAGACCCAGGCGTCCCGTTTCTGCTGCGTGGCCCCGAACTCGCCCGCGGGATGCAGCCGCGCCTTCACCTCGGTGGCGAAGGTCCGGATCCTCTTGTGACGGTCCACCCAGGGCACCAGGAGCCCGACCGTCAGGACGCACGCCAGGACATGCGAACCGGCCAGAACCTGGACCGCCTTGAGGTGCCGCCCGCGCGCCTGCATCCAGGCCGCGGCGACGGCCCCCGCCAGGAAGCATCCGGCCACCGCGGCCGCCGGCGGCACGAGAGAGCTCTCTTTGCGCAGCGCCAGGATTGGCGCGGCCGCCGCGAGCACCACGGTCATTCCGGTCCAGGCGAGGAGGGGCGGACGCAGCCGGCGGCGGGCCGGCTCCCCTCCCGTCCCGCTCTCGATCGACCGTGACAGCAGGCGGCCGACCACGAGGGCCGCCGCCGGGTAGGCGGGGATCACGTAGACTCCCCGCTTCCCGGTGGACAACGAGAAGAACAGCAGGACCGCCGCGATCCAGGCCAGCAGGAAGACCGCCGCCTCCCGCCGCGGGCGCTCCTCCGGCGCCAGCACCTGGGCGATCCCCCAGGGCAGGAAGACGCTCCACGGCAGGAACCCGGCCGGGAAGCGCCACAGGTAGAACCAGATCGGCTGGCGGGTGTTCCAGGCGTCGACGTAGCGATCGACATTCTGGTGCAGGGCCACCTCCAGGGCGGAGAGCGGTCCGAGACGGAGCGCGAACGGCACGAACCACAGCCCGATCACCAGCAGGCAGAGCGCGATCCCCGACGGCTGGAAGGCGCGCCGGGCGGCGCGAAACCGCCGCAGCAGAAGCAGGGGGGTCACCACCGCCAGCAGCGGCACGACCATCCCGACCGGCCCCTTGGCGAGCGTCGCCAGTCCCATCAGGACCCACGCGGCCCGCAACCGCCAGGCCGCGGTCCGCCCCCCGCCGGCGGCGGCCCACAGGAGAAGGATGGCCCCAAGCACCAACAGGTTGAGCAGCATGTCGATCGAGGCCCAGCGCGCCCGGATCGCGATCTGGCAGGCGGTGGCGAAGACGATGGCGCCCAGGAACCCGGTGCGCCGATCGTACAGACGGGACCCGAGGAGGTAGACGAGGACCAGCGACAGGAGCGACGCCGCCGCGGAGGGAAGACGCGCCGCCCACTCGTTCACGCCGCCGAAGGGAAGCGCGCACAGGCCGATCGCCCAGAAGAACAGGGGTGGTTTCTCGGTGTAAAGATGATTGTTGTGCGACAGGAGGATCGGATCGCCGCGTTCGAGCATCTCGCGCGCGACCAGGGCGAAACGGGCCTCGTCCGGAGGCCACAGGTCGTTCGACCCGAGCCGCCAGAAAAACAGCAGCGCGCCCGCCGCAAGCAGCAGGGCGAGCGGCCGCCACGCCGCGGCGTCATTGACAGGTTCCGCTGGCTCCACTTAGGATGCCCCCTTCTCGGGGAGGGTCGCCGCTGGCCGGCCGCAACAGGGTTCTGGGCTGGATCCGCTTGGCGTTCGTCTACGTCTTCGCCGGCGCGCTCGTGCTGCTGTCGCGCCCGAGGCTTCCCGAGGTGCTGGCCGGCGCGGCGCTCGTCGTCATCGGCGAGTCGATCCGGTTGTGGGCCGCCGGCCATCTCGTGAAGTCGGTGCGGCTCGTCACCTCCGGACCCTACGCGTACACCCAGAACCCGCTCTACCTCGGACGCCTGGCGATCCTCACCGGTCTGGCCGTCGCCGCCCGCGTCCCCGGTGGCTGGAACCTGGTGGCCCTGGGAATCGGCTGGGCGGTCTTCTTCATCTATTACCTGCCCCGCAAGCTGCGGGTCGAAGGGGACCGGCTGCGGCGGCTGCACGGTCCGGCCTTCGACGCCTACCACGGAACCGTTCCGATCCTGTTCCCGGCGCCGCGACGCTACCCGCAGGCCGATCGCGATCCCTGGTCGTTCCGGCAGATGGTGCGCAATCAGGAGCCGTTCGTCGCGGCGCTCCTCGCGGCCGCGATCGCGCTCCTGGCGTTCAGGACCCGCTGAGCTCCGCCCGCGTCCCGTACATTCCCCCCGGTCACGCGGGGGCGGTATGTTATCCTACGGACATCCGGTCATAACCACCATGGAGACCATGCCCCGCCCGGCCCGAAGACGCCGCTGGATCTGGATCGCCATCGGCCTCCTGGTCCTGGCGGGCGGCATCGGCGCCGGTCTCTACGCCACCCGCGCCTACGGCCGCAACGGCCAGGTGCTGACCGCGGACGACCTCGACCTCAGGCTGGGGACGGCCGGACGCGCCGACGTCCAGATCACCCTCAACGAGATCGGCACCATCGAACCGATCGTGAAGGTCGAGGTCAAATCGACCCTCTCCGGAAGGGTCATCGACCTCCTGGTACGCGAAGGGGAGAGGGTGCGCCGGGGCCAGGTGATGGCCCGGGTGGAGCCGGACGTCAACCAGGCCCAGACCCTCTCCCAGGTCAAATCCGAGCTGAACCTCGCGGCGATCCGCGCCACCGACGCCGAGCGGGAGCTCGAAACCCACACGCAGCTGCACCGCGAGCGCTTTCTCTCCGACCGGGAGCTCAAGGACGTCCGGGTCCGCTACGAGGAGGCGAAGGAGGCCCTCGAGGCGGCGCGCACCCGGATGCGGATCGTGGAGGAAAGCGGCATCCCCCTGAACGCGCCGATCTCCACGCTGCAGCGGGTCAACATCGTGGCGCCGATGGACGGGACGGTCCTCAAGCGGAACGTCGAGGTCGGACAGACGGTCATGTCCGGCGTGTCCTCCTTCAACGAGGGTACGGTGCTCTACGCCGTCGCCGACCTGCGTTCCATGATCCTCAAGGCCTGGGTCAACGAGATCGACGTCGGCAAGATCCGCGCCGGCCAGCCGGTGGTGATCACCGTCGACGCCTTTCCTTACCGGCGGTTCGACGGCGCGATCACCCACATCGCGCCGGCCGCCCGGCTCAACGACAAGGTGAAGGTCTTCGACATCGAGGTCGGGCTCAAGGAGCAGGTCCCCGAGTTCCGCGCCGGGATGAGCGCCAACATCGAGGTCCGCGGCGCCCGGGTCGAAGGGGCGCTCGCGATCCCGGTCGAGGCGATCTTCAGCAAGGAGGAGCACGAGGTGGTCTACGTCCTCAGGGAGCCCTTCCAGGATCCGCCGCGGGGGTCGCCGGAGCCCCGCCGCACCCGCACGGGCCGCTACGACATCAGCGAAGTCTGGGAGCGCTACTTCGAGGAACGCCCGGTGCGGATCGGTCTGGTCGGTCTGGAGCAGGCGCAGGTCCTCGAGGGGATCGCCGAGGGGACGCGGGTGGCGCTGGAGAACCCGCTCCGCCCGCCCTCGCTCGACGAGGAGGACTGATGGCGGCGACCGCGCCGCCTCTGGCGCGGGACGCCGCGTCTCCCGGCACGCCGCTGATCCGCCTCACCGGGGTCCACAAGGTGTACGACGCCGGCGCCGCGCCGGTGCACGCGCTGCGCGGGATCAGCCTGGAGATCGCCGCCGGCGAGCTGGTGGCGATCATGGGCCCCTCCGGCTCCGGCAAGTCCACCCTGATGCACATCGTCGGGTGCCTCGACGTGCCCACCTCGGGGGATTACGCGCTGGACGGCGTCGCCGTCCGCGATCTCGCGCCGCGCGCCCTGGCCCGGGTGCGCAACCGGCGCGTGGGATTCGTCTTCCAGACCTTCAATCTCCTGCCCCGGGCGCCGGTGGCCCGCAACGTCGAGCTGCCGCTTCTCTATGCCGGCGTGCCGCGCGCCGAGCGCCGCCGGCGGGCGCTCGAGGCACTCGACCAGGTCGGGCTGCGGGACCGGGAGACCCACCTGCCGTCGCAGCTGTCGGGCGGGCAGCGCCAGCGCGTGGCCATCGCGCGGGCCCTGATCAACGAACCCTCCCTGATCCTCGCGGACGAGCCGACGGGGAACCTCGACAGCCGCACCGGGGGCGAGATCCTCTCCCTGTTCGCGGCGCTGAACCGCCGGGGTCAGACGGTGATCCTCGTGACCCACGACCCGGGCGTGGCCGCCCTCGCGCGGCGCGTCATCCGGATCGTCGACGGCAAGATCGCGGGTGACGGGCCGGCCCGCCGGACCGGAATGCCGGCCCCGCCGTTCCAGCCCGCGGAACCACCCACCGCCTCGACCGGCGGCCCCGGAATCGTCCCGTGACGCTGCTCGAAGCCGCCGCCGACGGGCTCACCGACCTCCGCGCCCACCTGTTGCGCACCCTCCTGCAGACCCTCGGTGTCGTGCTCGGGGTCGGCTCGCTGGTCGCGGTGCAGGGATTGGTGGACGCCGGGCGCCGGCAAACGCTCAAGTTCTACGACGAAGTCGGCGGGCTGACCCGGATCCTGATCGTGAATCGGCGGCCCGCCGGGACCACGCTGACGGCGCGCGAGCGGGCCTCGACCGGGCTGACGTGGGAGGACGCGCGCGCCCTGGAGCGGCTGCCGCACGTCACCCGCATCGATCCGATCGTCTCCCTGTGGCTCCCCGTCCGCCGGGGTTCCTACCAGCGGTTCAGGCAGGTGACCGCCGCGACGCCCGCGTACGCGTCGATCTACAGGATGCGCCCCGCCCGCGGCCGCTTCCTCGCGGACGACGACATGGGCCGGCGGGCGCGGGTCTGCGTCCTGGGCGACGCGGCGGCGCGCCGCTATTTCGGGAACGAGGATCCGGTCGGCAGGACGCTGTCGATCGACGGGACCGGCTTCCGCGTCGTGGGGGTCATGCGCCGCAAGGAGTTCCACTTCAACGAGCAGGGCCACAACGCCCTGGAATGGATGAACGAGCTCACCTTCATCCCTCTGACCTCGGCCTTCGCCCGGTTCACGGGCGACCCGGAATTGCGGGTGAATTACATGAATCTCATCGTCGACGAGGTGGCGAACAACCGCGGGGTCGCGGCCGCGGCCGCGGCGCTCCTGAGGCGCCGCCACTCCGGGGTCGACGACTTCGATGTCTGGAACCGCGACGACCGCCTGCGCCGGCAGGAGGAGCAGGGTCGGATGTTCGACATCACGTTCCTGATCACCGGCATCGTCTCCCTGATCGTCGGGGGGATCGTCATCATGAACATCATGCTGGCCTCGTTCCAGGAGCGGGTGCGCGAGGTCGGGATCCGCAAGGCCTTCGGGGCCCGGGGCGCCGACATCGCCGCGCAGTTCCTGGTCGAGTCGGTCCTGGTGACGGTCTTCGGCGGCGCCGCCGGTCTGCTCCTGGGCATCGGCTACGCGCGGGGGATCAGCGCCCTGATCGGACAACCCGCGATCATCACCGCGCGCATGGGTCTGGTCGGGGTGGCGACCTCGGTGCTGGTCGGTCTGTTCTTCGGTCTCTATCCGGCGATCCGCGCCTCCCGGCTCAACCCGGTCGAGGCGCTGCGCTACGAGTGACGACGATGCCACGCCTGTCGCAGACCCGCGAGATCCTGGTCACCGCGCTCGGCGAAATCCGCCACCACGCGCTGCGCTCGGCCCTGACCCTCCTGGGAATCGTCCTCGGGACGCTGTCGATCGTGGTCATGACCTCGCTGCTCGACGGCGTCACCTCGGCCGTCTGGGAGGGGATGGACGACCTCGGCTACGACGGGGTGATGCTGGTCGTTGGCCGGGAGGCGCGCGACCCCCGGGAGTCCCGGCTGTTCGCGCGCTCCCGGGGACTGCAGCCGCGTGACGCCGGTCTGCTGGCCGGCCGCGGCGGCGTCATTGCCGGGGTCGCGCCCGTGGCGATCCACGAGGCCCTGGTGCGCGGCGGCGGGGTCGAGCGGACGGCGCGGCTGTACGGCGTCACGCCGGCCTACGCCGCGGTCCGCAACCGCGGGGTCGCCACGGGCCGCTTCATCGACACGTTCGACGAACGTTCGTCGGCGCGGGTCTGCGTCCTCGGTCACCGTCTGGCGGCGCGTCTGTTCGGGACGGAGGATCCCGTGGGCCGCGTGGTGCGCGTCGGGACGCAGCCCTTCCGGGTGATCGGCGTCGGCCGCCGGCTCGGCAACCGCTTCGTCGGCACCGGCGATTTCATCGACGAGATGGAAGGGCTGGCGATGCCCCTGGGCACGCTGCGCGCCTACTTCACGGGCGACACGCCGCTGTCGATGCTGGCGGTCAAGGGACGGGACGCCGGGGATCTGGACGCGCTGCGGGCCTCGATCGGGGCCGCCCTGCGCCGGGCGCATCACGGGGCCGCGGATTTCCGGATCGAGAACGTGGCCGAGGAGATGCTGCGCGGGCGCAAGGAGGCGGCGGCGCAGATCCGGGCCTGGACCATCGTCCTGTCCTCGATCGCCAGCGTCTCCCTCCTGGTGGGCGGCATCGGTCTCCTGTCGGTCATGCTGATCGCCATCGGCGAGAGGTTCTACGAGATCGGGCTGCGCAAGGTGCTCGGCGCGACCGAACCGGAGATCTTCCTGCAGTTCCTCGGAGAGTCGGCGGCGCTGGCCACCCTCGGCGGTCTTCTGGGGGCGGGGCTCGGGGTCGCGGTCACGACCTGGTGCGCGCGCTTCTTCCCGCAGGGGCTGCCGCTCGATGGCGGCGGGCTGCTCCTGGCGGTGGGGATCGCCTTCGTCCTCGGCATCCTCTACGGGCTCTATCCCGCCCTCAGGGCGGCGCGGCTGGCCCCCGTCGAGGCGCTCCGCGCCGGCGGCTGACGCCGGCCACCCTCACCGCCAGGAGATCGTCAGACCGCCGGGCGCCGGGGTCACCGTGACGCGGCGGTCGTCGCGGCGCCATGCCGGTCCGCCGCGCCGCGCGTCCACCAGGAGCCGCCCGACCGTCAGCCCGTTCGCGTAGCCGAGCACGACGTCCGGCAGGTAGTGACGGTCGTGGTTGATCCGCTGGTACGCGACCAGACCGGCGGCCCCGTACAGGGACCAGGCCCCGAAGCGCTTCCAGAAGCGGACCCGGTCCGAATCCTCCGCCCCGACCCGGAGGTGCCGGTCGATGATCGGCCCGAGCATCGAGGCGGCGATGGTGACGTCCCCGGAGACGCTGTGGCCCTCCCCCTGCACGAACTGGATGTTGTCCCCCTTCGCCGGCCGCTGCGTCGCCAGGATGCGGCCGCCGACCCCGGCGATCGGCAGGGAATAGGCGACGCTTTCCAGAAGGATGAGGGCGGTCTCCTTGTCGTAGTCGGAGTCGCGCCGCGCGCCGGCCGCGTAGAACCCGAGGGCGACGAGTGGCACGCTCGCCCCCTTCCCCATGGTCCGGACCTCTCTCAGGAAGCGGTCGAGGTCCGGGGTGCGGTTGCGCTGCGCCGCCTCGCGGACCTCGTCGCGCACCAGGTACAGGGCGGCCGCCGACCCCAGGGTCCAGCCGACCTTCGTCCAGCCGCGCCGATCGAGGTGCCGGGGACGGGTGTAGACGTAGCGGGCGTCGCGCCCGATCTGCCGCCAGTCGAGCGGCGTCTCGGACGGCCGCCCCGGGGAGGGCCGCGTCTCCCCCGGCGGCGCGGTCTCCGGCGCGGGTGGTTCCGCCTCCTGCGCCGGGACGGCGCCCGCGGCCGCCAGGAACAGGGTGGCGAAAACGGCCGCCCGGCCCGCGCCCCTTACGGCAGCACCTCGCGCGTGGCGGGGGCGGGCCCGCGGCGGGCCGCCACCAGCAGCATCGAGCGGTGACCGATCGTTTCGCGGTCGAGCGTGTCGAGCTCCAGTCCGAGCGCGTCGCGGTCGCGTTCCATCCGTCCCTGCTCCACCAGGCAATAGGCGGGCTCCGGCGCCGCCAGGAAAGCGCGCAGCGCGTCGCGGTCGTGCGGCGTCGCCAGCGTCCGCCCCGAATAGAACGCGTACGCGGAGCGGTAGTTCGGATAGATGCACAGCGGGGCCTCGCCCACCAGACGCGCCACCCTCGCGCAGAACGGGCGGGCCGATTTGTGGCCGTCGAGGACCGGGAAGACCGCGACGACCACGAACGTGTAGCACGCCGTCAGGCCCGCCACGACCGTCCCCAGGGCCGCACCGCCGCCCCGGCGTGCCTGCACGACGAGCGCCACGACCGCCGTCAGCACCAGCATCCCGCCGAGCAGCGCGGCGGGCGCGACCAGGTCGGCGGCCTCGCGCCGCAGACGCGCCACAGCCCAGGCCAGGGAGGCGGCGCCCAGCACCGCGCCGCCGAGGAGCCCCCCGCGGATGGTCCGCGCCACCGGCGAGGGATCCCAGTCGAGGAGCGCCGCGTCCCACACCCGGGCCACGAGGATGGCCAGAAGGGGGAGCAGGGGCAGCAGGTAGACGCCCCGTTTCTCGGCCGACAGACCGAAGATCGCCAGCAGCACGAAGATCCACGAATAGAGGTAGGCGTTCTCCCGATCGACCCGCCCGCCGCGGCGCGGCAGGGTGTAAAGCAGCGCCCCCGGGAGCAGGACCGTCCAGGGAAGGAACTCCACCGGCAGCGAAGTGAACAGGTGCAGGAACGGCCGCGGATGATGGATCCCCTGCGTGAAGCGTTGCGCCAGCCGCCCGAGCGCGTCCGGCAGCGGGAACGGGGCGCCGGCGGAGACCTTCCAGGCGGCCAGCCAGAGCCCCGCCGGGAGCAGCGACAGCGGCAGGCCCCACGCCCAGCCGCTGCGTCTCAGGAACGCCAGATCCCGCGTGGCGGCCAGGAAGGTGACTACCGCCAGCGCCGGGAGCAGGATGCCGAGGGGGCCTTTCGCGAGGACCGCGCCACCCATCGCCAGATAGAAGACGAACAGCCGGCGAACGTCGCCACCGAGCGCGTGCGCCCGCTGGAACGCCATGCACGCGAGCAGGAGCAGCGCGGTCCACACCATGTCCGGATGGGCCCAGCGGGCCTCCATGAACCAGTTCTGGGTCGTCGCGAGGACCATCGCCGCCAGCGCCCCCGTGCGCCGTCCGAACAGGTTCCTTCCCAGGTAGAACAGGATGACGATCCCGCCGAGCGCCGCGACGCTGGCCGGCAGCCGCAGGGTGAACGCGTCGACGCCCCCGCCGGCGATCGCGGCCAGCGCCGCGAGCCAGAAATAGAGCGGCGGCTTTTCATGGTAGGGCCGGCCGTTGTCGCGCAGCACCGCCCATCCGGAGTCCTGAACGATGGCGCGCACGATCACCCCGGTGCGCGGCTCGTCCGGCGCCCACAGGTCGCGCGCTCCCAGCTGGAGCGCGAACAGGAACAGCGCCAGGGTCAGGACGACGAGGAGGCAGCGGCGGTCGTCCCGGAACAGCCGGACGGCGAGCGGCACGGAGAGACTCCTAAAGGACGGAGGCTTCGGGGGTGCCCTCGTCGCGGAAGTGCAGGTCGTGAAGACGCGCGTACAGACCCCTGCGGGCCAGCAGCTCCGGGTGCGTGCCCCGCTCGACGATGCGCCCGCCGTCGAGGACCAGGATGACGTCGGCACGGCGGACGGTCGACAGGCGGTGCGCGATCACGAACGTCGTCCTGCCGGACATCAGATTTTGCAGCGCCGCCTGCACCTCGGCCTCCGACTGGACGTCGAGCGACGAGGTAGCCTCGTCGAGGATCAGGATCGGCACGTCCTTGAGCAGGGCGCGCGCGATCGCGATCCGCTGCCGTTGACCGAGCGACAGCCGGTGCGCCGCCTCCCCCAGGGGCGTGTCGTATCCCCGGGGCAGCGCCCCGATGAATCCATCGGCGTGCGCCGCGCGGGCCGCGGCGACGATCCGATCGAACGGGGCGTCGGCCCGGCCGTAAGCGATGTTGGCGCGGACCGTGTCGTCGAACAGGATGACCTCCTGGGTCACCAGGGCGATCTGACCCCGGAGCGACGCCAGGGTCACGTCGCGCACGTCGCAGCCGTCGACCCGCAGCTCGCCCGCGGTCACGTCGTGAAAGCGCGGGAGGAGGTTGACCAGCGTCGACTTGCCGGCGCCGCTCGGTCCCACCAGGGCCACGACCTGACCGGCGGGGACCGTCAAGTCGATCCCCTGCAGCACCGGCGCGCGCCCGTACCGGAAGGAGACCCCCCGGAACTCGATGCGCTCGCGGAAGGGCGGCAGGGCCGCGGCGCCGGGGCGCTCCACGATCCCGCTCGGCAGGTCCAGGATCTCGAACACCCGGCGCGCCGCCGCCAGCCCCTGCTGCGCCTCATTGTTGATCCGGGCGAGGTTCTTCAGGGAGGCATAGATCATGAAGAGCGCCCCCACGAACGTGCCGACCTCCCCGGGGGTCAGCTTGCCGGCGGCGATCCGCTGCCCGGCGTAGGCGAACAGACCGGCCGCGCCGATGGCGGCGAACAGGTCGAGGAGCGGCGGGCTGATGGAGACCAGGCGGGCGGCCTTCTTCTCGGCCCGTTGCATGCGGTCCAGCGCCGCGGTGAACCGGCCGGTCTCGAACGCCTCCATGCCGAACGCCTGCACGATCCGGGTGCCCATCACCCCTTCCTTCATGATGTCGGCGGCGTCCCCCTGGACCGCCATGCTGCGGCGGCTGGTCGCCTTGAGCCGCGAGCCGACCCGAACCACCGGCACGACCAGGAGCGGCAGCAGGATCAGGCAGAACGCGGCGAGCCGCCAGTTGAGATAGAAGAGCCAAGCCGCCTGGCCGGCGATGATCGCGAACAACCGGAGGATCTCCGCCAGGTCCCCCGAGACCATCCGCTGCATGCGTCCCACGTCGCCGATCATCCGGGACATGAGCTGCCCGGCCGGGTTGTCCGAGAAAAAGGCCAGCGACTGGCGCTGGATCCGCGCATAGAGCTCGGCCCGCAGGTCGCGGACCGCCTGGAGCCCCACCCAGCGGGTCAGATAGGAGGCAAGGTACGTGGACAGTCCCTTGAGGGCGAACAGGACGACGAGCAGCAGGCCGAGGAGGAACGCCGTTCCCGCGACCCCCTCGCGCGCCTTCCGTGAGAGACCGGCGAGCGGGCCGATCCACCGCTCCCCCTCCGACAGCAGGCGCCGCGTCTCCTCGAGGATCTGGACCTTGCCGGCGGTCGCGGCCGGCGTGCCGCCACGCTGGGCGAGGACTTCGTCGATCGCCGGTTTGATCAGCCCCAGGAGACCCAGGTAGCTGAGGCCGATGAACAGGGAGCAGGCGACCGCGAGCCCGAGCCGCCCCGCATGGGGCCGCACGTAGCCGAGCAGCCGGAGGAAGTCCTTCATGCCGCCGCGCTCCTAGCGGGGGTGCAGCTCGAGGGCGTTGAAGAAGTAGGCGATCTCGAAGGCGGCGGTCTGCGGGGCGTCGGAGCCGTGGACGATGTTCTTCTCGATCCCCGAGGCATGGTCCTTCCGGATCGTCCCCGGCCCGGCCTTCGCCGGATCGGTCGCCCCCATGATCCGGCGGACTTTGGCGATGGCATCGTCCCCTTCCAGCACCATCGGCACGATCGGGCCCGAGGTCATGAAACCGACGAGCGACCCGAAGAACGGCCGCTCGCGGTGCACGGCGTAGAACCCCGAGGCCCCGGCCTCGTCGAGGCGGATCATCTTCAGGGCGACGACTTTCAGCCCCGCCGCCTCGAACCGGCGCACCACCTCGCCCACGAGGTTCTTCCCGACCCCGTCCGGTTTCACGATCGACAGCGTCCTCTCGGTCATCCGTTCCCCCGCGCGCGCCCGGTGGCGGCGCCGCCG
>JBOGOE010000260.1:0-4001 GCA_050747445.1 Candidatus Polarisedimenticolia bacterium | reverse complement strand
GGGTGACGGCCCGGGGCTGAACGCTCCCCGGGGCTCCGGCCGTCCGCCGACCGTCCTATCCTTTGATCACGCCGATCGGACGGAGCCGCGCCACCCGGCGGGAGATCCCCGCGCGCTGCACCACGTCCACCACCTCGGCGACGTCCTTATAGGCTTCCGGGATCTCCTCGGCGAGGGTGGCGTACCCCTCCGCCCGCACCACCACGCCGCGCGCCTCCATCTCGCGCACGATGCCGCGGCCGCGGGCGGCCTTTTTTGCGGCATGACGGCTCAGCCGGCGACCGGCGCCGTGGCAGGTCGAGCCGAAGGTCTCCTCCCCGGCCCGGGGGGCTCCGACCAGGACGAACGAGTAGCGCCCCATGTCACCCGGGATCAGGACCGGCTGGCCGATCGTCCGGTAGGCCTCCGGGACCTCCGGATGTCCCGGGGGAAAGGCGCGCGTCGCCCCCTTGCGGTGGACGCACAACCGGCGCGGCTTCCCCGCGACGGGGTGGGTCTCGAGCTTGGCGATGTTGTGACAGACGTCGTAGACCACCCGAAGGTCGAGCTCGGCGGGACCCTTGCGGAACACCTCTGCGAACGACTGGCGCACCCAGTGGGTGATCATCTGCCGGTTGCCGAACGCGAAATTCGCGGCGGCGTACATCGCCCCAAGGTAGCGCCGTCCCTCCTCCGAGCGGAGCGGCGCGCAGCACAGCTGCGGATCCGGTAGCTCGATCCCGTGGCGCGCCGCCGACGAGGTCATCACCTGCAGGAAGTCGTCGCACACCTGATAGCCGAGACCCCGCGACCCGGTGTGGATCGACACGGTCACGGCGTTCCGCTCCAGACCCAGGACCCGGGCCGCGACCTCGTCGTACACCTCGTCGACCCGCTGCACCTCGACGAAATGGTTCCCCGACCCGAGCGTCCCCAGCTGGGCGCGGCCGCGCTCCTTCGCCCGATCGGAGACCGATTCCGGACGGGCCCCCTCCAGCCGTCCCCCCTCCTCGATGTGGAGGAGATCCTCAAGGTCGCCGAACCCGCGGCGCACCGCCCACCGGGCCCCGTCACGCAGGATCCCGGTCTGGTCGGCGTCCGACAGACGGAAGTCCTTGCGGTGCGAGCCGACGCCGGTGGGGATGTTGCGGAACAACGACTCGACCAGCTCCCGCGCCCGGCCGGACGCCTCGTCGGCCTGCACCCCGGAACGGAGCAGGCGGACCCCGCAGTTGATGTCGTAGCCGACCCCTCCGGGGGAGATCACGCCCTCCTCCGGATCGAACGCCGCCACGCCGCCGATCGGGAAGCCGTACCCCCAGTGGATGTCGGGCATCGCCAGCGAGGCCCGGACGATCCCGGGGAGACAGGCGACGTTGGCGACCTGCCGCAGCGCCTGGTCGTGCCGCAGGTCCTCCATCATCCGATCGTCGGCAAACACGATCCCCGGAACGTTCATCCGGCCGGTGCGCGGGATCTCGAAGCGGCACTCGTCGAGACGGACCACCTCGAGAGGGGGATTGTCGCGGGTCGCCATCGTCCATCCTCCGGTGGCGCGCGGTGGCGCGATGGCCGGATTATAGGCCGGGCTCAGACGTCGAACACGATCCGGACGCGCCAGGCGCTTCGGCCGCGCACCAGGTGGAGCTGGTGCCAGGTCGCCGCCTTGACCTCGCGCCGCAGGCGGTGTCGCGTCCGGTTGATCGGCTCGCCCCGGAGGACGGCGCCGGCCCGGTGACGCACCCGGTCCACCCGCTGCACGCGGCAGGAGGAGAACAACAGCCCGCGCGTTTCGTGGAGATACAGGATCTCGGTCAAAAAGCGGACCAGGAGCCCCTCGAGCGAGTCCGCCGACGCCGCGACCCGCACCCGCCGCCGCGGGCGCACGGTGCGCCGATCCGCCATCAGATCGAAGAGGGCGAGGGCGGCGTTCTCGAAGAGACGCGACAGGGTGGCGCCGCGGACCACGGCGCCGGCGTCGGCGGTGTGCTCGAACGGCTCGTAGCCGCGTGGCACTTCTAGACGCCCGCCCGCCCGCGCCGCCGGCCGGACCGGGCCGGCTTGCGCCCGGGGGCGCCGGGGCCCCCGAGGGAAAACTCCAGGCGGAGCTGGAACTGGTTCACCCGATCGACCCGCACCCTAACCCGGTCCCCCAGCTTGAAGGTCCGGCCGGTCCGGTCGCCGCGCAGGATCCTCTTCTTCTCGTGAAACCGGTAGCGATCGTCGACCAGCGTGTCGATCGGCACCAGACCGTCGATGTAGAACTCCAGGAGCTCGACGATGAACCCGAACGGGTGCACCGCCAGGATCAACCCGTCGAACTCCTCCCCCAGCCGATCCGCCATGAAGGCGGTCTTCTTCCATTCGATCAGCTCGTTCTCGGCGGCGTCGGCGGTCCGTTCGGTGCGCGACGAACGGAGGGCCGCCTCCGGAAGGAAGCTTTCGAGGTCGCCGCGCTCGCGCGGCTCCAGAGGGGCCCCGGAACGGACCCGGCGCAGCATCCGATGCACCACCAGATCGGGATAGCGCCTTATCGGCGAGGTGAAGTGGGTGTAGCACGACGTCGCCAGACCGAAATGGATGTCCCGGTGCTCGCTGTAGCGGGCCTGTTTCATCGATTGCAGCATCACCCGCGACAGGAAGCGCTCCTCCGGCTGGCCGCGCGCCATGTCGAGCAGATCCTGGAAAGCGCGTGGCTCGATGGCGGTGAACGGGCGGGGCAGCCGGTAGCCGAACGCCTGGGCCACCCGATCGAACTCCTCCAGCCGCTTCGGATCGGGTTTCTCGTGGATGCGGTAGAGGGAGGGGACGCGCGCCTTGAACAGCGCCTGGGCCACCGTCTCGTTCGCGGCCAGCATGAACTCCTCGATCAGACGATGGGCGATGTTGCGCTCCAAAGGGACGATCCCGGTCATCTCCCCCGTCGCCGCCAGGACGATCTCCGGCTCCGGCAGGTCGAAGTCGATGCTGCCGCGCCGCCGGCGTTTCGCCGTCAGGATCCCCGCCAGGACCTCCATCTCCCGGAAGATCGGCACGAGAGCCCGGTACCGGGCCTCGGTCGCCGGGTCCCGATCGACCAGGATCTTCGCGACGTCGGTGTAGGTCATCCGCTCGACCGTCTTGATGACCCCGTCGGCGAAGCGATGCGCGATCACGCGCCCGCCCGCATCGAGGGTCATCAGGCAGGACTGGACCAGGCGATCGGTCCCGGGGTTGAGGGAGCAGATCCCGTTGCTGAGCCGCTCCGGCAGCATCGGCAGCGCGGTTCCGGGGAAGTAGACGCTGGTCCCCCGCTCGTAGGCCTCGGCGTCGAGGGGCGAACGGGGCCGCACATAGTGGGCCACGTCGGCGATGTGGACCTGGAGCTCGAAGGTGCCGTCGGGGTTCCGCCGCACGCTGATCGCGTCGTCGAAGTCCTTGGCGGTCTCGCCGTCGATGGTCACGATCGGCAGATGGCGGAAGTCCTCGCGTTTGCGGAGCTCCTCCTCGGGCACCCGGTCGGGGATCGCCTCGGCCGCCGCCAGGATGTCCGGGGCGAAGGCGGTCCGCAGCTCGAACTTCCGGATGACCGTCAGGAGATCCATCCCCGGCTCGTCCGGCCGGCCCAGCACCTCCACGACCCGGCCGGAGGCGCTGCTGAACTCCATCGGCGGTTTCAGCACCTCGACGCCGACCACCGTGCCGTCCGCCGCGCTCCCCTCGTCTCCCGGCGCGATGACGATGCCGGTCTCGAACAGGCGGTCGTAGGCCTCGACGCGTCCCCCGCGGCCGCCTGCCGACCGGTAGACCCCGAGGATCGGCTTGCGGGAGCGGGACACGCGGCGGACGATCTCGCCGCGGACGCGCCCGTCGCGGTCCTCGCGGACGATCCGGATCTCCACCCGGTCCCCGTCCATGAGATCGCCCAGCGCGTGGGGGGGGATGAAGACGTCCGGCCCGCCGGTGTCCGGCTCGACGAACCCGAACCCCCGCGGATGGCGCTGCAGCTTGCCGGTGACCGTGGCGCCGTCGCGGGACGGCCG
>JBOGOE010000259.1:0-9699 GCA_050747445.1 Candidatus Polarisedimenticolia bacterium | reverse complement strand
GCTCCGGCCGCTGCTCGGGGGGCCGGCTCAGGGCGGGCCGGCTCCCGGCGGACCGGCTCCCGCGGGCCCGGCTCCCGGAGGCCACACCACCGGAGCCCTGCCGCGGTGCGACGTCGTGGTGCCGGTGCCGCTCCACTTCTGGCGCCGCTACCGGCGCGGCTTCAACCAGAGCCAGATCCTGGCGCAGGCGCTGGCGCGCCACCTGGGGCTGCCGGTGGCGCCGCGCCTTCTTGCCCGGCCGCGCGCCGGACGGCGCCAGGTCGGGTTGGGACGGGCGGAGAGGCTCCGGGCGCTGGCGGGCTGCTTCGTGGCGCCTGCCGGGAAGACGCGGGGGCTCCGGGTGCTGCTGGTGGACGACGTCATGACGACGGGTGCGACGCTCCAGGCCTGCGCCGCGGCGCTGCGCCGGGCGGGGGCGGCCTCGGTCCTGGGGTGCGTCGTGGCGCGCACCCCCTGAGCGGGGTGGACGCGACCGCCGGGCTAGGCGTTCAGCTTCTTCAGGAACCGCATCCGCTCGAGCTGGGCGAGATGATGGTAGTAGGCCCCCTGCTCCTTGAGGATCCGGTCCCAGGTATCGATGAACAGGATGAGCTTGTCGAGCCCCCCCTTCGGGATCCAGACGCCGTGACCGTTGATGCACCTGTAGATGGCGACCCCGGAGTTGGCCGAATAATTGACCGGACGCATCACCCCGATGCAGTAGGGGCACTTCACGATCCGGAGGGTCTCGTCGTCGTTCAGACCGTAGGCGGGCTGCTGACGGTGGATGAAGCGCGTCATTTTCTCGACGCGATCGGAAGGGAGCGACTTGGGACCGACCTCGAGGACCCATTTGAGACGCCCCTCCTCGAGCCAGGTCCCGCCGCAGGTCTCGCAGATATCGACGGGAATCCCGGCGTAGTGACCACCCGTCAGCCCTCCGAGACACCCCGAACAGAACACGACGCGCCCTCCTCGAGCGGACTCCATATACGGCGAAAGATCGCGCCCGGCAACGGTTTTCACGGAATGTCATCGCAGCATCCGGTGCATGCCGCGCGCGTGGCGCGGGTTTGACACCCCGGGGACCTTGCGGTAGCATGACCGGCCCGCGCGGGACCTCCCGCGCGTCGCCGTTTCAACTGCCGATCTCTCGTGAGGAGTTCTCGATGATCGTTCGCAGCGCGCGCCGTCTCCTCCTGCTCGCCGCGGGCGTCGCCACGGCCGGGCTGGTCGCCTCCCTGCCCGCCCGCGGCCAGGACGCACCGAAGCTCTACGTCCACCTGGAGACGCCCGGCCGCTTCGCCTACAGCGGCGACCCGGCGCAGATATCGATCCTCTTCAAGAACGAAGGGACCGCCCCCTGGATCAATCCGGGCATCGACATCGAGGCCGGATTCCAGGTTCACGACCATGCCGGGAAGAAGCTCGAACGGGCCAAAGTCCCCTCCTCCTCGAAGGACAACCAGCCGAAGCAGCTCGACCCCAACGCCTACTTCGGGCGCATCGTCGACCTGCACGCGCTGTTCCCGGGGATCGCGACCGTCGGATCGTACCGGGTCACCTGGTCGGCCCCCGGCGTCCCCGAACAGAACCTGGCCACGCGCGTCATCAAGAAATACGACCCGAAGAAGGACTACCAGGCGGTCATCGAGACCGAGTTCGGCAAAGTCGTCCTCGAGTTCTACCGGGACCTCGCGCCGGGCCACGTCAAGAACTTCATCGACCTCGCCAACACCGGGTTCTACGACGGACTGCTGTTTCACCGGATCGTCAAGGGGGACCTGGCGTTCGGCGGATCGCCCACCGGGGACGAACGGGGATCGCCCGGCTACAACGTCCCGCCGGAGCCGAACGGGCTCAAGGTGCTGCCGGGTGTCGTGGCGCAGGTGCGCAACAGCCAGACGGGCGCCGACGAATCGGGCTGCATCTTCATGATCGCGGTGAACGCGCAGGCCGACATGGACGGCCGGGTCACGGTCTTCGCCCGGGTCGTCGACGGTCTCGACACGGTCAGGGCGATCACCAACGTCCCGACGGTCGGCGGCCCCCCGCGCGTCGCCAGCCGCCCGATCAAGGACGTCGTCATCAAGAAGATCGACGTCCGCGAGAAACCCCCGAAGAAAGGCTGAACGCGGCGCGCCGGGAGGGTCTAAGATCGACCCTCTCGCGGAGCCATCCCCATGCGCCGGGCGGCCCATCTTCTGATGGTCGTGGCCCTCCTGCAGCCGGCCGCGGGCCCGGCCGCGGACCCCGGCCCGCCCGCCGCCGCGCGGAGGGGGCCGAAGACTCCCGCCGAATACGACGCCCCGACCAAAAGGTGGCGCGAAGGACCGGTGCGCTACCTCCTGGCGCACGAGGAAGATCGGGCCTACCGCAGGCTCCGGACCAGTGAAGATCGCCTGCGCTTCATCCGGGACTTCTGGGCCAAGCGCGACACCGACCCGGCCACGCCGGGCAACGAATACCGCAACCTGTTCTACCGCCGCGTCACCGACGCGGTCCGCCTGCTCTCCGAATCGACCACCCCGGGATGGAAGACCGACCGCGGCAAGATCTACATCCTGATGGGCCCGCCCGACGACGAGGAGAAACAGCGCCGCGGCAGCTCGATCGAGCCCGACATCATCCTCTGGCGCTACCGGAACCTGCCCACCAAGGGAGGCATCGGGCCCAACCCGACCATCCGTTTCGTGCGCGACCAGACCGGAGCGTTCCACCTGTCGGATCGGATCATCCTGAACCAGCAGGAGACGCCGCTGGGGGTCGGGCTGGAGACGCAGTCCATGCTGATCAAGAGCCAGCCTCCCCCCCCGGAATTCCTGGCCACCATCCTGGGCGCCGGAAGCTACCTCGACGCCGGACCGTTCCACTCGCAGGCCGACTTCTTCCGCGCCGCCGACGGCGGAACCCATGCGGTCCTGACCCTGGGGGTGCTCCGTGGCGCGCTCGAGGGGGTGCCGGACCTGGCGCGGATCGAAGCCGCGGGACGGCTGGTCGGCGACGAGCCGCCCGGGAAGACCTACGATCTGGCCGGCCCCGCGGCCCTGCGGCGCGACGAGGCGGCGCCGGAGGCCGGACAGGCGGGGGGGACCGCCGGCGGCGCGGAGCCGGACTATTACTTCTTCCAGGCCGGACTGACCCTTCCGCCGGGCGGCTACACCATCTATTACGGCGTCGCCGACCCGGCGACCGGAAAGGTGTTCCCGTTCAAGGAACGGCTGGAGGTGCCGGAGCTCCCGGCCGACCGGCTGACGGTCGGGACCATCAAGACGGCCGCCCGCCTGGAACGGATCACCGGACCGTTCGTGTCGCTGCACCCGGCCCCCTTCGTCCTGGGGAACCTGAAGGTCACGCCGCGACCCGACGCCGACTACCGGAACGGCGACGAGCTGGCGTTCTATTACCCGATCTACGGCTTTGCCACCGACCCGATCGACGGCCGCCCGGATCTCGACGTCGAGTACCGGTTCGAGCAGGCGGCCGCGCCCGGCGCGGGCGGACCGGGCGGCTGGACCCGGCTCGGGACGCCGGTGCGGCTGATCCGCCAGCGCGATCCGGTCCACGGGTACGCCATGCGGCTGTCCGACTGGCGGCCGGGCGACTACCGGGTGACCGTCGCGGTGACCGACAACCTGAGTGGACGTCAGACCCGCGCAGAGCTTACGTTCCGCGTCCAATGAGTCGCACCCTCTCCGCCATCCCGCGCGGACTGCGGGTCGTCGCCCTGGGGGGCGGCACCGGGCTGCCGGTCGTGCTCCGGTCGCTGAAGCGCGCCCTCGCCGCAACCGGCGGCACCCTCACCGGCATCGTCACGGTCAGCGACGACGGCGGCAGCAGCGGCCGCCTGCGGCGGCACTACAACGCCCTGCCGATGGGGGACGTCCGCAACTGCCTGGTGGCCCTCTCCGACAACGAGCCGCTGATGTCGCAACTGTTCCAGTACCGCTACCGCGGCCGCGGCGAGCTGAACGGCCACAGCATGGGGAACCTGATCCTCACCGCTCTCGCCGACTGCCGGCGCTCGTACCTCAGGGCCATCGAGATCTCCGGACAGGTGCTGGCGATCCGCGGCCGCATCCTCCCCTCGACGCTGCAGAGCGTCATCCTGCAGGCCCGGCTGCTCGACGGCGGACGGCTGCGCGGGGAAACGCGCATCGCCCGCAGCCGCCGCGGCATCGAGCGGATCACCACCGTCCCCGCCCGGCCGGCGCCGGCGCCCGGAGTTCTGCGGGCGCTGCGCGAGGCCGACCTGATCGTCCTCGGCCCCGGCAGCCTGTACACCAGCATCCTGCCCAACCTCCTGGTGCGCGGGGTGGCCCGCGTGCTGGCGCAGACGCGCGCCGCCCGTGTCCTGGTCGGGAACCTGATGACCCAGCCGGGCGAGACCGACGGCTACGCCGCCGCCGATCACCTGACGGCCATCGGACGCAACGCCGGCGGCGGGCTGGTCGACTACTACCTCGCCAACGGCCGGCCCGTCCGCACGGCGCTGAGACGCCGCTACGCCCGCGAAGGGGCGCGACCGGTGACCCTCGACCGGGCGGCGCTCCGGGCGCTCGGGGTGCGGCCGATCGAACGGGACCTCGTCCGGGAGGACCGGGAGAAGGTCCGCCACCACGAAGGGAAGCTGGCCCGCGCCCTGCTGGCGATCGCCCGGACCCACGGGATCCGGCGGCCCCGGGCGGGCCGGCCGGCGCGCTCCTCCGGGACCGGCGCGCGGACGGCGACGGCGTAAAATCGACCCTGCCGTGAGACTCAACCTGAGCGACAAACCAATCACCGCCGAGCTCCTCGGCGAAGCCCTGCAGAAGACCGGGGCCGGGGTCATGGTGGTCAACGGGACCAGCATGCACCCCACCCTGCAGATGGGCTGGCGGGTGTTCCTGGAACCGATCCGTGGCGAGGACCTGAAGGTCGGCGAGATCGCGGTATTCCGCGGAACCCACTACCTGACCATCCACCGGCTGGTCTGGAAGGAACGGGAAGCCGGCGGCTGGACCCTGGTCTTCCGGGGGGACTACAACCGGCTCCGCGAACGGATCCCCGCCGCGGCGGTCCTCGGCAGGGTCAACGCGATCGAGATCCCGGCGCACCGGCGCGGCACGGAAAGGATCATCGCCCTCAAGACCGACCACCTCGCGCGCTTCTACCGGACGGCCTACGGCCTGGCGGTGCTGCTCCGGCCGGTCCTCCCCGGCCGCGGCGCCCCCTGGCGCCCGACCGGCCGCGTGGGGAGGACGATCGACCGACTCGCGCGCGCCGCATTCCGTGGGGCGGAGCGGGTGCTCACACTGCTGCTCCCGGACCGGCGGTAGGAACCGGAGCAGGCGGCGGCGACGCCTCGGCCCGTCAACAACCTGACGACGCGCCGCCGCAGCGGAACGAGCGGGCGCCCGGCGCAGACCTGCCGCGGCTCCGATGTGCAAAATTCCCCGGCGCTTTCCTTGACTCCCGATCCGCGAAACATAAATTAACCCGTCGTGATTGTAGGGACTTGAAGGAATCCCCGCGGAGGACCCGGCGGCATGAAAAACATCCTGGTGGCAGAGGACGACCGGACCCTGCGCGACGGCCTCGTGCAATCGATGAACCGTAGCGGCTACAAGGTCCAGGTGGCCCAATCCGGCCGCGAAGCCCTGGAGAAGATGGAAAAGCAGGTGTTCGACGTCGTCATCGCCGGATTCCGCGCCGACGGCCTCGACATCCTGAAGAAAGCCCGCACCGCCAACGCCGCGACCATGGTGATCATCACCGGGGAGAACGGCCAGGGGGCCGCCGAGGCGATGCGCTCGGGGGCATTCGACTACGTCATGAAGCCGCTGTCGCTGGAGGCGGTCGAGCTGAAGATCCAGCGCGCCATCGAGCACCAGCGCCTCCTGTACCGGCTGAACGTGATGGCCGAGCCGCCATCCGACGCCGGCAACCGCTACGGGCTGGTCGGCAACTCCGGGGCGATGAAGGAAGTCTTCAAGCTGATCGACAAGGTGGCGGCCAGCGCCGCGACCGTCCTGATCCAGGGCGAGACCGGGACCGGCAAGGAGCGGGTCGCCGAGGCGATCCACCGCAACTCGCCGCGCGCCGACGCACCGTTCGTGCGGATGAACTGCGCCTCGCTGCCGGACAACCTGCTGGAGAGCGAGCTGTTCGGCCACGAAAAGGGGGCCTTCACCGGCGCCGACCAGATGCGCACCGGCCGCTTCGAGATGGCCAACGACGGGACCCTGTTCCTGGACGAAGTGGGGAACATGAGCGCCAACACGCAGGCCAAGGTCCTGCGCGCCATCCAGAACCAGGAGTTCGAGCGCCTGGGCGGCAGCCGCACCATCAAGGTGGACGTGCGGATCATCGCGGCGACCAATATCGACCTGGAGCAGGCGATCAAGGAAGGGAAATTCCGCGAGGACCTGTTCTACCGGCTCAACGTCGTCAGCATCGGGATGCCGGCGCTGCGCGACCGGACCGAGGACATCGTGCCGCTGGCGGAGCACTTCCTGCACCTCTTCGCGCGGGAGCTGCGCCGCCGGGTCAACGTCTTCGCGGCCGAGTCGCTGAAACGGCTCCAGGAGTATCGCTGGCCCGGCAACGTGCGCGAGCTGGAGAACACCATCGAGCGCGCCGTGCTGATGTGCGAAGGGAACGCCATCCGCCCGGAGGATCTGAACCTGCTGGACCGCGAGCACACCCTGGGGATGACCCCGCGGCTGGCGGCCGACCTGCTGAACCTGGAGGCGCTCGAGAAAGCGGCCCTCATGGAAGCCCTCAAGCGCAGCAACTGGATCCAGAAGGAAGCCGCGAAGCTCCTGGGCGTCTCGAGCCGGGTCATGAACTACAAGGTGCACAAGCACGGCATCACCCACGACCGCTGGAGCAAGAACCGGAACTGAAGCGCCCTCGCGGCGTGCGGTTCTCCCCTTCCCCCCGTTCATCCTGACCTCGTCGCCCGGTCGGCCGGCAGCCGCCGCTCGTTCCGGTACCAGGTCCCGACCTCCGGGCGGCCGAGCCGCCAGGTGATCCCGAGGGGCGCCGTGCCGCGGCACGAGGCCAGACCGCCGTGCTCCCCGCACTGGTGGTGGAAGCGGCACAGGCAGGCCCGGTTCTCCGGCGCGTCGTCCCCGCCGCGCGACCGATAGCGCAGGTGATGGTCTTCGAGGTTCCGGCGCGAGGTACACCCGGGCGCGGTGCAGCGCCAGCCGTCGCGGATGTAGATCGCGTCGGGTCCACGCAGCGGCGGGGGGCCGGCGCCGGGTGAGGGGGCGCCGGGCGACCGGACGCCGGGTGAGGGGGCGCCGGGCGACCGGACGCCGCGGGCCGGCCCGTCCCAGCAGAGAACGAATTCCTCGAGCAGCGCCAGGAGGCCGGTCCAAGCGGGGACCCGGTGGGACCGGATGGAAAACGTCCGGGCCGCCAGGAGCGAAGGGAGGACCACGGGATCGGGCCAGGGCTGGTCCCGCGGAACCTCCTCCGCAAGGGAGGCCAGGGCGCGGCGGCGGGACTCGACGGCCCCAAGGAAGGAGGCGGCGAGGTCGCGCGGCAGGCGGAACCGGAGGAAAACGTCCGGGCTGGGACTGCGGCCCGGGCCGGCACAGGTTCCCGAACCGCCACGGTCCCCGGGGCCGCCGCAGACTGCCGAACCGCCACGGTCACCCGGCCCGGGACATTCGTCCGCGCCGGCGTCCAGGGCGGCCTCCATGCCCAGGCGCAGGACGCGCGTCCGGCTGCGGCCGGGAGGGCGCGAGAGGGAGGCGTGCCACTCCGCGTCGCCGGGGGGGAGCGGCCCGGCGTGACCAGGCTGGTCCGCGAGGCCGGGACGGTCCGCGGGGCGCGACCTGCCCGGGAGGCCCGGTTGATCCGCGGGGCCCGGACGGTCCGCAGGGCCCGGAGGGTCCGCGAGCCCCGGACGGTCCGCACCGCTTCCAAGGTGAGCGCCGCGGCGAACATCGGAACGGGGGCGGCCGAGGAGGCGCCGTTCGTCGCGCAGCCGCTTGATGGTCGCCTCTTCGGCACGGGCGAGCCAGGCCCGCTCGACCTCCGGCGACACCGGCCCGGGACCGAGAATCCCCAGGACGGTCAGAATGCCTTCGAGGCCGAGCCGGCCGTCCTCGTACGCGCGCAGCAATAGAGGATAGGAACGGAGCGCGCGGGCGGCGCGCGCCCGGTCCTCGGCGGCGGTTCGGGACATCCGCAGCCGCTCCTCGGCGTAGTGCCCGACCCCTGCGAACCCGAGGCGCGACCACTCCCCCCGCTCCCCCATTCCGGCGAGAAGCCGACCAAGCTCGACCTGGAGCCCGTCCTCAAGGGCGAGAAGCGACCTGATCTGTCGATCGAGCGCGGCCTCGTCGCCGGCGCCGGCCTCTCGGGCAAGTGCCTGGAGGCTGGCGAGGGTATCGTGCGCGGGCGCCCAGGAGAAGGAATGCTCCGCGCGCGGCAGGTGGCGCCAGCCGCTCGTCGCTGCTGCGAGCGCCCGCTCGCGGAGCGCCGGGTCGGGGCCGGGCCGGAGGGGGACCGAATCTGCGTCCGGCGGCGGGTCGCCAGCCGAGGCCTCGGCGACCAGGGCTTCAATAAATGATGTGGCACCGGTCTCGCGACCCTCGACGGCGCGGAAGAGATCGAGCGTCTCGTCAAAGGCCTCCGCGACCGGCCGCGGGACCAGGAGGCGCACCAGCTCGCGATCGGGGAGGTCGCAGTCGGGGAGGTCGCTTTCAGGGAGGTCGCGATCGGCCGGACCGCCGGCGGGATCGGGCTCGGGCGGCGGGGCCCCGGGAGCGCCGTCCGGCGGGACAGCGCCTCCTTCGTCGGGAAGCGGGAATGCCGAACCGGCCGCACGGGCCCTGGCGACGGCCTCGCGCAGGTCACGCACCGGCGTCGAGCGGGCCAGGGCGATCCAGGCCGGCAGCGATGCCGGTGTCGCGACGCGGGCGACGAGAAGGCCGGCCACGCAGCCGAGCGGTCTGCCCCCGTCCTCGCCGGTGAGGGACGCCGCCAGCCGCGGCATCGACTCCAGCGCCCCGCCGAGCGCGGCCAGATTCCGCAGCCAGCGACCCGAGCGCCCGAACCGCTCCCGCGCGTGATCATCCGGACGGGCGAATCCGTGGGCGCGCCAGGCGCGGTCTCGCACAAACGCTCTCGCCGCACGGCAGAGCGGCACGGCAACGCGCTCGAGCGCCGCCCGCAGGGCCATCGCAACCCGATCGGCGTACAGGAGTCCGGCCTTGGTGGGGCAAGGAGGCGGCGACCGGGACGGGGATCGCGACAGAGCGCCGGGCGGGGCGCCGCGCGGGAATGCTGGCAGTGTCCCCGGGGACGTCCCGGGTTGCAAGAATGCCGGCCGCGGCATTCGGCCCACGACCGGGTGCGAAGCAGTCGATTCGCCGGATAGGACTGCGGCAGCACCTGCCGCCGGCACGGTCTCCTCGAACACAGCCTCACCCCCGAGAGAGGGTGATCGGCTCCAGACGAAGGTTTCGACGCGACAAGTGTAAATATAGCGAAATACAATCCAGAGTCAAGGGAAAAGTGAAAAAAAGTTGGGGGCCGCTGGAGCGGCGTTCACGATGGATGCTCAACCGAAGATGGATGCACCACCGGCGATGGATGCGCCGCTGGGGATCGATGCACCGCCTGCAGCGGATCGCCGTCGGGGACGGAGGCGACGGCCGCGCTGGACTCGACGTCAGCGACAGAGCCGCCGCGCGCAGCGAGTCCGCTCTGCGCTACCAT
>JBOGOE010000258.1:0-3196 GCA_050747445.1 Candidatus Polarisedimenticolia bacterium | reverse complement strand
GAGCCCCGGCGCGGGGGGGGTTCCCCGGCGCCGCCCGGTTACTGCCTCAGGTGGACGTCCAGGTTGCAGGGCATCGTGGTCCGCGTGCCGCTGCCGTCGTCCATGCTGACGTTGAGCACGAAGTGGGCGTTACCCACCGCGCCGTTGCCCGACTGCTTCAGCGCGTCGAACATGAAGGTCAGCTCGACCGCGCCGGTCATCTTCTTCGCGGCCACCAGGCGACCGGACACCCCACCCGGCGTGAAACCGGCCTTGCGAAGACCGAAGCTCGTCACCGGCCCGCACGCGCCCGTGCAGGCATAGTTGACCGTCACCTTGATCGGCGTTCCGACCAGGTAGTTGCTGACGTTGAAGCCGCAGTCGTAGGTCATGCTGTTCGTGCCGTAGGTCTCCGAGCAGGACGATTCCTTGACCACCGACTGGGCCGCCACCGGCGTCGCCCCTATGAATACGAGGGCCGCCGCCATCACACCCACTAGAAGCGCGCGCTTCATGCGATCCACCTCCTGCGGCCACGCACCACGACGGTCCGTGCCGCGCCACGGTATAAGAGCAAGGCGGATACCATGTTGCGCTCCTGGACACGGGGTGCTGCGACGACGGCTAAGCCCCTCCGGTAAAGCCCTTTGCCGGACCGCCCCCGGAGGGGCAATGACGCGCTTCTGGACAGAGTTCAAGAAGGGTGGACAAAAGCCGTCGGGCAGGGCGCCCTTTTTTGGCCGGTCCGGCCGGGCCGGAGGCCTTTGGTGTCCGGATCCGCGACGTCAGCGGTCGAGGAGGGCACGGAACCGGGAGTCATCGTGCAGCGTCCGGAAGTCGGGCTCGCCGGTGGCCTGGTCGGCCGGCAGATAACCGCCGTCGCGCGCCCGCTCCAGGCTCTCGAACGCGGCCTCCCGCAGTCCCGCGAGCGCGAAGGCGCGCGCCAGCCGGTAGTGGGCGGCGCCGGGGGAGTCGGACGCGAGGTGCCCCTGCGCCTGCTGCAGCGCCCGGGCCGGCTCCGAGCCGCCGTCGAGGGGCCGGCGGCCGTCGCGGGTGGCCTGACGGGCGAGCAGCAACGCGCTGTCGGCGAGCTCCAGGGCATCCTCGCGTCGATCGGCGCCTGCGATCGCCCGTGCCAGCCGCGCCACCGCCTCCCGGCCACGGCCCCCGGCGTGGAGGCGCGCCGCGAGATCGCGCACCAGGTGCGTCGGGACCAGCGGCCGATCGGCGGCGGCCCGGAGAAGCGCCTCCGCGCGGTCCTCGCGTCCCCGCTCGTGGAAGAAACGGACCAGGTCGTCGTAGGCCCGGAAGAGAAGATCGCGGCCGCGCGCCGGTCCGTCGTAGCCGGGCGGAACCCGGTCCACCAGGGTGGTCAGGAAGTACTCCGCCTCCGCGCCCCGTTCCAGACGCTGCAGGCACCAGGCCTTCCCGTACAGAACGAGCAGGGTCGGCAGGGAGCCGTTGGCGGGAAGCTCGATCCGCCCGTAGAGGGCGAGGGCCCCCTCGCAGTCCTCCTGCGCCAGGAGCAGCGCCCCCGCGCCGAGGAGCGCGCGCGCCTTGCCGTAGTCCCAGCGGTCGAGGAGGGTGTTGTAGACGTGGCGCGCCCGCAGCACCTGACCGGCCCGCTGGAGCGTGGCGGCGGCGCCGAGCTGCGGGGCGATCGCCTCCTGGTCCAGGTCGATCGCCTGCCCGTGCATCTCGAGCGCCTCGGCGTAGCGCTCCCGATCCCGGAGCACGTCCCCGAGCGCCGTCAGGACGCGCGGGTCGTCCGGCCGCACCGCCGCGGCGCGGCGGCACTCGGTCTCCGCCTCCTCGAGGTCGCCGCGCAGGCGCAGGATCTGTCCCAGCAGGGCGCGCGCCCCGGCATCGTCGGGATCGATGGCGACCGCCCCCCGTGCCTCCTGGAGCGCCGGGGTCAGGCGGTCCGCGGCGACCAGCGCCGCCGCCAGGGCGGCGCGTGCCATCGCATCGCCGGGGGCCAGCTCGACGGCCCGCCCGGCGGCCGCAACCGCTCCGTCGAGACGCTCGGGAGTCTCCTCCAGCCCCAGCGTATAGAGATAGGTCGAGACCCGGGCCAGCCCCGCGTGCGCCCGGGGCTGGTCCGGGTCGAGGTCGAGCGCCTTGTGGAACAGACGCTCCGCTTCCTTCTGGTCCTCGGGGCGGGGCCGGGCGGCGTACTTTAAACCGCGCAGGGCGTATTCGGAGGCGGTGAGACGCCGGGTCTCGCGCGCGGCCGGGCCGGCGTCAGGGGGCAGCGCGGACGCGGCGGCGACGGCGCGGGGCGCGGTCATGACCAGCGGGACCAGAAGAAGGAGGAGGCGGACGGTCCGGTGGATTAGTTCTGCGACACGCCGTTGCCCATCAACGATCGCAGGCGATGGCGGATCTGGCCGGCGAGCCGGTTGACGAGGTGTCTCCGCGGCAGGAAGTTGAACACCGGAGAGTCGCGCTGCTCGTAGCGCTCCAGCTCCTCCAGGATCCTCCGGTGCCCCGGTTTCAGGCTGAGGCCCTTCTGAAAGGAATCGAAGGCCTGCTTCTTCTGGCGGTTGCGCAGGTAGACGATCCCCAGATTGCAGTACAGATCGGGGTCGAAGAAGTCCCGCTTCACTGCCTGCTCGCACAGCCGCTGTCCTTCCTCGGAACGTCCCTGGGCCAGGGTCAGGGCGAAACCCAGGTAGGAGACGTACTTCATCCGGGGATTCTTGGCCCCTTCCTGGCGTTCCAGATCGATCGCCTGCTGGAACAGGGCGATCGATTCCTTGAAGGATCGCCGCTCGAGGGCGGCCATGCCGTTCCGGAAGCTGACCTCTGATGGCGCGATCGGAGTATTGGTCGGCTGGGCCATCGGTCCTCGCTGCATGCGGTCGCTCTGCGGTCATGGCCCAATATATTCCGGTGTTTCCGGCTGTCAACTTCGCACAGACCGTCCGGCCGGCGCGAATCCGCCGGTCGATCCGCACGTTAAATGAAGAAGGCCGCCCGGCGCCTGCGGCGGCGCCGGACGGCCTCAGACCGTTTCAGAATCGTAACCGGCCGGTCCCTCCCGGCCGCGGGTCTATTCTTCCTCGTCCGTCGAGCCGTAACCCATCCCGTACGAGGGGGGGGTGTAGGTCGACGGGGTGCCGGTCGGAGTCATCGAGCTGGCCGGCGCCGGCGCGGGCGAAGGCGCGGGACGGCTGGGCGCCATCGCCGGCTTGCGCGCCGGGGCACGCCGGGC
>JBOGOE010000257.1:0-9645 GCA_050747445.1 Candidatus Polarisedimenticolia bacterium | reverse complement strand
GCCCTGCTCCGGCGGCTGGCGCCGACGACGGAGACGGCGGAGGCGCGGGCTCGGCTGCGCGCCGGCGACCCGGACGGGGCCGCGCTCCGGCTCCTTCGAGGATTCCGCGCCGGCGTCCCGGACCGCTTCTTCGCGGGGGCGACGCCGGATGCGGGCGATGCGGTCCAGCGGGTTCTGCTCCAGGACGCCCGTGAAGAGGCGGTCACGGCGGCCGCGTCGATCCTGCGCGGGCAGTTCGACCTCCTGGGTTACCGGGGACTGTCCTTCGGCGATCCGATCGACTGGCACCTCGACCCGGTGTCGGGGAAGCGCGCGCCCATCCGCCACTGGGGCGGGATCGACCCGCTCGACGCGGGCCGGGTGGGGGACAGCAAGGTGGTGTGGGAGCTGAACCGCCATCAGTGGATGGTCCGGCTGGCGCAGGCCTACCGCCTGACGGGGAAGGAAGGCTACGCCGCGGCGATCGTCGGCCACGCGCGGCACTGGCTGGCCGCCAATCCGGCCGGCATCGGAATCAACTGGTCGAGCAGCCTGGAAGTCGCCCTGCGCCTGATCGCCTGGTGCTGGACCCTCTCCCTGATCCGGGACGCCGCCGCCCTCACGCCACGCTTCTTCCTGGAGATCCTGGCCGCGATCGACGCGCACGCCACCCACGTGGAGCGTTTCCTGTCGCGCTACTTCTCCCCCAACACCCACCTGACCGGCGAGGCGCTCGGTCTGGTCTACGCCGGCGTCGCGTGGCCCGAGCTGCGCGCGGCGCCGCGCTGGCGGCGCCTCGGTGCCCGCCTACTGGAGGAGCAGATCGCGCGGCAGGTCCTTCCGGACGGGGTCCATTTCGAGCGCTCGACCTGTTACCAGCGCTACACGGCGGAGATCTACCTGCACTTCCTGATCCTGTCGGAGCGTCACGGGGTGGGGGCCGCTCCCGGTGTGGCGGCCGGGTTGCGGCGCCTGCTCGACGCGCTCCTGGCGCTCCGCCTGCCGGACGGATCGTCCCCCCCGATCGGCGACGCCGACGGCGGCTGGATCCTGCCGTTCGCCCGCCGCGATCCGGGGGATCTGCGGGGGATCTTCGGAGTCGCGGCGGCCCGCTTCCGCCGGCCCGAATACGCCTGGGCCGCGGGCGGGGCCGCGCCGGAGGTCCTGTGGCTCCTGGGATCCTCCGGCCTGGAGGCGTTCCGGCAGCTCCGCCCGTGCGCCCCCGCGGCGGAGCCTTCGCGCCTCCTGCCCGATGGCGGCTTCGCCATCCTGCGGGACGGCTGGGGGGCGGGGGCCCACCAGCTGATTCTCGACGCGGGCCCGCTCGGCTGCCCGGTGAGCGCGGGGCACGGCCACGCCGGCCTGCTCGGCATCCAGTGCGCCGCGTTCGGCGAGCCGTTCATCGTGGACCCCGGCACCGGCTGCTACACCGGCGACAGCGAATGGCGGGACCATTTCCGGAGCACCGCGGCGCACAGCTCGGTGCTGGTCGATGGCCGCGGGCAGGCAGTCCCGGCCGGACCATTCGGGTGGGTGACGCGACCGCGCGCCCGGTTGCGCCGCTTCGTCGCGACCGGCGCGTACGACTTCGCGGACGCCGGGCATGACGCCTACGGCCGGCTCGCGGATCCGGTCCTGCACCGGCGGCGCGCCATTTTCGTGAAGCCCCGTTACTTCGTGATCGTGGACGACCTGCTGGGAGGCGGGGAGCACGCCATCGAGCTGCGCCTCCAGCTGGCGCCGGTCCGGGTCACCCTCGAAGCCCCCCTCTGGGCCCGGGCGACGGGGGACGGGCCACACGGTCTCCTGGTGCGGCCGTTCGCCGCGGTCCCGCTGCAGGCCGCGCTCCTCGAAGGGCGGACCGCGCCAATCGCGGGGTGGGTGTCCGCGGACTACGGGCGGCGCCGGCCGGCCCCCCTCCTGGTCTACCGCGCCCGGGCGCGGCTGCCGGTCCGCCTGGTCACCCTGATCCTGCCGATCGCCGACGCCGCTGCCCCCCTCCCCGAGGTCGCGCCGCTTCGAGGGGACGGTCCGGTGCCGGACGGCCTGGTGATCCGCCTGCCGGGTCTCGAGCCGGAGACCGTGCGGCTGGAAGAGGACGGGGTCCGGATCGGGAGGTCCTGAACGGCATGTGCGGCATCGCCGGTATTGTCGGCTTCGAACCCCGCGAGCCCGTCGACGGGACCCGTCTCGTGCGCATGCGGGACACCCTACGGCACCGCGGCCCCGACGGCGAGGGGCTCTGGACGGAAGGTCCCGTAGGACTGGCCCACCGGCGCCTGGCGATCGTGGACCTCGCGGGCGGCGCGCAGCCGATGAGCAACGAGGACGGCAGCATCTGGATCGTCTGCAACGGCGAGATCTACAACCACGTCGATCTCCGCTCCCGGCTCCGGGCGCGCGGCCACCGGTTCCGGACCGGCAGCGACACCGAATCGATCGTCCACCTCTACGAGGAGGAGGGGGAGGGGTGCGTCGAACGGCTGCGCGGCATGTTCGCCTTCGCCCTCTGGGACCGGGAGCGCGGCCGGCTCCTGCTGGCGCGCGACCGGCTGGGCATCAAGCCGCTCTACTACGCCCGCACCGACCGGGAGCTGCTGTTCGCCTCCGAGATCAAGGCGATCCTCGCGGCCGGCACGATCCGCGCGGAGCTGGAGGATGCGGTGCTTCCGGAGTTCCTGGCCACCCGGTTGGTCGCCGGCGAGGCGACCTTTTTCCGCGGCATCCGCAAGCTCCTGCCCGCCAGGACCCTCTCCTGGTCGGCGGCCGGGGGGATCCGCCAGCGCCGCTACTGGTCCCTGCCGTTCGACCTCCGCGCCACGGCGGCCCCTCTCGAGGTGGAGGCCCGCGAGGTGCGCGCGCGGCTGGAGAGCGCGGTCCGTATCCACCTTATGTCGGACGTGCCGCTGGGATTGTTCCTGTCGGGCGGTCTCGACTCGAGCGGTCTCGCGGCGCTGATGGCGAAAGCCGGCGGCCCGCTACGGACCTTCTCGGTCGGCTTCGACGAGCCCGGCGCCAGCGAACTGCCGTACGCCCGGATGGTGGCGGAGGCGGTGGGGGCGGCGCACCACGAGGTGGTGGTCTCACCCGGCGAGTTCTTCGACGCGCTGCCGCGTCTCGTCTGGCACGAGGACGAGCCGATCGCCTTCGCCTCGAGCGTGCCGCTCTATTTCGTGGCGTGTCTGGCGCGGGACCACGTCAAGGTCGTGCTGACCGGCGAAGGGGCCGACGAGCTGTTCCTCGGTTACAACCGTTACCGCGTGACCGCCTGGAACGAGCGTCTCGGGAGCGCGTACGACCGCCTGCTCCCGGCGGCGGTGCGCGGCGGGTTGCGGCGCGCCGCACGGGCGCTGCCCCGGACGCTCCGCCGCTACTCGGACCGGACCTTCCTGGCCCTCCCACCCGGCCCCCGCTCCAGGTTCTTCGAGAACTTCGCGGTCTTCCCGGAGCTCCTGCAGCGACGGTTGCTGGCACGGCCGGAGCTTCTGGCGGCGCGCGATCCGTACGCCGATGCCCTGCGCCGCTTCGCGCAGGCCCCGGGCGGAATCCTGGAGCGGATGAGCCACGTCGATCTCCAAGGCCATCTCGTGGAGCTCCTGATGAAGCAGGACCAGATGAGCATGGCGGCCTCGATCGAGAGCCGCGTCCCCTTCCTGGATCACGAGTTCGTGGAGCACGTCGTCGCCACCCCGGGGCGCTACAAGCTCCGCGGACTCCGGACCAAGGCGGTGCTCCGCAGGGCGCTTCAGGACCTGGTGCCGCGCGCCGTCCTGGCACGGCGGAAGATGGGGTTCCCCGTCCCGGTGGGGCGATGGCTGCGCGGGCCGTTCCGGAAGGTCGTCGAGGATTTCGTGCTGGGGCCCCGGGCGCTCGCTCGCGGCCTCTTCGAGCCCGCCGCCCTCCGTCGCCTGGTGCGGGAGCACGACGCGGGAGCCGCCGACCACGGCGATCGGCTCTGGAGCCTGCTCAACCTGGAGCTGTGGCAGCGGATCTTCCTGGACGGCGAGGCCGCGGCCTCGGTCCGCTGTGGTGATGAGGCGCGCCGCGCGGCGCCATCGCCCGTCGCGGTCCGCGCGGAATCCGGGGCTCGGGGGATTCCCGCAGCCTGAAACCGGGGATCACCCGCTTCCCGCGGCGGCCGGGTCGCGGCATCGTGGGGCGAGGAGCAGCGATGGTTCCGAGACACGCCGTCCGTGGGGTTTTCACCGTCCTCGAGCGCCTGGTCACGGCGCTGTTGTATCCGGTGTGCCGGCTCCTCGTTCGGCCGGGCCGCGGCGGCAGGGTGCCGATCCTGATGTACCACCAGATCGGCCGGCCTCTTCCGGGGCCCGGACCGGGAGGCGGGGCCGTGTCGCCGGAGCGCTTCGCCCTGCAGATGCGCGTCCTGTCGGCGGCCGGCTACGAGGTGATCTCCCTCGGAGAACTGGTCCGCCGGCTCGAGGAGCGAACCCTCCGGAGCCGGACGAAGCGCGCCGTGGTCACCTTCGACGACGGGTTGCGCGGCCAGATGGCCGGCGCCTGTCCGGTCCTGGAGCGGCACGGGTTTCCCGCCACCTTCTTCCTGATCGCCGGGGCGCTCGGGACGGACCGCCTGCTGCCGCACCTGGCGGCGGCCGCCGGCGGCGGCGTGACCATGCCGGACGAGTGGCTGCAGCTCTCCTGGGAGGAGGCGCGGCAGCTCCGGGATCGCGCCTTCGAGATCGGCTCCCACTCCATGTCGCACCGTTCGCTGGGCCGTCTCGAACCGGCGGACATCGAACGTGAGGCGCGCGGATCCAGGGAGGTCCTGGAGCGGCGCCTCGGCGTGCCGGTGGAGCTGTTCGCCTACCCTTTCGGCTCGCGCGCCTACGGAGACTTCGGTCCGGGCACCGCCGGGCTCCTGCGCCGCGCCGGCTATCGCGGCGCCTGCACCACCGTGGTCGGCACCAACGGACGGGGAGCCGACCTCCTGGCCCTGAAGCGGATTCCGGTGGAGCAGGGGGACGGCCCCTTCCGGTTGCGCTGCAAGCTGGCGGGGGCCTACGACTGGGTCGGCCCGGTGAAATCGCTCTGGCAGCGTCTGGTGACGCGCGAGGAGCAGGTCGATGCGCCGGCGCCGTGGCGCGCGGCAGGCGGACCGGCATGAGGCGGATCGACGTCCTGGTCACCGACGCGGGGGGGAATCACGCCCTGGCGGTCATCCGGTCGCTCGGCCGGCGCGGGATCCGCGTCGCGGCGGCGGACACCGCCTGGACCTCCATGGGGCTGTTCAGCCGCTACTGCGCCGCACGGGGCGTCTACCCCGACGCCGGTGGCGGCATCGGGGCCTTCCGGATCGGGCTGGCGCGCCTCGTCGAGAGGTTCCGGCCGGCCCTCCTCATGCCGATGACCGAGCGAACCCTGATGGCGATCGACACCGGCCGGGAGGGGATCGCGTCGCGCGTGCGTGTGGCGCCGCTGCCGCCACCCGCGACCCTGGAGACGGCATTCGACAAGCGCGCCACGCTCGACCTGGCGGCCGCGATGGGGATCCCCATCCCGCGGACCTGCGTCCCGGCGGGTTTGCGGGATCTCGAGGCGCTCCGCGGGCGGCTGACGTGGCCGGCCGTGATCAAGCCGCGACGTTCGGAACGGATCACCTCCGACGGCCGGATCGCGTCCGGCGGTCCGGTGGAGTACTGCTTCCGCCCCGAAGACCTGGAGGCCCGCTACCGGGCGGTCCACGCCCGCGCGCCGTGGCCGCTGGTCCAGGAGTTCATCCCGGGGGAGGGGTATGGAGTCTCCGCCCTCTGCCGGCAGGGCACGGTGAAGGCCCTGTTCGCGCACCGCCGGCTGCGCATGCTGCGGCCGACCGGTTCCGGCAGCACGCTCCGCGAGAGCATCGCGCCGCCGCCGGACATGGCCGCCGCGGCGCGCGCCCTCCTGGAGGGGCTGCGCTGGCACGGGGTGGCGATGGTCGAGTTCAAGCGGGACCGTCGCGACGGCCTCCCGAAGCTGATGGAGATCAACGGACGGTTCTGGAACTCCCTGCCCCTCGCGGTGGCGGCCGGCGTCGACTTCCCGTTCCTCCTCTACCGGCTGGCGCTGGACGGCGATTGTCCGGAATGCCTCGACTTCCGCACCGGTGTGCGGTGCCGCTGGCTCGCGGGCGACGCGCGGCAGCTGCTGGCGGTCCTGCGGGGGCGGCCCGCCGGATGGCAGGAGAGCTTCCCGACGCGGGGGCGGGCGATCCTCGACTTCATGAGACCGACCGGCCGGAACGTGCATTACGACGATCTGTGGCCCGGCGATCCGCTGCCGTTCGTGGCCGCCATCGGCGGCGCGCTGTTCCGCGGTCTCCCGCGGCTGCGGCCCGATCTCTCCCGGCGGCGTCCCGGGACGGTCCGGCGGGCCGGAGGGGGCGCATGAGGATCCTCTGGGTCAAGGTGGGCGGTCTGTGGCCGCTCGACACCGGCGGCCGGCTGCGGAGCTTTCACATCCTCTCCGAGCTGTCGCGCCGCCACCGGGTCACCCTCCTCACCACCCACGGGCCGGACGACGACCCCGCAGGGATGACCGCCGCCCTCCCTGATCTGGAGGGCGTGGTGTCGCTCCCCTTCGTCATCCCGAAGCGGCTCAGCCTCCGGTTCGCGGCGGCGCTGCTCCGTTCCTGGGCATCCCCCCTCCCCGTCGATCTCCGCAAGTTCCGCTGCGCCTCCCTGACCCGGGAGACGCGGCGGCGGCTCGCGTCGGGGGAGGCCGATCTGTGCGTGGCCGACTTCCTCAGCGCGACCGTGAACGTGCCGCACGACGGACCGGTGCCTCTGGTCTTCTTCGCCCACAACGTCGAGCACCTGATCTGGAAGCGCCTCGCGCGGGTCGAGCCGCGGCTCCTCCGCCGCCTCCTCCTCGCCATCGAGTGGCGGAAGATGCGCCGGGCCGAGTCCCGCGTCTGCGCGCGCTCCCGCCTGACGCTGGCCGTGTCGGACACCGACCGCGACCTCCTGAGGGCGCTGGCGCCGGGGGCCGCGATCCGCGCCGTTCCCACCGGCGTCGACACCGGGCGCTTCGCCCCCCGCCCCGGCGCCGGGGAGCCGGAGCGGCTGGTGCTCACCGGCTCGATGGACTGGCATCCCAACGAGGACGCGGTGCGCTACTTCATCGACGCCGTCCTGCCGCGCCTCCGCCGCGAGGCGCCGGGCGTCCTGGTCGATGTCGTCGGGAGGAACCCGTCGCCGCGGCTCCGGGCGGCCGGCGCCGCGGCCGGTGTCCGGGTCACCGGTACGGTGGGGGACGTCCGCCCGTACCTCGCCGCCGCGGCCGTCTGCGTGGTGCCGCTGCGGATCGGCGGGGGAACGCGGCTGAAGATTTTCGAGGCGCTCGCCATGGGGAAGGCGGTGGTCTCGACGACGATCGGCGCCGAGGGATTGCCGCTCGCCCCCGGTGTCCACTTCGTGCAGGCCGACGGCCCGGAGCGTCTTGCCGGAGAGATCGTGGCGCTGCTGCGCGATCCGGATCGCCGCCGGCGGCTGGGCGAGGCGGGACGGCGGCTGGTCGAGACCCGCTACTCCTGGCACCAGGTGGGCCGTGAATTCGAGAGCCGGCTGCGGGAGGCGGTTCCGTCCGGCGCTCCGCGGATGACCGTCGCCGCCCGGGGCGCCGCCACCCTCGCCCGGCGGGCGGTCCACCCGGCGGTCATGCGGACGCTGCGCGCGAGCTTCCGGCTGGGGCCGCCCGCGCGACGGACCTACTGGCGGCTCCAGATCGCCCGTCTCCTGGGGCCCGGGACCGGGGGCCCGATCCCACCGCGGGCGCCGGTCCGGTCGCTGCTGTTCGTCTGCCAGGGAAACATCATCCGCAGCCCGATGGCGGCGGCCCTCATGCGCCGGCGGCTCGCGGAGCTGGGGGCGGGGACGATCGCGGTCCGTTCCGCCGGCCTGCACGCGGAGCCCGGGCGGAGCGCCGACGGCCGGGCGGAGATGGTGGCGGCGGAGTTCGGCGTGTCGCTCCGCGGCCACCGGGCCCGGCCGCTGACGCCGGATCTCGTCCGGTGCTCCGACCTGATCCTCGCGATGGACACCATCAACCAGGCGGAGATCCTGACCCGCCATCCCGGAATCGCGGACCGGGTCCGGCTGATGGGAAGCGCAGGGACCGCGCGCGGCGGGCGGGCGGTCGAGATCGCCGACCCGTTCACCGGGGGGGCGGAGGACGTCCGGTGCTGCTACCGGCTGCTCGAGACCTGTGTCGGCAGCCTGGCGGCGCGGATCGCTCCGCCGGCGCCGGGTCCGAGTCCGGAGGTGCCCCAGCATGCGGGTTAGCGTCTTCGGCCTGGGTTACGTCGGCTGCGTCACCGCCGTCTGCCTGGCGAAGGCCGGCCACCGGGTGATCGGCGTGGACGTCGACCCCGGAAAGGTGTCGATGCTCAACGACGCGACCCCCCCGGTCATCGAGCCGGGGCTGGCGGATCTGCTTCCGGAGGTCGTGGGTTCGGGACGGCTGCGGGCCACGACCGATGCCGCGGGGTCGGTCGGGGACTCGGAGGTGGCGCTCGTCTGCGTCGGGACACCGGGGGGGCCGGGCGGCCGGATCGATCCGGGGGCGGTCGAGCGGGTCGGGCGCGAGATCGCCCGGGCGCTCCGCGCGCACCCCAGGCCGTACACCGTGGTCCTGCGGAGCACCGTCCTGCCGGGGACGACCAGGCGCCTGCTCCTCCCCGCGCTCCGCGAGGCCGGCGAGGCCGCGCCCCGGATCGCGGTGAACCCGGAGTTCATGCGGGAGGGGACCTCGCTCGGCGATTTCGCCCATCCCCCCTTCACGCTGGCCGGCTGCCGCGACGAGGAGACCGCCGCGCTGATCCGGTGCCTCTACGCGGGGGTGGAGGCCCCGTTCGTCCGGACGACCATCGAGACCGCCGAGATGATCAAGTACGTGTCGAACGCCTTCCACGCCCTCAAGGTCTGCTTCGCAAACGAGGTCGGCGATGTCTCGGAGGCGCTCGGGGTCGATCCCGGGGAGGTCATGCGGATCGTCCTGATGGACCGGAAGCTCAACGTGTCGGAGGCCTACCTGCGTCCCGGCTTCGCGTTCGGCGGCTCCTGCCTGCCGAAGGATCTGCGCGCGCTCCTGCACGCCGCCCGGGAGGCCGATCTTGCGATTCCGCTCCTGTCGGCGATCCTGCCGTCGAACGAAGGACAGATCCGCCGCGCGGTCGGGGCGGTGCTCGCCACCCGGCGCCGGCGGGTCGGCCTCGTCGGCCTGTCGTTCAAGCCGGGGACCGACGACCTGCGCGAGAGTCCCCTGGTCGGACTGGCGGAGACCCTGATCGGCAAGGGGATCGATCTGCGGATCCTCGACCGGAGCGTCATGCTGGCGCGGCTGGTGGGCGCCAACCGCCGCTACATCGAGGAGGAGATCCCCCACATCGCCTCCCTGATGTGCGGGGAGGTCGGCCGATTCCTGGATCACGCCGAGGTCGTGGTGATCGGGAAGGGCGGGGAGGAGACGCGGCAGGTCGTGGAAGCGATCGAGCCGCGACACCTGGTGATCGACCTGACGCGGAGCGCTCCCGGCGTGGCCGCCAGGGCCGACGGGCCGGTGGCCGCCAGCGTGGAGGCCCGATGACCCGGATCGCAGCCGGCGCCGGGGCCGCCGCCCTGCTGGCGATCGCGGGCGCCCTCCAGCTCGGCCCGCAGCGCGGCGCCGCCC